>NZ_JAHMSB010000005.1:0-209069 GCF_018986355.1 Staphylococcus sp. CWZ226 | reverse complement strand
TTAGCATACTATCACCTCATTATCTTATTACTATCATTATACAAGAAATGGGGAAAAGGTTATTATGTAAAATGTTAAAAAATAAAAAATGCCGACAAGTCCGTAGGACTTTGTCGACAGTCTGAAACCTTGCTCTCGCAGCAAGGTTTTTTATTTTGTTGAGATTGCACTTAAAATGCATAATAAAAAAATATAAGATATACTAGGAGTTAAGATGTAAGGAGATGAAATGCATGAAAACTATGTCAGAAATGCAAAAAGAAGTCGATGCATATATCGGCCAATTTAAAGCTGGTTATTTCTCACCCCTTGCGAATTTAGCACGTTTAACAGAAGAAGTCGGGGAGCTTGCTAGAGAAATCAACCATGTATATGGAGAAAAGAAAAAGAAAGATACTGAAGAGGAAAATACGATTAAAGCTGAACTCGGAGACAACCTGTTCGTTTTATTGTGTATCGCAAATTCTTTAGATATCGATATGACCGAAAGTTTTGATGAAACAATGCATAAATTTAATACACGAGATAAAGATCGTTTTGAACGTAAATAAAACTATATAGAGAGATAAAGGAGAGTCGGTTTGAAATGAAGATAGGAATTACATGTTATCCTTCTATGGGAGGTTCAGGTATTATCGCAACTGAACTTGGGATAACACTTGCTGAAAGAGGGCATGATGTCCACTTTATCACTTCAAACTTACCGTTTCGTATTAGAAAACCACTTCCAAATATTACTTTCCACCAAGTAGAAGTAAACCAATATGCAGTTTTTCAATATCCACCTTATGATATCAGTTTAAGTACAAAAATCGCATCTGTAATTCGTGAATATGATTTAGATATCCTACATATGCATTATGCAGTGCCTCATGCGATTTGCGGCATATTAGGACGTCAAATGTCTGGTAAAGACGTCAAAATCATGACGACTTTGCATGGTACAGATATTACAGTGCTTGGTTTTGATCATTCTCTTAAAGATGCGATTAAATTCGGTATTGAAAATAGTGACGTTGTAACAAGTGTAAGTAAATCATTAGCACATCAAACGCAAGAAATCATCGGTACTGATAAAGAAATCATACCGATTTATAACTTTGTCAGAGAAATTGATTTTCCGACAAAACGAGACGATGCATTGAAAAAAGTTTATGGTATCAAACCTGATGAGAAAGTATTGATTCATGTTTCGAACTTTAGACAAGTCAAACGTATTGATACGATTATTGAGACTTTCAAAAAAGTGCATGATCAAATACCATCGAAATTACTATTACTAGGTGATGGACCAGAGTTAATGGAAATGAAACGTTTAGTACGTGAACTAGATATTGAAGATGATGTCATGTTTTTAGGAAAACAAGAATTTGTAAATCAATTTTATCAAATGTCTGATTTAGTACTCTTATTAAGTGAAAAGGAAAGTTTTGGTTTAACTTTATTAGAAGCGATGAAAACAGGTGTTGTACCCATCGGTTCAACGGCTGGCGGTATTAAAGAAGTGATTAAACATGAAGAAACAGGCTTTATTGTTGATATTGGAGATAGCGATAAAGCGAGTGAATATGCGATTAAGTTATTAACGGATGATACGTTGTATCAACGTGTTCGCGAACAAATGTTGAAAGACGTGACAGAACGTTTCAACTCTGAGTTAATCGCAGATCAATATGAATATTATTACAACCAAATGTTAGAGGAAAATCATGAATAAAGACTTATTTTTAAAAGCTGCACCTATTTTAAACCAAATACAAGAGAATGGATTTGAAGCCTATTATATCGGTGGATCGGTCCGTGATTATTTAATGAACCGTCCTATTCACGATATTGATATTACTACTAGCGCTTCTCCCGATGAAATCGAATCCATATTTGATCATACGATCCCAATTGGTAAAGAACATGGAACGATTAACGTGGTTTATCAAAATGAAAATTATGAAGTAACCACATATCGTGCCGAAGGTGAATACAAAGACCATAGACGGCCAGATGAAGTTTATTTTGTACGTGATTTATATAAAGATGTAGAGCGTAGGGACTTTACAATGAATGCGATTGCGATGGATACTGATTTTACCATTAGAGACTATTTTGGCGGATATGAAGATATTAAACAAAAACGAATTGTTACAGTAGGGCCTGCAGAAGAGCGTTTTACTGAAGATGCTTTGCGCATACTACGAGGCTTACGCTTTAAATCGCAATTAGGGTTTGACATAGAAGATGCCACATACAATGCGATGAAAAATCGTATGGCTGATACTGTCTATTTGTCCATCGAAAGAATCATAGTGGAGTTAACGAAACTACTAAATGGTAAAGATGTCGCACACGTTTATCCATTATTACTTGAACTGAATTTCTTTGATTATGTGCCATTTTTCAAAAATTATAAGATGTCACACATTCATATTTGCGAACCAATTTCATTAGAATTTATGCTTGCGGTAATGATGTTTAAACAACCTGAAAATAATGGTGCTTTAGCAAAACTAAAAATTAGTAACGATATGAAAAAGAAGGTAAAAATGTATTGTAGTATTTTTGAAAAGCTAGAAACACTTTCAGATAAAAAAGCATTGCGTCTTTTAGTTTACGACTACGGCTTGCCTGTATTATCTTATATATTGTCGATGCATGAAACACTGAATGAAAACAGGATTTATTTAGGTCATCCTTTAATAATAAATCAAGAATCAATTAAAGAGATTGATAAGGACTTAGTGATTTCTAAAAGAAGTGATATCGCTATCAATGGTAAAATCATATTAGAAACATTAAATCGAAAAGGCGGCCCATGGTTAAAAGATATACTAAGAAAAATAGAATGTGCGATTATCAATCATGAGTTGCAAAATGAACAAAGTGAAATCATAAAATGGGTGAAAGCAAATGTCTAAATATAGTCAAGATGTCGTTAAAATGTTATATGATAATCAATCAGAATATATATCTGGTCAAATGATAGCAGAACAGTTACAAATTTCGAGAACTGCTGTTAAAAAAATTATAGATCAATTAAAAGCAGAAGGGTGTGTTATTCACTCTGTTAATCATAGAGGCCATCAATTAGAACAGCTTGCGGATACTTGGTATCCTGGAATTGTAGAGCAAATTGTGGATGCACAAGGTTTTTTCGATGATGTCTATGTTTATGATACGATTGATTCGACACAGCTTGCTGCGAAACAAAAAATGGTTGGCCATCAAAACGCAATGTTAGTGTTGAGTAATGAACAAACGAAAGGGCGCGGCCGTTTCAACCGTTTTTGGGACTCAGCAAAAGGGAAAGGTCTATGGATGAGTGCAGTATTTCGTCCTAAAGTTCCTTTTTCTTTAATCACTACATTTAATTTATTTATGGCTTTAGCAATTCGCGAATCTATCCAACCATTTTCAAACGATAAAGTTGAAATCAAATGGCCGAACGATATTTATATCGGTTCGAAAAAAGTATGTGGTTTTTTAACGGAAATGTCCGCAAACAGTGATGGTATAGAAGCTGTTATATGTGGTATCGGTATCAATATGAATCAACATGCAGACGAATTCCCAGAAGAGATTGCACATCGTGCCACAAGCATTTTTGAACATGCCGATCAAAAAGTAGACCGTTATGCATTTTTAGATACATTATTAAAAAATATGAAAAAACGTTATATTCAATTCTTAACCGTACCATTTGAATCTATTAGAGACGAATATAGAACACACTCGAATATCTGGCATAGAACATTGAAATTCACAGAAAATGATGAACAGTTCAGTGGTCAAGCGATAGATATCGATAAAGATGGTTTCTTATTAGTCGTAGATGAAGCAGGTACAAACCACCGTTTAATGAGTGCAGATATAGATTTATAGAAAGGAGGCGATCGTGTGAGTCAAACTACTTATGCAGTGGTAGATTTAGAAACGACAGGTAACCAGAAGGATTATGATGAAATCATCCAAATCGGTATTACATTTGTACGTAATTATGAAATTGTCGGCTCATACCACTCTTTAATAAAGACAGACTTAGAAATTCCGCCTTTCATTCAGGCACTCACGTCAATCGAAGACGCTATGTTAACACAAGCGCCATACTTTCATGAAATTGCAGATGAAGTTTATGAAGTCTTGAAGGATTGTGTGTTTGTTGCACATAATGTCTCTTTTGATTTGAACTTCTTAAAAAATGCATTTAGAAAATGTAATATTACTTATCATCCAAGAAAAACGATTGATACTGTAGAATTGTTTAAAATTGCATTTCCAACGGATAAAAGCTATCAGCTGAGTGAATTAGCAGAAAATCATAATATTCCACTGAATAATGCTCATCGCGCTGATGAAGATGCGGCTACTACAGCAAAATTAATGGTTAAAGCTTTTAATGTATTGAACGCATTACCGACTGATACATTGAAACAACTTTATTACTTAAGCAAAGATTTAAAATATCAGTTACATGATGTATTGTTTGAAATGGTCAGACACCATGGCGATCAGCCATTAGATAATCAATACGCTCAATTTGAACAAATCATTTACAGAAAACAAGTCGATTTCAAAGCACCTTCCATTGATTTTGAAGGTTCAACTGAAGACTTTTATAAAAAGGTCATTGACGCTTTGGGGTTCACATATCGACCAAAGCAACTTTATTTAACAGAAATTATTTTAGATCAACTCATGCATAATGATAAAGCATTGATTGAAGCACCCTTAGGTTCAGGTAAATCTATTGCGTATTTAATTGCAGCACTGATGTATAATATTGAAACTAAACAACATGTCATGATTTCAACAAATACTAAGTTATTGCAAAATCAGTTATTAGAACATGAAATACCTACACTAGAAAAAGTACTTGGTTACCGTATCAATGCGGCGATTATCAAAAGTAAACGTGAATATATTTCTTTAGGACTCATCAGTCAGATTCTTAAAGACGAGACACAAAACTACGATGTAACTTTGCTTAAAATGCAGTTATTGATATGGATTACCCACACAGAAACAGGGGACATTCAAGAGCTTAATCTTAAAGGCGGACAAAAGATGTATTTAGAGCAAAAAGCTGAAACTTATGTGCCGGTCCGTCATGATATTCATTACTATAATTTCTTAAAACGTAATGCACAAAATATCCAAATTGGTATAACAAATCATGCGCATTTAATACATGCTTCTCAAGAAAATAGTATTTATCAATTGTTTGAAGACTGTATTATCGATGAAGCACATCGCTTACCAGATTATGCATTAGACCAAGTCACAAATGAACTCAGCTATTCAGATATTAAATATCAACTAGGTTTAATCGGTAAGACTGAAAATGAAAAACTATTAAAGGCAGTAGATCGTCTTGAACAAAAACGTATCTTAGAAAGATTAGATATTCCACCGATTGATGTTTTTGGACTTAAAACCGCAGTAAATGATATTCATGAATTGAATGAACAATTATTTACGACAATCTTCGATATTATCCATGATTCTACGATTCATGATGATGATAATCATAAGATTCATTTTGTAAATCAATTTGATAAAGCGCCGATATTAAAAGATATCCATGAGATTATCCATAAATTGAACTTAACGTTAGAATACTTTAATGGCATGAGTCATAAAACTATCAAATCAATTCGTAAACATTTACTGTACATCAATGACCACTTCCGTGCGATTGAACAAAGTTTAAAAGCAGATCACACATGCTTTTTATCCATTAAAAATTTAGAACAGAAATCAACGATTACGATTTATGTGAAGGATTATAAGGTGAAAGATATACTTTCACATCAAATTTTAGACAAGTTTAATGCCTTAACTTTTATTTCAGGCACGTTAACTTTTAATGGATCCTTTGAAGCTTATAAAAAGTGGTTCAACCAAGATGCTGAATTCAACACGTATATTATTGACGATGTAGTTGATAACCAAAATAAAGCAACTATCTTTATTCCAAATGATGTTGAGCCTTATCATTATCGTGATGTAGAAAAATATGAGCACGCGATTGTCAGTTATATTACAGAATATGTAAATATGACTGAATCTAAATGTTTAGTGCTCTTTACAAGTTACAAAATGATGTATCATGTTCAAGAATTATTAAATGACTTACCTGATTTTGAAGATTACATTATCTTGTCACAGCAAAACAATAGTCAAAACTATAAAATAGCGCAACAATTCAACAGCTTTGATAAAGCAATCTTATTAGGAACAGGAACATTCTTTGAAGGCTTTGATTTCCAAGGTGACGGTATTAAATGTGTCATGATTGCAAAACTGCCGTTTATGAATCAGAACAATACGAAATACTGGTTGATGGATTCAGAGTTTGTCTCCACGTTTAAAGACTATGTGCTGCCTGATGCAGTCATTCGTTTCAGACAAGGATTAGGGCGTTTAATTCGAAACGAAAATGATAAAGGCATCATTGTTTCCTTTGATGGCCGCTTAATCAAAAGTAATTATCAGCATTTCTTTATGCATACGTTAAAAGCATTCAATCAGCAAATCGGTAATCTGCAAAAGTTCAGTAAAATATTAAAGCGATTAACCGCACAATAGAGTTTATCAACTAGAAGAAAACGCATTTATTTGATAAAATATATACGGGTTAAAAGTTAATCAAATGCTCAAAGCAACTTGATAAAATTAGAAGTTTCGAGCAATCATTAATTCTCTAATAAATGTCAAAAAGAAGTATAGGAGTTTGAATAATGAAGACTACAATCAAAGAAGCAAAGAACTACATTGGTCAAGAAGTCACAATTGGCGCTTGGCTTCAAAACAAACGTTCTAGCGGTAAAATTGCATTCTTGCAATTACGTGATGGAACTGGATTCATGCAAGGTGTCGTAGTGAAATCTGAAGTAGATGAAGATACATTTGCGACAGCTAAAAACTTAAACCAAGAATCATCAATGTACATTACAGGTACAATTACAGAAGATAATCGCTCAGATTTAGGTTATGAAATGCAAGTTAAATCTATTGAGATTATTCATGAAGCACATGATTATCCAATCACACCAAAAAATCACGGTACAGAATTCTTAATGGATCACCGTCATTTATGGTTACGTTCTAAAAAACAACATGCAGTGATGAAAATCCGTAATGAAATTATTCGTGCAACATACGAATTCTTCCACGATAACGGATACGTTAAAATTGATCCACCAATTTTAACAGCAAGTGCACCAGAAGGTACAAGTGAATTATTCCACACTAAATATTTCGATGAAGATGCCTTCTTATCACAAAGTGGTCAGCTTTATTTAGAAGCAGCAGCAATGGCATATGGTAAAGTTTTCTCATTCGGTCCGACATTCCGTGCTGAGAAATCTAAAACACGCCGTCATTTAATCGAATTCTGGATGATTGAAGGCGAAATGGCTTTCTATAACCACGACGACAGTTTAGAAGCACAAGAGCAATACGTTGCTCATGTTGTTCAATCTGTACTTAAGAATTGCGCCTTAGAACTTAAAATCTTAGACAGAGACACTTCTAAACTTGAGAAAGTTAAAACACCATTCCCACGTATCACATATGATGATGCAATCGAATACTTAAAACAAGAAGGATTTGATGACATCGAGTGGGGTGAAGACTTTGGTGCACCGCATGAAACAGCGATCGCAAACCATTATGATTTACCAGTATTTATCACAAATTATCCTACAAAAATCAAACCATTCTATATGCAGCCAAATCCAGACAATGAAGACACAGTCTTATGTGCTGACTTAATCGCACCTGAAGGTTACGGTGAAATTATCGGCGGCTCTGAACGTATTAATGACTTAGAATTATTAGAGTCACGTATCGAAGAACATGGTTTAGATAAAGAAAGCTATGAGTACTATTTAGACTTACGTCGTTATGGTTCAGTACCTCACAGCGGCTTCGGTTTAGGTTTAGAAAGAACAGTGGCATGGATTTCTGGCGTAGAACACGTTAGAGAAACAGCACCATTCCCACGCTTATTAAACCGTTTATATCCATAAACAATTCTATGATTTGAATGAAAAATAAATGGGTCCAGTCATGTGTGTAAACGATGACTGGACCATTTCAATAGGTAAAATATCAAAAAAGGAGGGTCACTTTGGATATAGAATTACTTAGAAAACGCCCCGTTGTTATTAGAAGAGAATTACTCGATCACTATGCTGACATGGGATTATCAGAAACTGATTTAATCATCTTATTAAAATTAATTTATGAATATGAGCATTCAAATAAACAACCTTCTATTTCATATCTTAGTAAAGGTACTACGATGAAGGAACGCGAAGTGACAGGTGTTATTCAGCGTCTAATTCAATTAGATTTATTAGATTTAACAGTACAAAAAGATGAAGAAGGACGTTTTGCGGAATTTATGAATCTAGATGGTTTTTATCAATCTTTCAGTAAAATTTTAAAATCCCAAGAAACACAACAACGTGAAATGAATAACCAAGAGTCCTTTAAGTCATTATTCCAAATGATTGAAAGCGCATTTGGCCGTCCTTTATCACCCATTGAAATTGATACATTAAATCAGTGGATTGACGTTGATCACCATGATATTTCAGTGATTCAAGCTGCGGTGAATGAAGCATTGAGTCAAGAAAAAATGAGCTTTAAATACATTGATAGAATCCTATTAAATTGGAAGAAAAACAACGTTAAAACAGTGGAGGACTCTAAAAAGATCAGTAGTCAATACCATACACCGCAAATGAAACATACAGTCAAAAGCATTCCGAAGTTTGACTGGTTGAATCAGGAGGAATCATAATGTTAAGTAAGAAAAAAGCATTAAGTATGATAGATGTCATTGATGAAATGTTTCCAGATGCAGAATGTGAGCTTAAACATGATAATCCATTTGAATTAACCATTGCGGTGTTGCTATCTGCACAGTGTACAGATGTATTAGTTAATAAAGTAACACGTGAGTTATTTAAAAAGTATAAAACACCACAAGATTATTTGGATGTCAGTTTAGAAGAACTGGAACAAGATATTCGCTCAATCGGGTTATATCGTAATAAAGCCAAAAACATTCAAAAGCTATGCCGATCACTTATCGATAAATTTGATGGCAAAATACCTAATAATCGTACAGATTTAGAAAGTCTTGCAGGTGTTGGTCGAAAAACTGCGAATGTTGTATTAAGTGTCGCATTCGGTGTTCCAGCGTTAGCAGTTGATACACATGTAGAACGTGTTTCTAAAAGATTAGGTATTAATCGATGGAAAGACAGCGTCAAAGAGGTAGAAGAACGCCTGTGTTCAATTATTCCAAAAGAAAGATGGAATCAAAGTCATCATCAACTGATTTTCTTTGGACGTTATCACTGTTTGGCACGTGCACCGAAATGTGATATTTGTCCTTTATTCGATGATTGTAGAGAAGGTCAGAAACGATATCGTGAAAAACTAAGAAAAGAAGCTAAAGCATAAGAGGTGATTTTTTGATTACAAAATCTGATTTTGAAGCTTTAGAAGCCCAAATTGATGTCTTTGCGAAAAAGAAACAATTAACATCAGACCAAGGAAAAGCGTTACTTGATGAATATTTAACTTTAATCGAACACTATTTTTGTCAGATTAACAATGTTGAAACAATTGATTACGATAAATTAGAAACTTATCCAGTTGTGCCCATTAATTTCCAAGAACGATTTGATTATATTCATCAACGAAAACATCACTTTATGGGTTATCGTCAGATGAAAACACTCATCAGTGAACTCATTAAAATGAACGCAGCGTATAAAGCAAGACAAGCACATCAAAAACGCTAATAATTTAAATGAAAATGATAAAAGACATGTTTGAATTTCTTGTTCAAACATGTCTTTTCATATTATTAAGTATAGAAAAAAGTGCAGTGCTCAGAAATTTGAGTCACTGCACTTTTATTATTTATGAAGCTTTATTATTGAAAATGGCATGTAGATTAAAGAATCTTGATAATGCATTGCCATTTTGATTATCGCCTTGCTGGTTGTTGTTTCCTTGTTGTTGATTATTGCTTTGTCCTTGTTGGTTATTGTTACCAAAGTTTTGACTTCTGTTATTTGAACCTTGTTGTTGACTATTGTTGCTATTACTGCTGCCGCCTTGAGTAGTACCATTACCGTTTACTTTACGGTTTGTAGTATTGTGGTCAGGGTTGCTAGCAACGTATAAGTCAGATTTGCTTGAACCATTAACTGAAGCTGGACGTTGGAAGTCTTGTCCGTCTCTAGGACTGATATCTGACATCACATCTTCAAGCAAGTATTGTGGATACTCTTGTTCGTTATGACCAACGAATGAGTTTTGACCATATTCTTTAACTTTATTGAAGCCCATCCAAACTGACATTGAGTATTTAGGAGTGAAACCGTTAATCCATACATCTTTCGCTGCGTTATCAGGTAAGTTGTATTGTTGGTAAGTTTCTGAACCATAAGTACCTGTACCAGTTTTGGCTGCTAAGTTAACACCAGATACGCCATGACCATAAGCAGAACCCCAAGCTTCAAATGTACCTTTTAGTACTTCTGAAAGCATGTATGCTGTGTAATCATGCATAGCTCTGTGGTGTTTGTGATCAAACTCTGTAGTATTACCTTCTTGATCAACAACTTTAGTAATACCGTGTGCTTGGTTGTATTCACCGCCATTAGCTAACGCTGCGAAAGCAGAAGCTAAATCAGTAGGTGAGAATTCAGATGATGAACCACCAAGTACTTCTGAAGGACCAATTTCACCTTCATATTTCAAGCCAACTTTGTCTGCAAATTTCTTAGGTGCGTCTTGACCAGCATCTTGTTTCGTTTGTTGCCAAGCTTTCAATGCTGGAATGTTGAAACTTTGACGTAATGCATCATAAAGTGTGACATTACCATGACTCTTCGTATCATAGTTTCTGAATGTAGTACCATCTACCATGTATTCTGATTCGTCTTGAAGTTCATGGTTTGTTGCCCATTGCATATTCTCAATTGCTGGTCCGTAAGATAAGAATGGTTTTAATGAAGAACCAGTAGGGTGAGGGTCAGTTGCTTGGTTACGGTCGACAACATCTTTGAAGTGTCTGCCACCAGAAATTGCGACTAATCCACCGCTCTTACTGTCAACAATTGTTGAACCAACTTGTTGATCTTCGTTCTTATAGTAATTGCCGTTATCAATACGGTTCTGCAATGCTTTTTGAACGCTAGAGTCCATATTAGTATAAATCTTAATACCACTATTCATTAAGTCGCCAAGATTTTTGTCTTGGAACTCAGGATGTGCCATTAATTCAGACTTCACAAAGTTCACATATGAGTTATACTCAGGATCTTTATTATCTGGCTTAATTGCACGATCATCAGCACTACGTTTAACTAAGTTTTTCTCAATTGGTGTATCTTGCGCTTTTTTCATATCTTGTTCAGAAATACGTTTATGATAATGCATTAAGTATAATACAGTATCTTTACGAGATTCCGCTTCTTTAGGATTATCATATACATTGTATAAGTTAGGTACTTGAGGTAAACCTGCTAAGTACGCTTCCTCAACTAAATTTAAATCTTTCAAATCCTTGTCGAAGTAATATTTAGCTGCTGCTTTAATCCCATAAACACCGTCAGAGTAGTAAATTTTGTTTAAGTAGATTTGGAAAATCTCATCTTTACTGTACTCTTGTTCTAAACGATACGATAAGTATGCTTCTTGTGCTTTACGGCCAATCGACTTTTGATCGGTTAAGAATGAACGTTTAACAACTTGTTGTGTTAATGTTGATGCACCTTGTGAACCGAATCCGCCAGTAATGTTTTTACCGACCGCACCGAATAAACGTTTATAGTCTAAAGCACCATGCTTATAGAAACGATTATCTTCAGTAGCTAGAACGGCATCTTTCATATTTTGCGGAACATCTTTTAAGTCCACGTGCGCACGTCTTTGACCGTTATCAAGTGTCTTGATTAATTTACCGTCTTTATCATAAACCTTTGCTGGTATAGGATCTTTTAATTTTGCATCAGAAAACGCTGGCGCTTTCCATGCGTAGTAAGCGAATAAAAGAACACCAACTAAGGCTAAGACAATAAACGCAATTAAAATGAAGCCAATAATCTTAATAATTGTCCTCTTAATATTCCTATTCTGTTTTTTACCAGACTTTCCATTCTTAGAATGAGAAGTCTTCTTTCTTTCCGTCATACGCGGTCCTCACTTTCATCTAATATCAACTTATCAACGGCTTTGAGGTAATTCAATCGTGGTTGATACTGATAAGGAATATGGTAACCATTTTTTCTTATTTCTTCAACTGTAATTGATTTTCTGATGTTATTTTGATGTCTTTGCCAAAAGTTTTCAAAGGAACGATAAGGCAGCATATAAACTTCATCTAATGCTTTAAAACGAATTAGTAAAAATACAATTCCGTTTTGTTCATAGCATGATTTCATATGCGCAACTTGGTGTTCATGAATATTTTGTAATGGAAAAGACGTCTTGCTCTGTGTTTCTTTTGCTTCAAAATCAATATAACGGCCATTATAAATACCGTTATAGTCAGTTGTAGATGGGGTGCGGAAATATGCTTCTTTAATCACAGCTTTACTGCGTTTAGGATAAGAAACATTTACGATTTGAACGGGTGTCGGTTTCTTGTGTATTACTGCTTTACCTGTAGAAAGGTAGTAATCGTTTGATAATTCGATTTCCTTTTCTAAAGTCATCCCACGTCCGCCATACTTGATTTTACTTGAATTGAATGGGTTTGTGCGTCCAACTTTAGTCTTATTTCTATTAAATGGTTTACCATTTGGATAATTCATTTGTTTCACCACACCAACAGGTTTTTAAACCGTAATAATTATACACAACTTACAGTGAGATGCAAACTCTCGAAACTTATTTCAATACAATGCTTACTTAAAAACCTTCCTTTAGTATTTAAGCAAACATTGGTTTGTGTATATGTCACTTATTTTAACGTTAATCAGGCTATTTAACAATATTGAACCCTTTTATCATAGGGATTTAAAGGTTTTCTGAAATGACGTACTTATCAATATATGATAATTTAATTGTGAGGGAGGCGAAATGTGATTGTATACCATTATCTCAACATTAATAGAACAAACCTATATTATGAAACAAAGATATGAAGAAGCTAGATCAGGTAAGGCATATGATTTCAAAAACGAGGTGATGCCTTTTGCTTATCACATCGATGATTTGTTGAACCAATTGGATGGTTATGCAGAAAATATCATTGCGCTTTCATACATGAATCAGTTGAAGTATCAAATACTCAAAGAAAATTTAGAACGCCTTTCTGTCGAATGTCATTATGCTTCAGCAAGCCGGAAACTCTTTATGGATAAACTGAAAAGTGTGAACTATGACTTAAACTATTTAAAGGAAAGTGAAACGCAATATGGTTAAAACAGCATATGTTACCGGCTATAAATCCTATGAATTAAATATATTTAAAGATGATGCACCTGAAGTAAAATACCTTAAATTATTTTTAAAAAATAAATTGCAAAATCTGGTTGAGGAAGGTTTAGAATGGGTATTGATACAAGGACAATTAGGAATTGAAATGTGGACAGCTGAAGTGGTGCTTGACTTGCAACAAGAGTATCCTGAATTAAAGCTCGGTGTGATTACACCTTTTCAAAATCATACAGAACGTTGGAATGAACAAAATCAGTTGAAGTATCAACAAATTATTGAAAAAGCTGATTTTCATGATTCAGTGCATCACGCACCCTACGAAGGACCCTTTCAATTCAAACAAACAGATCAATTTATCCTAGACCATACTGATATGACTGTTCTAATTTATGATGAAGAACAAGAAGCGAGTCCAAAGTTCTTTAAGCGGATGTTAGTTGATTTTGCAGAACAAACAAACTATACTTATGATGTTGTAACGTTTGATGAAATCAATACATTCATCAGTGATATACAGTGGTCTGAAGAAAGTTTCGAATGAGGTGGAGAAAAAATGGCAGATGTATCTTTAAAATTATCAGCAAAAGATATTTATGAGAAAGACTTCGAAAAAACCCTTGCACGTGGATATAGAAGGGAAGAAGTAGATGCATTTTTAGATGACATCATCGCAGACTATCAAAAAATGGCAGACATGAATAATGAAGTAATTAAATTAAATGAAGAAAATCATAAGTTGAAAAAAGAACTTGAAGAGTTACGTTTACGTGTAGCTACTTCTAGACCACAAGAAAACAAAAGTTTTTCTTCAAACACAAATTCTAGTAATGTAGATATTCTTAAACGTATCTCTAATTTAGAAAAAGCAGTATTTGGAAAATAGTTATTCTAAGTTTATGGCTCGAAGTCTGAAAAGTTGTGCTTTTTCGGATTAGCTTTACCATAGACAAAGAACCATGCTATAATTTTAAGAAGTGATATTTCGGGTAATCGCTATAGCAATATAGAGGAAAGTCCATGCTCACACAATCTGAGATGATTGTAGTGTTCGTGCTTGATGAAACAATAAGTCAAGGCTAATAGACGGCAGTGAAATAATCTAAGTCTTTTGGATATGATTAAAGTAGCTTGAAAGTGCCACAGTGACGGAGCCTTTACAGAAATGTAAAGGGTGGAACGCGGTAAACCCCTCGAGTGAGCAATCCAAATTTGGTAGGAGCACTTATTTAGCGGAATTCAACGTATAAATGAGGGAATAAGTGTGCGTAAATACTTATTCCAGACAGATGGTTACCACCGGCGTACGAGTGACTACTAGTGCACGTTATCAGTACTAAGGTACAGAACATGGCTTATAGAAATATCCTCACTAGTTCAGCTCTCCAAGATTGGAGAGCTTTTTTATTTGATATCTCGCTTACTACACATATATTACCGCTTCAAAATTTGCTACAATAATAAAGTAAATCAACAAAAATAGAAGGAAGGTCAATGCATATGTATCAATTATTAGCCGTATGTCCAATGGGTCTTGAAGCTGTCGTTGCAAAAGAAGTTAACGCATTAGGCTACGAAACAACAGTGGAAAACGGAAGAATATTTTTCGAAGGCGATGAAACTGCAATTGCCAAAAGTAATTTATGGCTGCGTACTGCTGACAGAGTCCGATTAGTCATGGGACGCTTTAAAGCAACAACATTCGAAGAATTATTCGAACAAACCAAAGCATTACCTTGGGAAACAATCATTACAGAAGATGGTAATTTCCCAGTACAGGGTCGAAGTGTTAAATCAACGCTTCATAGTGTACCTGATGTTCAAGCAATCGTGAAAAAAGCAATTGTTGAACGCTTAAAAGATGCCTACGCACATAAAGGATGGTTAGATGAAACAGGAAGTAAGTATCCTTTGGAAGTCGCAATTCATAAAGACGAAGTACTTTTAACAATTGATACTTCTGGTTCAGGTTTAAACAAACGCGGATACAGACTCGCACAAGGTGAAGCGCCAATTAAAGAAACATTAGCTGCTGCGTTGATTCGCTTAGCTAACTGGGATGGCAACACACCTTTAATCGATCCATTCTGTGGTTCAGGAACAATCGCAATTGAAGCATGCTTAATTGCACAAAATATTGCGCCTGGCTTTAACCGCTCATTCGTTTCAGAACAATGGGATATCATGCCTGATGATCTATACGAACAATTGCGTGACGAAGCAGATCAACAAGCAGATTACGACAAAGAAGTTGAAGTCTATGCGTATGATATTGATCCTGAAATGGTAGACATTGCGATACGTAACGCTGAAGAAGTAGGATTGAGTGAAGTCATTCAATTCGGTGTCAAAGATGTGAATACTTTAGATATCCATACCGATCAACCTATCGCATTAATCGGTAACCCGCCATACGGTGAGCGTATTGGTGATAGAGAAGAAGTTGAAGAAATGTATCGCTATCTTGGTAAGTTGATGCGTCAGCACAAAAACTTATCAGAGTACATTTTAACAAGTAATAAAGAATTTGAATTTTTAACACAACAAAAAGCAACAAAACGTAGAAAGCTCTTCAATGGTTATATAGAATGTACGTATTATCAATATTGGGCTAAGAAAAAGTAAATAGTTTGAAAAATTGGGGTGACTAGGATGAATCAAGAATTTAAACGCGGCATAGTATACTCCATAATTGCCTATATCCTTTGGGGAACATTACCAATTTATTGGTCGTTGCTCAATGATATCAGTCCGTTTGAAATTCTCGCTTATCGTATTATTTTATCCATGATTTTTATGGTTGTATTAATCATGGCAATGGGAAAAAGTTCACAATTTATAAGTGGCATTAAAGCCTTAACAACCAAACAACTTTGGGCTATTATTCTAGCCGGCTATATCATTACAGTAAACTGGGGCACATTTATCTGGGCGGTAAATAATAATCACGTACTCCAAGCGAGTTTAGGTTATTATATTAATCCGCTTGTCAGCATTTTACTTGCGATGATCTTTATGAAAGAAAAATTCAATAAGTTAGAATGGTTAGCAATTTTCCTTGCTTTTATTGGTGTGCTATACATGACGTTAAAAATCGGCGAGTTCCCGGTTGTTTCGATTATTTTAGCAGTGTCATTCGGATTTTATGGCCTGCTTAAGAAAATTGTACCGATTGATGCTTTAAGCAGTATTACATTTGAATGTATCGTTACAACGCCAGCAGCTTTGATTTATATCGTTTATTTATGGATCTCACATCAAACAACCATTGGTATCAACATGCCGACATTCTGGCTATTGTTCTCAGGGGCTATTACAGCGATTCCATTAATTTCGTTCTCTGCAGGTGCAAGACGTATTCCTTTATCATTAATGGGATTCATTCAATATATCGGTCCGACATTAATTTTTATTTTAGGTATCTTTATTTACAGAGAACCTTTTGATACAAATCAATTCGTTACCTTTATCTTTATTTGGGCTGGAATTATCGTTTACAGCTTATCTCGCTACTTACAAATTAAGCATGCGAATAATCCAGGTCTTTAAAATTATGATGCATTTGACTAAATATCAGTCAGATGCATCTTTTTTATTCTCCGCAACATCGATTTTAATCCTTTAGAGTAAAGCGCTTTTAGTATACAATTAAAGCAATGTTATTTATAAAGGGGTACATAATCTATGACGAGTAACAACCAATTAGATATTTTATATAAATTAAAAAAAGAAGTCGAAAAATCAAACCATCAAGATTTGGTCCATATTATCAACCAAGTCATTAAAAAAGTTTATCTAGATCAATACACATTAACATTTGTCGGTCACTTTTCAGCAGGCAAATCTACATTAATCAACTTACTACTAGAACAAGAAATCTTACCAAGTTCACCTGTACCGACAACCAGCAACACAGCAATCGTCAGTGTCGCTGATAAAAGTGAAATTATCGCAAACTTAGAAGGTCAAAAATATACACGCTTGAATAATTATGATGAAGTGAAGCAATTAAACAGACAAAATGGGGATGTAGAGTCTGTAGAAATTCGTTTTGAATCTGATAAATTCAAAAAAGGATTCACCTTACAAGATACACCAGGTGTAGATTCAAACGTTTCATTACACCAAGCATCAACAGAACAATTCATGTTTACCAGCAATATTATTTTTTATACAGTAGATTATAACCATGTTCAATCCGCAATGAACTTCCAATTTATGAAACGTTTGAATCATGCAGGCATCCCAGTAGTCTTCGTAATAAATCAAATCGATAAACATAATGATGAAGAGCTTTCATTCGATGCTTTCAAACAAAATATTCAGCACGCGGTAGATGAATGGGACTTAGAACTTCTGAAAACATTTTATGTTTCTAAGTATGACCACCCAGAAAATCAAATTAATGCACTGTCTGATTTCTTAATCGAACAAGATACACATCGCGAGTCTATGGAAGACTATATTGAAAGAATCACACAGTTTATTACCGAAGACCAAAAATCATATATTCAAGCTGAAATGCAGGATATTTTAGCAAACTTAGATATTGATGCTTCACAATTTGACCAAGCTTATTTAAACTTCCAACAGAATCAATCTGTTAGTGAAGAAGCACAGTTGTTAAATGATCCAGATAAGCTCTATAAATATTTAAATTATCAACGCAAAAACATTTTAGAAAACGCATACTTAATGCCGCATGAAATGCGTGAAAAGATTCGTCTCTACTTAGAGAGCCAAGTAAAAACATTCAAAGTTGGCGGATTCTTTAATAAGAAAAAGAAAACTGAAGAAGCTAGGGAAGAGCGTTTACAAAATGTAATGACAGCGTTACAAGATATTGTAAATCAACAAATCAGACAGCCTATGCGAGAAGATATGTCATTCTTAACCCGCTTCATCAACCAAACAGACGTCAACCAATCTATTTTAAATCAGCATTATGAAATACCATCCTCACTTGTCACAGATTTATACCAAGAACAAATGAGTATCAGTAATGCTTATGTATTAAACTTCTGTGACGATGTCGTTAAAGCTATTCATCGATTTATTAAAAAAGAATCTGAACCTCTATTAAAACGTGCTATTGAAAATGCTGAAACACAACATGTCGACGATGAAGAAGAGACGGATCAAAATGATTATGAAAAATATATTGAGTTACGTAAGCTGCGTGAATCACTCATCACAAGAAATTATCAACATTATTATATTCATTTAGATGATTCATTAGATAAATTGATTGACCGTACAGAAATCACATATACAAAAGAAGAGCTAGAAACACCGAAAAAACAACTGAACCAAACTAAACAAAAAACTGAGTTAAAATCTGATATCGATATTGAAACAATTAAGCAAGGTATCGATATCATTGATCCTGTTCCTTTATTTGAACAAACCAAATCTGATTTAAAGGCTGCTATTGAACGAATGGATCAACAAATTGTGAAAATCGGCGTCTTCGGTACATTCAGTGCTGGTAAAAGCAGCTTAATCAATGCGTTACTAGGTGAAAATTATTTAGTAAGTTCACCAAATCCTACTACAGCAGCAACAACAGAGCTCTCATATGGTAATTCAAGTGCAATCACTTTAAAACAAGCACCTCAATTACTCGTGGAATTAAATCAATTAGTTGAATCTCAAAAATTCCACTTTGAGAGTTTAGAGGACTTTAAAGCAACAGATACAACAGAGTTAAAACATTCATTGAAGAAAGAACAACTTGCTTTTGTTAATGCGGTTAAAGAACAATTAGATTTATACCAAAATATGATTCAAGATGGTTATCATCACGATATCAGTCAGGATGAAGTGAAAAAATGGAGTGCTCAAGATGAGTATGCTGCGTTTGTGGAAACTGTTCATTTAAACTTACCGATAGACTGGTTGAAAAATAAAATTATTGTAGACTCTTTAGGTCTTTATTCAAATAACCAACGTCATTCTAATGAAACGGAAAAAATATTAACATCATCTGATTTGATTTTATACGTAAGTTACTTCAATCATTCATTTACTGATAACGACAAAGCATTTATTGAGTATATGAAAGAGATGAATCAACTCAATGAAAATCAAACATTCAAGATGATTATTAATGCAGTAGATTTAGCAGAATCAACAGAAGATTTAGAAGCTGTGGAAGATTATGTCAGCGATGCATTACAACAAGTAAATATGCCTGCTGATATTTATAGTGTTTCTAGTCGACGTGCATTAAAAGAGGGCGATGAAGGGCTAAATAAACTAAAAGATAGTCTAGATTACTTTGCGGAGGTCGAATCTAAGGTTGTTTTACAACAACAAATGAAAGCGCAACTTGAACAAATTAGTGCCTCTTATACACAAATGTCAGAAGACTATCAAAATAATCGTGAAGAAATGGAAACGCGTCAACAAGAAGTAAGAAAGATTGAACAAAAAGGCGCGATTCCAAATACGACTTTAAAAACGACTAAACAACATGTTTATAACGAAGTTGAAGATCAAGTATATCACTTGAATGAACGCTTAAAAATTCAATTGTTTGATGAAGTTCGTACAGTATTCAACGGGCAAATGACTAAAAACAATGACTTTGATGCTGAAAAACGTGATGCAGTTAAAACATATCTTGAACAAATCCATGGCAGATTGTATATGGAACAAACTTTAATTGCTGAACGTATTAAAAAATTCTTTAATAAGCAACTGGAAGATCAACTTGCACCTATTGTTAAGCAATTGAATCAATTGCATATTTTATTGCAGCCACACTTTGAGATTGAAATGGATAAAGATAAAATTACAACGATGCATATTGATTTTAATGAAATGTTCGAACATCTTCCGAAAAAATTGACGAAAAAGCGTTTGTTTCAACTGAAAGCACAAAAAGAACTACAAGAGCAAATCACAATGGAAACGGTTGACTTGTTGCAAAACAACATTAACCAATTACGACAAGAGTTAGAACAACAAGTGTCTAAGATGGGCAAGATTGCAGATAAACAATTAAATGAGATTTCAAATGAAATACATGAACAAGCAAGCGCATTATTAAGCGTTAAAATTGATAATAGCTTGATTCAACAAATTGATGCGGCTAACCGTCAATTAAAAGAAATTATTTAACTTAGAAAGAGGAAGTAGTATGACAAACAAAGTATTGCTGGTAGATGGAATGGCGTTATTATTCCGCCATTTCTATGCTACAAGCATTCATCATCAATTCATGAGAAATTCAAACGGAGTTCCGACTAATGGCGTACAAGGATTTGTTCGTCACATCTTTTCAGCGATAGATGATATTCAGCCGACACATATCGCTGTATGTTGGGACATGGGGCAACAAACGTTTCGAAATGAAATGTTTGCAGATTATAAACAACATAGACCAGCACCGCCTGATGAATTGATACCACAATTCGATTTAGTTCAAGATATTTCAAACGCACTTGGGTTTGTTAATATTGGAGTTAAAAATTATGAAGCCGATGATGTTATCGGAACGTTAAGCAGAAATTTATCAGAGGATAACGAAGTTTATATCGTTACAGGAGATAAAGATATCTTACAATGTATAAATCCTAATGTTGAAGTTTGGTTGACTAAAAAAGGATTTAATATTTATAACCGTTATGATTTAACACGCTATCAAGAAGAATATCAATTACATCCGCTTCAACTCATCGATATCAAAGCGTTTATGGGGGATACCGCTGATGGTTATCCTGGCGTCAAAGGAATTGGTGAAAAAACAGCACATAAATTAATCTTAAAATATCAGTCTGTAGAAAATGTTATCAATCACATTGACGAATTGACACCGGCACAACAAAAGAAAATCATCAGCCAATTAGATGATTTGAAACTTTCAAAACAACTTGCAGAAATCCACACTAATGTACCATTAGATGTAACAGCGTTATTTAATCAAATGCAGTATCATCTGGATTTCATTGATATTTTCAATGTCTTAGATACTCACGATTTGAAAGTGTCTAAGAAATTTATTGAAAGAGAATTCTTACCATTTTAATCATTCAAAACAAAAGCGGGAGGGCGTTTCACAGTTAATAACTGTGGAGACGTCCTCCCGCTTCTTTTATTTTAATTGCTGATAGAGCGCTTGTTGCGCATGATGATTGGCTTCTTTATTTTGTGCTCTAGGAATCCAATCAATCAGACATAAATCAAATGCTTTCATTTTCTTCGCTGCTTCAACTAAATAACCTTTAAACTTCTCATTCTTAGCAAAGCCTTTATCTAAACTGTCAGTGATCAGCTTAGAATCGGTATAAATTAATGCTGTAGATACATTTAATTCTAATGCACAGTCTAAGGCAAAATTAAAAGCTTGCCATTCTGCTGAATGATTGTCAGTAGGTGCGATATCTTGCGTGAAAGTTTGATGGTTACTCTCTTCAATAATTGTTGCTGCAATAGATGCTGGTCCTGGATTACCTTTAACTGCTGCATCAAAAAATATTTTAGCCATACATCATTCCATCCTTAATCAAAATATTATATTATCTATACCCTTAATCAGTAACCTTCATCTTTAGATTGAATTTTACCTTTTCGGTACATTGATTTAGCCCAGTAACCAAATGGCACATTAAAGATTGTAGCAAGTAGTTTTAAGAAGTAAGTCGTAATAAAGATTTCAAAGACTGCACCTGCTGGCAGCAAACCAATAAACGCGATACTTACAAAAAGGGCAGTATCAATAATAGAACTTAATGTCGTACTCCCATATGCACGAATTGCAAATGTGCGATCTGACTTGAATACTTTTTTAATCGCATTGAAGATAAAGACATCGATATGTTGTCCGATGATATAAGCGATAATCGAACCTAACGCGATTCTAGGTACTATATTGAAAATTGTACTTAGCGCTTTTTGTGCCATATCTTCTGGAGCGGGAATAAAATGTAATGATAGTTGCATTAAAATTATCATCACTAATGATGAACTAAAGCCCATCCATACTGCTCTTTTAGCTACTTTACGTCCATAGATATCGTTTAAAATATCCGTCGCTAAATAAATAGACGCAAACATTACATTTCCTAAAGTCGCAGAAATCGTAAAGATGTCTACAGTTTTAATTACTTGAATGTTAGCAATTACAGTTCCGATAGCTACCCAAGCAATCAAACCTTGCTTACCGAACAAACGATACATTGCGACCATTAATGTAAAGGTTACTAGAAAGGCAATAATACCTAATATTTCATTGTAAAACATAATTAACCTCCTAAATTTTGTTAATGCGGGTGTTTAGAAACCGCAACTCAACTCATATATTCTATAGAAATCGTACATTAAATGCAATAGCCATTTAGTTACAACTACAGAGTAGAGAGATGAAGTTAACCGTGTCGCATGATATAATGAGGCTAAATTAATCGTCCTTAAACCATTTAAGGTGTTATTAATTATGTAAAGGGAGTGACGATTATTTTTTCAAAATCCGAAAAAAGAGCGCTTGATTCCATAGATGATTTATTAAGCACTTACTGCAAAAATTGTGAATTAAAAACATATAATCGTAAAACAAAAGGGAAAACATATGCACATCATTTTTGTATTTACGAATGTTCAGTAGGTAAACAAATCAAGCAATTTGGTAACGAACTACAATAATTGGGGGTTATTTTGATGGAAATCGTTCGTATTGAACCGACACCAAGTCCGAATACCATGAAAGTGGTATTGAATAAGAAAAGAGAGGACAATCAATCCTCCACCTATACAAAAGTAAAAGAAGGCCAACCTGATTTTATCAATAGACTTTTAGAGGTTGATGGTGTTAAATCCATTTTCCATGTCATCGACTTTTTAGCTGTGGATAAAGCACCAAAAGCAGATTGGGAAGCACTATTGCCTAATATTACAGCTGCAATTAGTAATGAATCTGAAACTGAAACAAATGATACACCTGCACCTGATGAACATTTCGGCGAAATTAAAGCGGAAGTGCTCAAATTTAAAGGTATCCCGTATCAGATTAAACTCACTACTACTAAGGATGAAGAACGCAGACAATTACCAGACTACTTTGTCGATACAATGCTAGCAGCACAAAAAGATGATGACAACGTAGTATTTATGCGTAAGTGGGAAGATTTAGGTACGCGTTATGGCGAACTAGAAGAAGTTATGGATAATGTTGAAGAAGAACTTGTTGCACTATATCCTGAAAATAAACTTAATGAATTAAAACAAGAAGCATTAAATACGGATATTGTGGTTCCAACAGCACACTATCAACATGTGACAGTTGATGAATTTAATGCGGCAGAAGATTGGAAAGCACAACTTAGAATGTTGAAATCTTTCCCGACACCAACCAAAGAAGATTATCCTCTCATCGAAGCTGCATTAAATCATCCTAAAATTCCAATTCGACGCGAAGCTATTGTGCTAGCAAGTATGGTAGAAGATGAGTCAGTTCTTCCATATATGTACCAAGGTTTACAGGATAAAAATCCTGGTGTACGCCGAACTGCCGGAGATGGATTAAGTGATTTAGGATTTAAAGCAGCTTTACCAGAAATGGAGAAAGCTTTAGATGATCCACAAAAGATTGTGCGTTGGCGTGCCGCGATGTTTATTTTTGATGAAGGTGGCGAAGCACAATTACCAGCTTTGAAAGCACATGAAGATGATGACGCTTACGAAGTGAAGTTACAGATTCAAATGGCCATCTCTCGTATTGAAAAAGGTGACGAAGCACTAGGATCTGTTTGGAAACAAATTGCTAACCGTAATAAATAAGCGGAATTAGGATGAATCAACAAATTAATTAGATTACATTTCTGATTATTTCATGTAAAATAAACTATAAATGAACAAGGAGTGTATATTATGAATCCGTATGAAGCATATATGCAAGAACTCGCACAAGGTATGCGTAGCGAGTTAACACAAAATGGTTTTGAAAGTTTAGAAACTGCAGAAGCAGTTGATCAATATATGGACAATGTAGGTGCTGAAGAGACTACATTTGTTGTTATTAATTCAGTATGTGGTTGTGCAGCTGGATTAGCTCGTCCAGCAGCTGTAGCAGTTGCTGAGCAAAATGATAAAAAGCCTGATCACAAAGTAACTGTCTTTGCAGGTCAAGATAAAGAAGCAACACAAGAAATGAGAGAGTTCATACAACAAGTACCTTCAAGTCCTTCTTTCGCTTTATTTAAAGGTACAGAATTAAAACATTTTATGCCTCGTGAATATATTGAGGGACGCGATATTCAAGATATCTGTATGGATATCAAAGATATGTTTGATGAAAACTGTTAATCAATTTGAATTGATTTCATAATCGAAGGTACGGGACAATATTTGATGGCTGACTCAGTCCATCAATTGTCCCATTTTTTATAATTGGAGATACATACGATTTGAGGAGGAGATAGGTATGAATTCATTCGACGAAGCATATCATGACCTATGTAAGGAAATTTTAGCTATCGGGAACGAACGCGATGATCGTACACGTACTGGTACCATTTCAAAATTCGGTCATCAATCACGCTATGACTTAAGTAAAGGCTTCCCTTTATTAACAACTAAAAAAGTATTCTTTAAGTTGATTGCGACTGAGCTGATTTGGTTTATGAAAGGCGACACAAATATCAAATATTTACTAGAATACAACAATAATATTTGGAATGAATGGGCATTTGAAAACTATGTTGAATCAGAAGATTATCATGGACCGGACATGACGAATTTCGCACATCGAGCATTACAAGATGAAGCATTCAACGAAGTTTACCAACAAGAAATGGAAAAATTTAAATCACGCATTCTAAACGATGATGATTTTGCGCAAAAACACGGCAATTTAGGGAATGTATATGGTAAGCAATGGCGAGATTGGGTTGGTGCAGATGGTCAACATTATGATCAACTTGCTACAGTCATCGAACAAATCAAAACTCACCCTACATCTAGACGTCACATCGTATCTGCATGGAACCCAGCAGAAATTGATACGATGGCATTACCGCCATGTCATACGATGTTCCAGTTTTATGTACAAGACGGCAAACTAAGTTGCCAATTATATCAACGTAGTGCAGATGTATTTTTAGGAGTTCCATTTAATATCGCAAGTTATAGTTTACTAACACATTTAGTAGCAAAAGAATGCGGCTTAGAAGTCGGTGAGTTTGTGCATACGATTGGTGATGCACATATCTATTCTAATCATATCGATGCGGTCAAAAAACAATTAAGTCGTTCAAGTTACGAACCACCTCAATTAAAAATCAATACAGATCGTTCAATTTTTGATATTCAATATGAAGACTTGGAGATTGTAAATTATCAATCACACCCAGGTATTAAAGCACCTATCGCTGTATAAAAACAATTAGAATTTTTGAAAGGGGATAAGAATATGACGCTTTCTATTCTTGTTGCGCATGATCAAAACAGAGTAATCGGTAAGGATAACCAACTACCATGGCATTTGCCTAATGATTTAAAACATGTCAAAAAATTAAGTACTGGCAATACACTCGTAATGGGCCGTAAAACATATGAATCTATCGGCAAACCGCTTCCAAACAGACGTAACGTCGTTTTAACACGTGATGAATCTTTTCATCCTGAAGGTGTAGATGTCATACACAATTTTGAGGATATTTATGATTTGCCTGGCCATGTCTTCATTTTCGGCGGCCAAGCATTGTTTGAAGAATTTATCGATAAAGTAGATGACATGTACATCACTGTCATTGAAGATAAATACCAAGGAGATACGTTCTTCCCACCTTATACTTTTGAAGATTGGGAAGTTGAATCTTCAGTTAAAGGAGAACAAGATGAACGCAATAAAATTCCGCACACGTTCTTACATCTTGTTCGTAAAAAGTAATAGGAGGTATGAAAATGCGTAAAAAAATTGTCACAGACTCAACAACAGATTTACCTCAATCATATCTAAAAGAGCACGATGTTCATGTGATTCCTCTTAATTTAACGATTGAAGGCAAATCTTATATCGACCAACAAGACATTTCTTCTGAACGTGTAATTGAGTTAATAGAAGAAGATGTAGATATCAAAACCAGCCAACCTCCTATTGGTAAATTTATTGAAATGTACGATGAATTAGGAAAAGACGGCTCAGAAATCATTAGTATTCATATGACATCTGGATTAAGCGGTACGTATCAAACTGCGTATCAAGCTAGTCAAATGACTGATTCAAAAGTTACAGTTATTGATTCAAAATCCATTTCATTCGGCCTTGGTTTCCAACTGGAACATATTGTTGAATGGAATAACGAAGGGTTATCAACAGAAGAAATTCTTAAAAAATTAAAACATTTACAAAGCAATATCAAACTCTTTGTAGTGATTGGACAATTAAACCAACTGATTAAAGGCGGACGTATCGGTAAAGCTAAAGGTATGATTGGTAATATGATGCGTTTAAAACCAGTGGGCATTCTTGATGATGGACAAATCAAAATCCTTCATAATGCACGTACGCAAAAGTCGAGTATTCAAATTATTAAAAAAGAGCTTGCTCAGTTCATTGAAAATCATTCGATTAAAAAAATCGGCTTAGCTCATGCAAATGCATTAGATTTTGTAGATAAGTTTAAACAACAATTTGCGATTGAAGAAAATAATACTGAAGTTGAAATCAATACGACAACACCAGTTATTTCAACACATACTGGACAAGGTGCAGTAGGATTCGTTGTCTTGCGTCAATAATCGATAATTCTCATGAAAATCATCGGGTTAAAGCAAACTAATAGAAAATAAAGTGCAGTCATGATAAATTTAGAATTGACTAAACGCCGAATGGAGGTAATATTTTGGCATATGCAACATTAGCTGGCGGTTGTTTCTGGTGTATGGTAAAACCATTCACATCATATCCTGGTATTAAGAATATTGTCTCAGGATACAGTGGCGGCCACGTAGAAAATCCAACTTATGAAGAAGTATGTACGAACACAACAGGACATGTTGAAGCAGTACAAATTGAATATGATCCTGAAATCACTTCATTTGAAAATATATTAGATGTTTATTTCAAGACGTTCGATCCAACAGATAATGGTGGACAATTCTTCGATCGCGGTGAAAGTTACCAACCGGTCATTTTCTACCATGACGAAGAACAAGAAAAAGCTGCACAATCTAAAATCCAGCAGTTAAACGAACAAATGATTTTTAATAAACCTGTGATCACACCGGTAAAACCATATAAAAACTTTTACCCGGCAGAATCTTATCATCAAGATTATTATAAAAAGAATCCAATGCATTATGAACAGTATCAAAAAGGTTCAGGAAGAAAAGACTTTATAGAAAGACATTGGGGGGAGCAAAATGCTTAAAAAAAGTAAAAATGAATTAACAGATATGGAATATCTTGTTACTCAAGAAAATGGTACAGAACCTCCTTTCCAAAATGAATATTGGAATCATTTCGAAAAAGGTATCTATATCGATAAACTTTCAGGCAAACCACTATTCACTTCAGAAGAAAAATTTCATTCTGATTGTGGTTGGCCAAGCTTCTCTAAAGCTCTAAGTGACGATGATATCATTGAACTTGTAGATAAGTCATTTGGTATGGTAAGAACTGAAGTACGTTCTGAAAACAGTCATTTAGGTCACGTTTTCAATGATGGACCAAAAGAAACAGGCGGATTAAGATATTGTATCAATTCAGCTGCTGTACAATTTATTCCTTATGATAAATTAGAAGAACTTGGATATGGTGATTTGATTCCACATTTCAAGAACCAAGGAGAGAAATAATATGTTTAAAAAATTATTTGGCAAAGAGGATAAAATAGATAAGTCAATCGAGGTTTATGCACCGATTTCTGGTGAATACGTTAAAATCGAAGATATTCCAGACCCAGTATTTGCGCAAAAAATGATGGGTGATGGCTTCGGTGTTAATCCAAGCGAAGGTGTCGTTGTTTCACCAATTGAAGGTAAAGTTGACAATATCTTCCCAACTAAACATGCGTTAGGTTTAAAAGCTGATAACGGTTTAGAATTATTAATTCACATCGGTCTAGATACAGTTCAATTAGATGGTGAAGGATTCAATGTATTAGTTGAAAGCGGCGATACAGTAAAAGTTGGAGATCCACTAGTTGAATTTGATTTAGACTATATTGGAAATAACGCTAAATCAGTCATTTCACCAATTATTATTACTAATACAGATCAAGCAGATAAAATCGATATCCACCCGCAAGATCAATTAGTTAAAAGTGAAACAAAAGTAATTGATGTGACAATGGGTTAATGAAAGATTATTCATTTTATCAATTTGCGCTTACTGTGCGAGGCAGACCTGATGAAAAAGGTCAATTAGCAGAACAGATTTTTGATGATTTAGCTTTTCCAAAACATGAGTCAGACTTTCATACATTGTCAGACTATATAGAGACTGAAGCTTCTATCAGTTCACCAATGTATGTATTTGATGACTTATTTGATGAATATCAGGAATGGTTAAAATTTTAAATTTTTGACGTAGGGTTGGTGTGAGGCACCAGCCCTTTTATTTTTTATATAGCCATATATAAGTTGATGAACGTGCTGAATTTGGTAAAATGAATTATCCATTCAAACTAGAACTTATTTATGCACATCAACGTAATTTAAGAAAGGGGCATATCCGAGTGACACAACATAATGATGAAACTAATCAACCTTCAGATGAACAAGACTCAAAAAAGGCACCTAAGTTTTTTAAAATTAAAAGATGGAAATTCATCACATTTAGTATACTCGCATTGTTGTTAACGATTATCCTTACAGTCTTTGCGACAATCGCGATAGCACACAAATTTTCAGGGCTAGACGACTCACAAAGAAAATCATTCAGTAAAGTTGAAAGTACATATCAAACATTAGCCAATGATTACTATAAAAAACAAGATTCAGAAAAATTATCTGAATCTGCCATTAACGGTATGGTTAAATCATTAAAAGATCCTTATTCACAATATATGACAAAAGATGAAACCAAATCATTTAATGAAGACGTTTCAGGTGATTTCGTAGGTATCGGCGCTGAAATGCAGCAACGTAATAAAGAAATCAGTGTAACCAGCCCCATGAAAGGATCTCCTGCAGAAAAAGCAGGTGTACAACCCAAAGATGTTTTAACTAAAGTAGATGGGAAATCTATTAAAGGTAAGTCACTGACAGAAGTAGTCAAAATGGTACGTGGTAAAGAAGGTACTGAAGTTACGTTAACTATTAAGCGTGCCAACCAAGAGCAAAACATTAAAATCAAAAGAGAAAAAATCCACGTTAAAAGTGTTGAATACAAAAAAGAAGGCGATGTTGGTGTCTTCACGATTAATAAATTCCAAGAAGATACAGCCGCTGAATTGAAAACTAATATTATGAAAGCACACAAACAAGGCGTACGAAAAATTGTATTAGATTTACGTAATAATCCAGGCGGATTATTAAATGAAGCCGTTAAAATGTCGAATATCTTCATCGATAAAAATAAACCGGTTGTGAAGTTGCAAAAAGGGAAAGAAATAGAATCGGTGAATACTCCGACCGATCCATTAAAAGAAGCAAAAGATATGAAAGTATCTATCCTTGTCAATGAAGGTTCAGCCAGTGCTTCTGAAGTCTTTACTGGTGCAATGAAAGACTATAATAAAGCGAAGGTTTATGGTGAAAAGACATTTGGTAAAGGTATTGTACAAACCACACAAGAATACTCAGATGGTTCGTTATTAAAATATACTGAAATGAAATGGTTAACACCACACGGTACTTATATCCATGGTAAAGGAATCAAACCAGATGTCGAAATTGCATCTCCTAAGTATCAATCATTATCAATGATTCCTGATGACAAAGTGTTTAAAGAAGGCGATCAAGATAAAAATGTCAAATCTATAAAAATTGGTTTAAAAGCTTTGGATTATCAAGTTGGAAAAGAAAACAATGACTATGATGCAAAACTCAAATCTGCAGTTGAAGATTTCCAAAAAGATAATCAATTACCAGTAACAGGCAAATTTGATAAAGAAACGAATCAAAAATTCGCAGAAAAGTTAGTAGATAAAGCGAATAAAGATGATGAAATGTTAGATGCTTTAATCAAAAAATTAAAATAAAGGGGCACAATTTATGATCAGAAACGCATCACAAGAAGATTTAAATGCGGTAGCCGCATTGACAGAAGAAGCCAAAAAAATTATGGCAGAAGATAATAATCCACAATGGGATGAAGCCTATCCATTACTAGAGCATTTTGAGGAAGATATTACAAATAAATCATTATTTGTATTAGAAGAGGAGAATACAATTTATGGTTATATTGTTATCGACCAAAATCAATCAAAATGGTATGATGAACTAGAATGGCCGATAGATAGAACCAATGCTTATGTCATTCATAGACTTGCAGGTTCTGCTAATTATAAAGGCGCAGCAACAGCATTATTTAACTTTGCTGTTGAACGCGCGTTAGATCACGGTGTTGATGTGTTACTCACTGATACGTATGCTGCGAATCAACGCGCGCAAAACTTATTTGAAAAATTTGGTTTTCATAAAGCAGGCGAAGCCAATTTAAATTATCCTCCTTACGATAAGGAAGAATCATTCTATGCCTATTATAGAATTTTAAAATAAGAATAGAGGTATTTATCATGACGAAAATTGCATTTACTGGCGGCGGAACAGTCGGACATGTTTCAGTCAATTTAAGTTTGATTCCAATTGCGAATGAAAGAGGTTACCAAACTTTTTATGTAGGTTCTAAAAATGGAATTGAAAAAGATATGATTTCATCACAATTAACAAATACACCGTACTTCCCGATATCCAGCGGGAAGTTACGCAGATATTTATCATTTGAAAATATCAAAGACGTATTTAAAGTACTCAAAGGAATTTTAGACGCACGTAAAATCTTAAAGAAACAAAAACCAGATTTACTTTTTTCTAAGGGAGGATTTGTATCTGTACCTGTAGTCATCGCGGCACGTTCATTAAATATCCCGGTGATTATTCACGAATCAGATATCACTCCAGGTCTTGCGAATAAAATTTCTCTAAAATTCGCAAATAAAATCTATACAACATTTGAAGATACATTAAAATATCTGCCAAAAGCAAAAGCAGATTTTGTCGGTGCAACTGTTAGAGATGACTTAAAACAGGGTAACAAAGAAAAAGGTTATCAACTGACAGGATTTAACGCTGAGAAAAAAGTGTTATTAGTCATGGGCGGCAGTTTAGGCAGTAAAACGATTAATGATTTAATTCGACGCAATCTTGACGAATTATTAAAAGATTATCAAATCATTCATCTAACTGGTAAAGGACTACTTGATTCATCTATTCAAAAAGAAGGTTATCGTCAATTTGAATTTGTGACGAGTGAATTAACAGATTTACTCGCGATTACAGACATGGTAGTCAGCCGAGCAGGTGCTAATGCAATCTATGAATTCTTAACATTAAACATTCCTATGTTGCTGATTCCATTAGGATTAGACCAGTCTCGTGGCGATCAGATTGATAATGCAAAATATTTCCAATCTAAAGGGTATGCGCAAACATTACTAGAAGATGAAGCTTCTCAACAAAAATTCATGGATGCGTTAAAAGAGATTGAAAATAATCGTTCAACTATTGAACAACAAATGTCGAACTATCACCAGCTATTTACTAAAGAAGATTTATTAGACAAGATTCTTAAAGATACAAACCAAAAGGAAACGAGGGAAAGCTGAGTTGAGTCGAGCTAAAAGAATTTCACTGATTCTAGTATTTACATTGATATTCAGCGCGATTGCTGTGTTCCATCAAAATAGAATCGGTAATTGGATTGATACAGAAGTCTATGATTTTATTTATGCCTCACACAGCATCATTACAACTAGTATTTTTATGGGTGCAACTTGGATAGGCGAAGTATGGTCAATGATCTGCCTTTCACTTTGTGTTGTCGCATTTTTATTAATGCGTAAAATGCAAATAGAAGCTTTATTCTTTGCGATTGTGATGGCAGTTTCAAGTATCTCTAATCCAATTATGAAAAACACAATTGATAGAGAGCGTCCTACTAAATTAAGACTTGTAGAAATTGGCGGCTATAGTTTCCCAAGTGGCCACGCGCAAGGTTCTACATCTTTCTTCGGTAGCTTGATTGCAATTTCAAGCCATTACTTACACGGGACACCACGTGTGATGATGACTTCATTCTGCTTCTTCATGATTGCGATGATTTGTATGTCTAGAATTTATTTAGGTGTACATTATCCTACTGATGTCATTGCAGGTGTACTTGCAGGTGCTGTATGTATTTTATCTGTATCATTATTGTTCAAAGGTAAATTCAAAGCCTTTGCTAAATGAGAATTAAAGTGAGATTAAGTGCTGCTTAATCTCACTTTTTTTAATTTATAATAGAAAAAAACCGATTCTGCTTAATTGAGAATCGGTTAAGTATGTCACGTTACTTTTAGTGTAACGTCAGTATTTACGGGCATATATAAAAGGGGATAAATCGAAAATGACCAATCCAATTAAGAACGAAATGTGGGGGGGGATGTCTCATTTGTGATTGATAATCATTTTCAATTACTATTATACATTAGTGAGAATGGTTGTCAATTAGAAATCAAAAATAATTTCACTTTTTTATTCAACTCCATATTTTTGTCACAATTAATCATTTGATTCGTTTCATTCGTTCTTAAACGTTTTGATTATGATAAAATCATGATTGAGGTGCTTTCAATGACAAAAATATTAATCGTAGAAGATGAGCAAAACTTAGCTCGATTCATTGAATTAGAATTAGTACATGAGAATTATGAAGTTGATATTGAAAATGATGGTGCAGAAGGATTAGAAACAGCATTAAAAAAAGAATATGATCTGTACTTACTCGATTTGATGTTGCCACATATGGATGGTTTAGAAATATGTAAGAGAATACGTGAAGTCAAATCTACTCCAATTATTATCATCACAGCAAAAGGTGATACATATGATAAAGTAGCAGGTTTAGATTATGGTGCAGATGATTATATCGTAAAGCCATTCGATATCGAAGAACTATTAGCACGTATTCGTGCAACATTAAGACGCCAACCAGCTAAAGACATCATCGATATTAAAGGCATTCAAATTAATAAAGAAGCCTTTCGTGTTACGATTGATGGTCAAGAGGTTGAATTAACTAAAACCGAATATGACTTGTTACAGCTGCTTTCTGAAAACTTAAATCATGTCTTGCAACGTGAACAAATATTAAATCATGTTTGGGGTTATGACAGCGAAGTAGAAACCAATGTAGTGGATGTTTATATTCGTTATCTGAGAAATAAATTGAAACCGTTTGGTAAAGAAAAGGTAATCGAAACAGTACGTGGTGTCGGTTATGTGATACGCAAATGAAGCAACGAAAATTAAAAACTCAATGGATGCTAATTACTACGAGTATTACGTTTTTGATTGTTTTCATTTTCAGCTTAGTCATCATTTACTTTTTGAGCATTACTTTAAGAGACAGTGAAATTAATGATGCAGAAAAAAGTGCTGATAACGTTTCAGCTTTACTTGCGACGAAATCTTTGGTTGATATTAAACCTTTAGATTTAAACGCATCACTTGGTAATTTCCAAAAAGTGATTCTGTTTGATAATGACAAACAAAAGATAACCGAAACATCGACTATGAGTGATTTTATTAATAGCACAAAAGGGATTGAACCTTCTCAGTATCACAGTGTTTACGTGCAACGTATTAAAGATGCAAACTTTTTAATCGTTTCTCATCCAGTCGAAACTGAAAAGTTTCATGGTTATTCTGTGATTATCCATTCGCTCGCAAGTTATGATAGTGTTATGCATTCATTAATCATCTTATCGGTGTTATTTGGTATTATTGCCATTATTATTACTGCCACTATCAGTTATATCTTTTCTGCACAAATCGCAAAACCTATTACAATTATGGCTAACAAAATGCGTAAAATCCGTAGAGATGGTTTCCAGGAAAAGTTAGAACTACCGACTGAATACGATGAAACAACTGACTTGATTGATACATTCAACGATATGATGATTCAAATTGAAGAACTATTTGATCAACAACGCCAGTTCGTAGAAGATGCTTCACACGAACTGAGAACACCGCTTCAAATCATTCAAGGTCACTTAAATCTTATCCAACGATGGGGTAAGAAAGACCCAGCAATTTTAGAAGAATCATTAGATATAACAATCGAAGAAATGAATCGTATTACCAAGTTAGTAGAAGAGCTGTTATTATTAACGAAAGAATCAACCTATAAAGATGCTTTAGATGTAGAACCTGTTGATGTAAACGACGAGATTAAATCTAGACTAAAATCTCTCGAACAATTACATCCTGATTATAGTTTTACATTTACACCGTCAGTGAAACCAATATGGCTGAATATTAATCGTTATCAACTTGAACAAGTATTGCTTATCTTTTTGGATAATGCGATTAAATATGATACAAGAGAGAAAAGAATAGAAATTTGTACTGCACTTAAAAATAGACAAGCAACTATTGAAATTACCGATCATGGTTCAGGCATTCCTAAAAAAGACTTAGACTTTATCTTTGACCGTTTTTATCGCGTAGACAAATCACGTTCTAGACAACGTGGAGGTAATGGTTTAGGATTATCGATTGCTCAAAATATAGTGAATTTACATGGCGGTACAATTCAAGTTGAAAGTGAAGTTGATACGTTTACAACATTCAAAATTACCTTCAACGTATAATTACATTTTAATGATAATTCGTCTATTATTGTACAATATTATATTTAAGGTTATATATGTGTATAAAGAGCCGTCATATCGGCTCTTTTTCATGCCATCAAATCGTCATTCTCCCTTTAATTTGTGAACATTTAATGATATTATTTATTTGTAAGCGTTTCAATATATTGTGGAGGGAGTAATATGACGAAATATACACAGGTTAGTGAAGCACCTGTAAATTTCGGAGCTAACTTAGGGGTAATTATTGATTTATACGATCAATATCTACAAGATCCAACTTCTGTCTCTGAAGATTTACAAATTCTATTTAGTACAATTAACAATGACAACAGAGAGGTGGCTGCAGCACCTTCATCAAGTTCTGATGATATGACAATTAAACAAGTTATGCGTTTAATCGATAACATCAGACAATATGGGCATCTGCAGGCAGATATTTATCCAGTCAATCGACCAGAACGTAAAAATGTTCCTAGATTGACACTTGAAGATTTCAATTTAACAAAAGAAGATTTAGAGCAAATTTCTTCAGGCATTGTGTCAGATCATTTTTCTGATATTTATGACAATGCCTACGAAGCAATCCAACGCATGGAAAAGCGTTATAAAGGGCCGATTGCTTTTGAATACACACACATTAACAACAATAAAGAACGCGCTTGGCTCAAGCGACGTATTGAAACGCCATATAAAGCAAACTTAAATAAAAGCCAAAAGCTAGAATTATTCAAGACATTAGCACATGTTGAAGGTTTCGAAAAATATCTTCATAAAAACTTTGTAGGGGCAAAGCGATTCTCTATTGAAGGTGTAGATACCCTTGTGCCAATGCTGCAACAAATCTTAAGTCGTGCAGCTAAAGAAGAAATTCAAAATATTCAAATAGGTATGGCACACCGTGGACGCCTCAACGTTTTAACACATGTGTTAGAAAAACCTTATGAAATGATGATTTCTGAATTCATGCATACTGATCCAATGAAGTTCCTACCACAAGACGGCAGTCTAGAATTAACTTCAGGTTCAGCATGGACAAGTGACGTTAAATATCACTTAGGCGGTACGAAAACAACAGACACTTATGGTATAGAACAACGCATTTCATTAGCAAACAACCCAAGTCACTTAGAAATCGTGTCACCGGTTGTATTAGGTAAAACACGTTCTGTACAAGATGACCGTCATCAAAGCGGCAAAGTACAAACAGATTTCAGAAAATCTATGCCGATTTTAATTCATGGTGATGCTGCTTATCCAGGACAAGGTATCAACTTTGAAACAATGAACTTAGGCAACTTAGAGGGGTATTCAACAGGCGGTTCATTGCATCTGATTACTAACAACAGAATCGGTTTCACTACAGAGCCACAAGATGGTCGCTCAACAACATATTCTACAGATGTTGCTAAAGGTTATGATGTACCGATTATGCATGTTAATGCAGACAATGTTGAAGCAACAATTGAAGCAATTGATATTGCAATGGACTTCAGAAAAGAGTTCAACAAAGATGTTGTTATCGATTTAGTCGGTTACCGTCGTTATGGTCATAACGAAATGGATGAACCATCTATTACAAACCCAATTCCTTATCATGCCATCCGTAAGCATCCAACTGTAGATCACATCTATGGTGACCAATTAGTTGAAGAAGGCATTATCTCTGAGGATGAAAAGAATGACATCTTAGATGATGTTCAAAAAGAACTACGTGCAGCACATGATAAAATCGATAAAAATGATAAAACAACAACACAAGATATGTCTAAACCAGACAATGTTGACTTACCGCTTCAACCTGATGATCGTCAATTTGATTTCGAAGAATTGAAATCAATCAATGATGCATTATTAACATATCCAACAGGTTTTGAAGTCTTGAAAAAACTGAACAAAGTTTTAGAAAAACGTAGAGAACCATTTGAAAAAGAAGATGGTTTAGTAGATTGGGCACAAGCTGAACAACTTGCATTTGCGACAATCATGCAAGATGGCACACCAATTCGTTTAACAGGTCAAGACAGTGAACGTGGTACTTTCAGTCACAGACATGCGGTATTGCATAACCCTGATACTGGCGAAGAATATGTGCCTTTACAACATGTACCAAATCAACGTGCATCATTCGATGTTCATAACTCACCGCTATCTGAAGCAGCTGTTGTAGGCTTCGAATACGGTTACAATGTTGAAAACAAGGGTACTATGAATATCTGGGAAGCTCAATACGGCGACTTTGCGAATATGGCACAAATGATGTTCGATAACTTCTTATTCAGCAGTTATGCGAAGTGGGGCGAACGCTCAGGTCTAACATTGTTCTTACCACATTCATATGAAGGACAAGGTCCAGAGCACTCATCAGCAAGATTAGAGCGTTTCTTACAACTCTCAGCTGAGAATAACGCGACTGTCGTAAATTTATCTAGCTCTAGTAACTATTTCCACTTATTACGTGCACAAGCAGCAAGCTTGGATACTGATGCAATGCGTCCACTAGTTGTCATGTCACCGAAAAGTTTATTAAGAAATAAAACTGTAGCTGACACAATCGATAAATTTACACAAGGCCATTTCGAACCTATCTTGCCAGAAGAGCATGAAACAAGCAAAGTCAAAAAAGTAATTTTAGCTTCAGGTAAAATGTTTATTGATTTGAAGGAACGTCTGCAAAAAGAACCGGATGAATCGATTTTATTGATTGCGGTAGAACGCTTATATCCATTCCCAGCTGACGAAATCAAAGCAGTTATTGATCAGTTGCCAAACCTTGAAACAATTGCATGGGTTCAAGAAGAACCGCAAAACCAAGGTGCTTGGTTGTTCGTATATCCTTACTTAAGTGATATCGCTAGCGATCAATACGAATTGCAATATAGCGGTCGTATTAAACGTTCTGCGCCAGCTGAAGGTGACGGAGAAAATCATAAACTCGTTCAAAAATCTATTATCGAAGAGAGTCTTAACAAAAATTAGGGGGAAATTAGTATGTCTGAGATCGTAGTTCCAGAGTTAGCAGAATCTATTACAGAAGGTACAATAGCTGAATGGTTGAAGAATCCAGGTGATTCAGTAGACAAAGGTGAAGCTGTTGTCGAATTAGAAACAGATAAAGTCAACGTTGAAGTTGTATCTGAAGAAGCAGGTGTTTTACAAGAACACTTAGCAGAACCTGGTGATACTGTTGAAGTAGGACAAGCAATCGCAACTGTAGGGGAAGGCAGCGGCAGTTCATCATCTTCAGCTTCATCTGATGACAAAAAAGAAGAAGCACCAAAATCTGAAGACAAATCAGAATCAAAATCTGAACCAGCAGAAGCTGACAAATCAGAAGAAAAAGAAAGTGCTTCTAGTGACCAACGCGTCAATGCAACACCATCTGCACGTAAATATGCGCGTGAAAAAGGTATCGACTTAGCAGAAGTTGCTTCTAAAGGTAACGATGTTGTACGTAAAGATGACATTGATCGTCAACAACAAGGTAACCAAAAACAAGCTGAGCCAGCGAAATCAGAAGCACCAGCTAAACCACAAAGCAGCACACCAAACAAACCAGTGATTCGCGAAAAAATGTCTCGTCGTAAACAAACAGCAGCTAAGAAATTATTAGAAGTATCTAATAACACAGCAATGCTGACTACATTCAACGAAGTTGACATGACAAATGTGATGAACTTACGTAAACGTAAAAAAGAACAATTTATCAAAGATCATGATGGAACAAAATTAGGTTTCATGTCATTCTTCACAAAAGCAGCCGTTGCAGCATTGAAAAAATACCCTGCAGTGAATGCTGAAATTGATGGACAAGACATGATTACTAAACAATTCTATGATATCGGTATTGCGGTATCTACAGATAATGGTTTAATCGTGCCATTCGTACGTGACTGTGATAAGAAAAACTTCGCAGAAATCGAAAGTTCAATCGCAGACTTAGCAGTTAAAGCACGCGACAACAAATTATCACTTGGTGATTTAATGAACGGTTCATTCACTATCACAAACGGTGGTATCTTCGGTTCAATGATGTCTACACCAATCATTAACGGAAGCCAAGCAGCTATTTTAGGTATGCACTCAATCATCACGCGTCCAATCGCGATTGATAAAGATACAATTGAGAACCGTCCTATGATGTACCTTGCTTTAAGCTACGACCACAGAATTATTGATGGTAAAGAGGCAGTAGGATTCTTGAAAACAATCAAAGAGCTTATCGAAAGCCCTGAAGATTTATTATTAGAATCTTAATCTATAAAGTAAATCATATTACAAACATTGATACGACGGCAGTTTTGCCGTCGTTTTTTTATGTTTATTTTTGAATTTCGAAACAAAAATAAGCAGCGTGATTGATTTAACTCATTAAAATCAATCATCGCTGCTTTTAATTCTATAACATATTGAAAACGACAAGTTCTATAATCGCAAGGATGACAAATACGATACATAAAACTCCGAAATGTTGCTTTTTAAACTTCGCATTTTCTTTAATTCGACCTGTGAAGTAGTTAATACCGGAGTACGCTGCTACAAGTATCGTTAAAGCGAATAATATCCAGAAAGTAAGCATTATTAATCATCTCCTTTGATCCAAATTTTCAGATCAAACATGCCTTTTCTAATCCTATATACTATTACTATACCTTATTTTGACTGAATTCATTCATTGAACACTTCATCATACAAAAACCACTTCATTTAAGTTATAATGAATGAGAAATCACAAAAGAAGGTGTGGGTAAAATGGCAGGTTTACGAAGTGTCACAATAGGTACTCGAAATCTAGAACAATCAATTTATTTATTTCATGATATTTTAGGATTGAATTATGAAAGACAAGGTTCAAAAAATGCAGTACGTTTTGGTGATGCATTTTTAAGTCCGGGTACAAGAATACACTTTATTGAAGTACCAAACTATTCGACAGAAAATAATCATGTCTTAAGTGTCGGTTTAAGAACACCATCAGATTTAGGATTAGAAGAGTATCAATCAATTTTAGACCAAAATGAAATCAAATATGGTGACGTTACTGAAATGAATAATAATAAACATTTTGAATTTAAAGACGGTAACGGACAATTCTTTGATATCTATTCTAATGAAAATAATAGTGGTGTACCATTAGGTATGCCTACCGATGAAGGTACGGTGAATCCGCTTCACCAAATCCAAGGACTTGGACCAGTGATTGTTCAAGTTAACGAAATGTTGCTGACTTCATCGATTTTATCTAAAGTATTCGGCCTTGATCATTTTGCTGAATACACACCGACTACAGATGATGACTTTAAAGTACAAGTATTTCGAATTGGAGAAGGCGGCTTAGGTGGAGAATTACACATCTTCCAAGCTACAGAATCAATCAATTTACCAGAATATGGTTCGGTCGAACAAATCGAATTTAGTACGCAATCTAAACAAGAATATCGCAATGCGGTCCAACAGCTAGAAACAATTGGCATTCCATATCAAACACTTGAACAACAAGATTCAGAATCAGTTCGTATTACAGAAAATAGTGGATTGTCATTCATCTTAACTTTAGAAAAAGCATAACCTGCACAGAAAGGATTGTGAACATATGTTACACGAAGAATGGAAAGACAAACAACCAATTAAAAAGGTAGAAGTACTGCATACAGACGCTAAAAAATTTACAGTATCTGATATGTTGACTATTGGAAAACAATACGATGTCGTTAACGAAACTGAAGAATATTATCAAATCATTGATAACTCAGGTAAAGTTGGCGGTTATTATAAAGAGTATTTTAAAGAAGTTTAATAAGCAATTTGAATTAAATATTCGATTAGGGACTTGGGCACAATGATGTGCCTCGGTCTATTTTTTGATGTATGAAAAGGAGAAATTTTAAATGGCACAACATCAGTATATTAATGCCGATAAAACAGTATTTGGTGACGCATATGCAATGATGCGCTTAAATAAAAACATTTTATTAAAAGGACCAACAGGGTCAGGTAAAACGAAACTCGCAGAATCATTAAGTGAAGATATTAATATTCCAATGCATCAAGTCAATTGTTCTGTTGATTTAGACGCTGAAAGTTTACTAGGTTTCAAAACTATCCAAACAAGTCCAGATGGCAATCAAGAAATTGTCTTTATTGATGGACCTGTTATCCAAGCGATGAAAGAAGGACACATTCTATACATTGATGAAATCAATATGGCGAAACCTGAAACACTTCCTATCTTAAACGGTGTGCTAGACTATCGTCGCAGTCTTACAAATCCGTTTACTGGTGAAATTATTAAAGCAAAACCTGGTTTTAATGTCATTGCAGCAATTAACGAAGGTTATGTAGGTACATTACCGATGAACGAAGCATTAAAAAACCGTTTCGTTGTTATTCACGTCGACTATATTGATGGCGAAACATTAAAAACAGTTATTAAAGAACAAAGTCGCTTAGACGATGATGCACTTATTTCAAAAATTGTCGCATTTAATGAAGACTTACGTACTATGACAAAACAAGGGCAAATTTCTGAAGAAGCTGCAAGTATCCGTGCATTGATTGATATGAGTGATTTAGCAACAGTCATGCCGATTGAACGTGCAATCCAACGTGCGATTATTGACAAGTTAGAAGATGAACGTGAACAACAAGCGATTATTAATGCAATAGAATTGAACTTTTAGTGAGGGATTTTTATGACCAATCGATTTATCAAGTTTAATGATGAAATCTTAGACGCTAAAAAAGTGATGATGTTGCAAGACCTTGCACGTTTACTTTTGGAAAATAATCAAACGCATGTCAAAATTCAAAAATTCCCTTATTATGATCCGATTGAAAATGAATTAATCGCTAGTGTCTTCTGGACACACCGTCCAAGTCATATTGAAATTACTGGACTAAAGACAGATGTTTTACTTGCGACCTATGGTTATCGATTAATGGATGAATTTATTGTGAATGAAGTATTAGACAATCAAGAATTTAAACATCCAAGTTTCTTTAAACAAGTCTTCAAGCTATTAGAAGATATGCGTGTCCTGAATGCGATTGTTAAAATTCGCCCAAGTATGAAAGATGCAATCGCTTTGCGCAAACAAATTCGTCTTAACTATACTGAGTCACAAATCAGTGTTTATCGCACAAAAACAACTTATACTGATTTAATCTTCTTATATTTAGAGAAATCACTATTAACTGAAGACTTTTATGAAGTGCCTAGTATTAGACCTGATTTAGATCCAATCTTACAAAGTATGTATATGTATCTGCCGAATTTCTTTATGAACTACACATCAGAAGACAATAAGTTCTTAGCTGAACGTATTATGTATCAGCTTGATGACTTATTAGATGAAGACATGCTAAATGAGTATTATTACATTCCACGTAAAGTTTATAAAGAAATCCAAGCTGAAACTTTCGATGACCTTAAACGTGTGGATGCAGCAAATGTTGACGGTAAAGATGACACAGATGAAGATGATGACATCGAGACAGCTGAAGCTGACACCAAAGCACAAGACTCTAAATCGCAAGGTGGTTCTTACCTAGAAATGGAACTCCATGAAGGCGAGAACAGTGAAGCTGTCAGTGATAATGACAACGCACGTGAAGGTGATGCTTCTGATGATATGACAGATATGATGACTAAAAAGGGTAAAGGATCAAATGAGACCATAGATAATGAGTCGGGTGGCCAAACAGGTGCTTCATCACAACCTTTTGCTTTAAAAGGTATCAATGAAAATGTGGAAATTAAATGGAATGTGCCGGAAATAACAGCTGAGGATCGTGCAGCATATCACGAAGTAGAACGAGAAGTACAATACGAAATCAAGGATTTAACACAAATCATTGAAAAAACGATAGAACGTGAACAAGTTGATGAACGTCATAACCTTACTAAAGGACGTTTACAAAGAGACTTAATCAATTGGTTTATTGATGACCAATATAAAATGTTCTATAAAAAACAAGATTTAAGTCGTTCCTTCGATGCGACATTCACATTACTTGTTGATGCATCAGCAAGTATGATTGATAAAATGGAAGAAACAATCAAAGGTGTCGTATTATTCCATGAAACCTTGAAAAAACTGAATGTAAAACATGAAGTTTTAGCATTTAATGAGGATGCATTTGATGCTGATGACAAATCGCAGCCTAATATTATTGATGAAATTATCAATTATAACTATTCTATCGGTTCAAAAGACAGCGCTAGAATAATGGAATTAACGCCACAAGATGATAATAGGGATGGTGTCGCAATCAGAATTGCAAGTGAACGCTTATTAAGCAGACCGCATCACCAACAATTTTTAATCATCTTTTCTGATGGTGAACCTTCAGCATATAATTACGATCAAGATGGTATTATTGACACGTACGAAGCTGTTGAAGAAGCTAGAAAATATGGTGTTGAGATATTTAACGTATTCTTAAGTCAAGAAGAAATTACCGAAGATATTGAACGTACCATCCATAATATTTATGGGCAATACGCTTTATTTGTAGAAGGTGTTGAGAACTTACCGAGTCAACTTTCACCTCTATTGAAAAAACTATTATTGAAGTCTGTCTAAAGACCTTATACAATACGCATACAAAACACAATAAGACATTATCTTGTTGATTGTATGCGTATTATTTTGTTTTAAAATTAGTAAAATGACATATTTCACTGATTATGTAACAAATTTCGCGTGATACTTTTTAAATTTTCTGAAAGTTTATATGGCAATTCCTAGTGCATTATGCTAAAATAAAGCAATATTTAAGATTTATAGTAACAGAAGGAGCACATCAAAATGAATAAAAACACATGGATTATCGGGTTTACCTTGTTTGCCATCTTCTTTGGCGCCGGAAACCTTATCTTCCCACCAAACTTAGGACTAGATAGCGGTCATTATTTCTGGCCAGCTATTCTCGCATTTGTATTAACGGGAATCGGGCTTCCGTTATTAGGTGTGGTAGTAGGTGCTTTAGATAAACAAGGTTATATCGGATCATTTAATAAAATATCACCTATTTTCTCAGTAGTATTCCTAGTGGCTATTTATTTAACAATCGGACCGTTGTTCGCAATTCCGCGTACAGCGTCAACATCATTTGAAATGACTGTTACACCGATCATTAATACAAGCAGCCCAATTGCGTTATTTATTTTCTCAGTTATTTATTTCGCAGTAGTATTATATCTTTGTTTGAGCCCTGGTAAAATGGTAGACCGTATCGGTTCATTATTAACGCCAGCATTGTTGATTACAATCATTGCTATGATTATCAAAGGATTTATGGACTTCGGTGGTAATCCATCTAGCCATGGTACAGAAGCATATACATCAACATTAACAGGTTTCTCTCAAGGTTTTACACAAGGTTACCTTACAATGGATGCAATTGCCGCAATTGCTTTCTCTATGATTGTAGTAAATGCAGTTAAAGCAACAGGAGTGACACATGCTGATACAATCTTCAAACAAACAGCAATGGCAGGTGTAATTGCAGCAGCTGGTTTAATGTTCATTTATATTTCTCTAGGTTATATCGGTAACCATATGGTTGTATCTCCAGAGAAATTAAAAGATTTAGCAGCACATGACCAAAACGTCGGTACATACTTACTGACTACAATTGCAGGAACTGGTTATGGTGAGTTTGGTAAATACTTATTAGGTATTATCGTTGCACTTGCATGTTTAACAACAGCATGTGGACTTGTAGTATCAGTAAGTCAATACTTTAATAGTATTTTCCCTAAAATCTCTTACAAAGCTTATGTATTAGTCTTTACTGGTATCAGTTTAGTACTTGCTAACTTAGGTTTAAACCAAGTTATTCAACTTTCAATTCCAGTATTGATGATTTTATATCCAATCGGAATTACAACTGTATTATTAATTTTGATGGCACGATTTGTTCCAATGAAACCAATCGTCCAACAATTTACAATTATTGTGATTACAATTACATCATTAATTAGTGTAGCGGTTGCTAAAGAATGGATTCATTTTGGAGCTTGGAGCAAATTACCACTTGCTAGCAACAGCCTAGAATGGTTCCCAATTGCGATTGTAGCTGTAATTATCGGGTACTTAATCAGCTTAGGCGCAAAAAATCAAAAACCAATCGTTTACGAAAAAGAATAATTCTATAAATCTAGAACGGGAGTGTACAAATCATACGTACACTCCCGTTTTCTATTCTTATTCGTTTTCTATATCTACATACAATAGTTTTACTTTGTCTTTTAACAATTTAATTTCAGCAGGCGTATCAAATAATATTTCTCCATCAATGTCCATTTTAGTATTTGGAGTCGTTTCTAAAGTTGCTTCATCAGTGGATACTAATGTGATATTCTCAGTGATATCATTCCAATTCATACTGTCTTTCACGTGGAAGAAATCCTTAATTAAACTCATATTATGATTTTTGAATAGGAAGATATTCATTTTACCATCGCAAGGGGATAAGTCTTCTAAAGGAATTCTGCTTCCACCGACAAAATTACCATTTGCGATGAGGATCATGGATGTTTCTCCTGAATAACTTTCACCATTTACTTTAACTTCATATTTATAGGTTTCAGGATCAGCAATTACTTTTAAAGTAGTAAAGATATAACTTAACTTACCAAAAACTTTCTTACTGTTTGAATCTACATTTTCTGCATTTTCTACCATCATACCGATTCCGGCAAAGTTTAACGCAATATGACCATTAATATCTAATACATCAAAAGATTTCACTTTAGCTTCAAGCAATTGTTGTGCTGCCTGTACAGGTCTAGCAGCCAAATTTAATGTTTTAGCAAAATCATTAAACGTTCCGCCTGGAATAATGCCGATAGGAATATTCAACTCATTTTTTACGACGCCGTTTACTAACTCATTAACTGTACCATCGCCGCCTAAGATAAAGAAGATATCATATGAATGGTCATCATTTTGAGCTACAGTATCACAAAACTTTTTAATATCTCCTTCTTCTTTACTTAATTTAATTGTTAAATCATCACACATTTGAACTAAGCTTTCTGTTACTTGTCCAATAGATTTATACAGGTTGCCTTGACCTGCAGCTTGATGATAAAACAAAACACCTTTATTGAAGTGTTGTGTCATTAGTTACCAGACTCCTTTGAACTTATCTCGTTATACTTACCCAAAAATTAATATTGTTCAATCATACAAAAGAAAAAACGATTATCTTTCACCAAAACGGTAGGGGAGATAATCGTTTTTGTTTGTTATTGTACTTTATTTTCTTTCATTGTTAATAAGCGGTCTTTCATATCCGCTTCTAAATGTTGCAATTCTTGTTCAGCTTGTTGACGTTTTTCACGACCTTCAGCTTGAATTTGCAATGTTTGTTCAACTGTTTCAATAATATTCTCGTGTGTTGATTTTAATGTTTCAATATCAACAATTCCACGTTCATTTTCAACAGCTGTATCCACTGCATTTTGTTTTAACAACTCTGAGTTCGCAGTTAACAGGTCATTGGTAGTATCAGTAACTGCACGTTGGGCTGACATTGCTTGTCGTTGACGCATCAATGTTAACGCAATAGCCATTTGGTTTTTCCACAATGGAATACTTGTCAAAATTGAGCTTTGAATTTTTTCGGCAAGTGTTTGGTTCACATTTTGAATCATACGAATTTGTGGTGCAGTTTGTAGTGATATTTGTCTAGATAACTGTAAATCGTAGATACGTTTATCTAAACGATCCGCAAATTGTTCTAAATCAGCTACTTCTTGAATATCCATTTGATTGCCTGATTCATATGCCTTTTGTCTTTTCTCAGGTAATTCTTGTTCTAAGATTGCTTGTTTCTTTTCTTGTGCCGCTGCAATATAAAGATTAAGTTCTTCAAAGTAGTCTTTATTTTGATCATATAGACCGTTTAATAATTGAATATCTCTGTTCAATCCATCTTTATGATTTTTTAATTCAACAGAAATACGGTCTACTTGAGAGCCAACTGATTGCATTCTTGAGAAAATTTCATTCGCAGAAGCTTTAGCGCGTTTAAAAATTTTCTTTATGAAAGAATCTTTTTCTTGTTTAAAGTCATCGGGTTGTACTTCTTTAAGTTTTACCATTAATTGATTTAATGTATCTCCGATAGGGCCTGTATCTTTAGACTTTACTTCAGTCAGCATTTTATGTGCGAAAGTCGACATACTAGATTGTGCATTGGAACCGAATTTCATCAGTGAGTCATAATTCATCGGTTCAATCTGATTTGCCAACTCTTGAATTTTCTTTTGTTGTTCTGGCGTGAAATCTTTATTAGCCTCCATGAGTGTCTGGTCATTTGAAATCTGGCTCTGTAACTCTGGATGTGTCGGCATTTCATTTTCGTTAGCCATTAATCATGCTCCTTTCTTTGTAAGTGACGTTGTTGCTCTATTTTATTCATTTCCATTTCAACATCAAGACGTGTATAGTCTTCTTCATTTAATCGCTTTAAATCAGCAACTAAAGTTCTTTTAACTTCATCTAAGGTAATACGTGTTTGTTCTAACTTTTGTTTTTCTTCTTTAGATTTTGCTGGCATTTTTGCCAATCTTGTATAGCTTTCAATCAAGTTCAACGCATTGTCTAAGTGCGAATAGAAAAAGCTATCAACAATAAAGAACTTTTGTGGTTGCTGTCTCACCGTAAAATATATCGTTCGTGCTAACCTATGAATTTCGTTAACTTGCTTGAAATCTTTTATTGATCGCACGTTGATAAAGGATTTTAGTAGTTTTCTAACTTTTGTTTGCGCATTATTTAAATGGTGACGCACAAATCTAAAGTCTCTTCGTGTTAATCCTATTTCATTTAAATATTTTTTGGATGTGAAAAATTGAGTAGGAAGGTAAAAAGCAAAGAATGCTGCAATACCGATTCCTAAATCATATACAAATAATATATCGAATGCATAAATACTTGTGAGCCAAGCGACAATAGCAGCTGGAACACCTACAAGTGTTCCATAAATTCGAGAAATATAATATCTCAATTTACATCTTCCTTTTTAAATAGTTCTAAATCTTTCTAAAGATGAATCTGTATCTAGATGTTCAATGTTGTAGTCTGTGACATTGGAAGCAGGGGAAGCACCCTCGATTATCGCTTGTGTGAATTGTTCGAGTTCTTGTTCTTCACCTTGGGCATATATTTCTACATATTGCTCAACATTTTGTACTGTTCCTGTAATATGATATTTTTGTGCAAGGCGTTCAGTAAAATAACGGAATCCGACACCTTGTACTTGTCCAAATACTTGAATTTTTCTACGTTGCATAAGATCACCTCTTTGTTTTATTATACGAATTTTCAGGGCAAAAAACTAATATTTACTACACAACCCAATATCTAAAAATACAAACACATTTCTTGAAATTATCTCTTCAATAGTTAAGAATATAAAGAGAAATGATTTTCTAAAAAGGGGATTTTAAAGTGTGGACAGTCAATATAATCAGAGCTGACTATGAGGGATGGTGGTTGTTCGATGATTGGCGCGATAATATCTATGAACAATTTCAATTTGAACAATATGAGGATATGCTTAAAAAATACAGAGAACTGATTTGTTTGTCTAAAATGAAGTTTGATAATTTCATAAAAGGTAAGTACAACATTTATGCATTCTACAATAATTGTGATATGGGGTTTTGTGAAGATTGCGATGAAGATATGCAAATATTTTATAGCTTTATCGTATTATATAATAACGAAGTATATTACGACCTCCCAATTATTGACTAATTATTTTTTACTATTTGTATTGCAATGATATGGGGAATGCACTATAATGGGTTTTAAGCAATAGTTTTATTCCATATTGCAAAGAATATTTAGCTCAAACACATATAGAACATACCGATAACATTGCTTTTGCGTGATCTGCAACTAAGGGTGGTATCGTAAGATTTATATTGAGTCATGAACAGTTATTAATCCACCTGCAGCATATACATAAGACTGTTGAAAAGTGATTAGAATGATATAGATATCAAGATTTACTTTTGTGGTTTTACAATACTCTAATTATCGTAAGTATTTTTTGTAATATGCGAATAAGCATATTGAATTTTAGTCTTGGAGGTTTCACAAATTATGAAACAAGGTACAGTTAAATGGTTCAACGCTGAAAAAGGATTCGGTTTTATCGAAGTTGAAGGAGAAAACGATGTATTCGTACACTTCTCATCAATTAACCAAGAAGGTTACAAATCATTAGAAGAAGGTCAATCAGTAGAATTTGAAGTAGTTGAAGGCGACCGCGGTCCTCAAGCTGCAAACGTTGTTAAACTATAATTAATAGATGGCTTTTATTGATTATTAAACACTTTACACTTTGTAAAGTGTTTTTTTCTTTGTCTTTTTCCTTTTTTGGCTTTATCCCCAATATAAAATAGAAGAGAAAATTAAGATAATGATATATTGTTGTTTCTTGGAAAAGAGTGATTTTTCTTCTGTTAATTTATTAAATCTCGTATAATACAAAAAAACGAACTGATCTTATCTCAGTTCGTTTTTTACATTTATGATTTATTTTACTTTTGTATCATTAATAATTAATTGACGTAGTGATTGACGTTTGATAACTTCTCTTGCTTTACCATCTTTCACAAATAACACTGCAGGTTTCTGCATTTGGTTATAGTTAGATGACATAGAGTAGTGATATGCACCTGTTGATAATATCGCAAGGTAATCGCCACGATGAACAGATGAAGGTAATTTCACATCTCGCGCAATAATATCGCCAGACTCACATAATTTACCAGAGATAGTGACTGTATCGTCCGCTTCTTCATCACGATTAACTAATAAGGCATCATACTTTGCACCATATAATGCTGTACGGATGTGATCACTCATACCACCGTCAATAGATACATATTTGTTAATACCAGGAATTTCTTTAATTGTACCGACTTCATAAAGCGTTACACCAGATTCTCCCACAATAGAACGTCCTGGTTCAATACCAATTGTTGGTAGTGGATAATCTGCTTCTTTCGCAATATCTTTTAAAGCATCTGTAATTTCTTTGATACCTGACTCGATAGGGAAGCTGACATCACCTTCAACATAACGGATACCGAAGCCGCCACCAATATTTAGTAAATCCACTTCTAAATTCAAATCTTTTAACCATTTAATCACAATTTTAGCTGTTTCAATCATTGCTTCTGTTCCTTCAATTTGAGAACCAATATGGAAATGGATACCTTTTAAGTTTAATTTATCGCTATTTTGAATTTTTTCAATCGCTTGATCTGCTAAACCATAGCGAATAGATAAACCAAATTTACTATCTTCTTGGCCCGTTTGAATAAATTCATGGGTATGTGCTTCTACACCAGGATTTACACGTAGTACAACATCAGCTGTTTCTGATGCATATCTATTAATTAATTCGATTTCATCTAAAGAATCAATCACGAAATAACCGATTTTACTTTCTAATGCATAACGAATTTCGTGTTTTGTTTTGTTATTACCATGAAAGTGGATGTTTGCTGGGTCGTAACCAGCTTCTAAAGCAGTATAAAGTTCACCTTCAGATACAACATCTAAACTTAATCCTTCTTCTTGTACAAGCTTAACCATTTGTAGGCAAGTAAATGCTTTTGATGCATATGAAATATTATAATCAAGGCCGCTAGCTTCAAATGCTTCTTTATATCTGCGCATTTGATTACGGATTTGGTCCTCATCATAAACAATCAGTGGGGTACCGAAGCTTTGAGCAATCATTTCTAAACTTGTGCCACCCATTGTTAATTTACCATTTTTATATTCTACAACCATTTTATCGAATCTCCTTTATCAAAGAATCATGGTTTAGCGCACTTAATTGTTCAGAGTTCGCGCCGACACCTTTAAACGTATATTCATCAATACGCATATCTTCATTATATAGTATCACTTCATCTTGTGCAGTAACGGTTTCATCAACCGCAACGAACATATGACTCATCATCAAAGCTTTGATAGGGTAACGTTTACCATTAATAATGGCTTCGTGTTTAGCTCTGGTTCTTAAAATACCGTCACCGTAACCCATATCAACAACCGCAAGTTTTGTATGATCTTGTTCGACTTCATACGCAAAGCTATAGCCGCAATAGTCACCTTTATTTACATCTCTGACTTGAATCACATTACCTTTAACAGTAAGTGATTGACTGATAACGTCTTCTGATAAGCTGCTGTAAGGTCTTGAGCCATATAAAGCAATACCGACACGTGCATGCGTGTGATGCGGTAAAAGTTGTTGTTCTTCTCGATAAAATGAAGCACTGTTTTGTGCATGAATTAAATCAAAATGATATCCCTCAGAAAGTAATGCATCGACAACGTCAACCCACGCTTGTTTTTCAATACCATATTCAGGAACATCAAATTCATCTGCGTAACCAAAATGTGTCCATAAACCACTGATAATCATCTGATCTTCATTTTGGTTATTCGCATGATCTTCAAGTACTTCTTTAATTTCTTGTATGGTTTTAAGCCCAGAACGATGAAGTAAGTTCTCAAATTCTAAGTGAACATGGATACCTTGTAACTCTTCTTTATATTGATAGTAATAAGTTAAAGAGGGCAGGGTCATGTGAATATGATTATCTCTTACCGCATCAAAATCATAAACAGCGTTCATTAAAAAAATCGTCGCATTTGGCGCAATTTTTCTGACACGAATAGCTTCAGCAAGTGAAGTTGTGCTGAATGTATCAATGCCAGCTTCTAAAAAGGCTTCTACAGAAAATTCTAACCCATAGTTATAAGCATTGTTCTTCACAACGGCCATTAAATTTTGGTTATGACGTACTTTTTTCGCATTATCTATAAATTGTTGACGGTTTACCGACCAAATCGCTGTCATGAAGAAACCTCCTTGCCATATTGGAATAATAGATTTTCATAATAATCCGCAATACGGATTAATTGTGCTTCGTCGAAGTTAAGTTTCGGTGTATGCAAACCATGTACCCAGTCATTTGCTTCATTACGAATACCGACAAAAGCAAAGTAACTTGGCGCAATTTGGCTATAGAAACTGAAATCTTCACCGAATAAATAAGGTTTTTCTAATTCTACTACATTAAAGTCCGCATCTTTTAAAGCTTTAACGACACCATCATGTAAAGTAGGGTCATTAAAAGTAGGTGGGTAACCTTCTTCAAACTTCACTTCGCAATTAACACCAAATAATAATTGTACACTTTGCGCAATTTTAGACATTTGATCTTTTACTGCTTGTAGATCATTTGTGTCATACGTACGAATTGTACCTTCTAAGTAACCTTGACTAGGAACTGTGTTAATCGCTTCACCAGCATTAAAACGACCAATATGAACTATATTTCTTTGTAAACCATTCAAATGATATTGTTGAATTTGACTCACTTGGTTTAATACATGGATTAAACCTTCACCACATGAGCGTCCTTGTTCTTTATTCGCAACGTGGCTAGATTGTCCTTTTAAGAAGAAGCGATATTCTGTGGCACTCGCAGTAATTTCTTCATTCATAATTGTTACAGTGCCTTCATCATTAAACGGCATAACATGGATACCAAAAACCGCTTCGATTGGATGATGATCAAATGCACCAGCTTTGATCAAACGGTTAGCACCTGCGCCTGTTTCTTCAGCAGGTTGGAAAATAAACACTACATTTTGCGGTAATTCGCCTTTGTCAAATAAAGCTTTGCATCGTCTGACAAATAAGAGTAGGGCAGTTGTATGGCCATCATGTCCACACGCATGCATCACATTTGCTTTTGAACTTTTAAAGTCGATGTCATTTTCTTCATCAATCGGTAAAGCATCAATATCAGCTCTAAACGCAATTGTATGATTACCGTTACCTTTTAAGTGTGCAACGACACCTGTTGCTAAAGGACGTTCATAAGGTACGCCGATAGATTCTAAAAAAGCAATGATATGATTCGTTGTTTCGTATTCTTCCAAACTTAGTTCTGGGTTTTGATGTAAATGGCGACGATGTTGTGTTACAAATTCTAATTCAGTTTGTGTCATAATATCCTTCCTTTTGTCTTACTAATAATATGTATAAAAGGCGTATGTGAGGCTCTGCAAAACGCACACGATACGCCTTTTTTTGATTTATTTAATAGTTGTTAACGTCTGGTTTTTGATTAGTCATTTAATTTACGTAAAGCAGATACGATTTCGCGTTTAGAATCTTCAACTTCAGAAGTTTGTTTGATTACTTTCGCTGGTGTACCTGCAACTACAGTACCGGCTGGAACGTCTTGTGTCACAATTGCACCTGCAGCAACAATTGCGCCTTTACCAACACGAACGCCTTCTAAAATAACTGCATTGGCACCGATTAATACATCATCTTCAATTACAACAGGGGATGCACTTGGTGGTTCGATAACACCTGCTAATACAGCACCTGCACCGACATGTACATTTTTACCTGTTGTTGCACGACCACCTAATGTCGCACCCATGTCGATCATTGTACCTTCGCCAACTACCGCACCGATGTTGATTGTTGCGCCCATCATCACAACTGCACCATCTTCGATAATCGCTTGTTCACGAATGAATGAACCTGGTTCAATACGCGCGTTTGTATGACGTAAATCTTTTAGTGGAATCGCAGAGTTGCGACGATCCATTTCAATTTCTACATCTTCAATGTAGTTTTGATATTCGTCATAGAATTTATCCCAGTCATCTGCTTCACAGAAAATTACTTTAGAATCTTCTCCGCCAAATACTTTAAATGATTCAGGGAATTCTACGTTTTTGAACGCTCCGTTAATATAAACTTTTAGTGGTGTTGATTTTTTCGCATCACTAATATATTGAATAATCTCCTCAGCTGTTAAATCTTTTGCCATGGTAAAAACCTCTCCTTTGTTTAATTAATTATTTAAATTATCAAATGTATAATACCCATTTGGTTTAGAAACCAATCGCTCAGCGGCTGTAATTGCACCGTTCGCAAAGATATCTTTTGATTGTGCCCGATGTGTTAATTCAATCGTTTCATCGACACCAGCAAACAATACTTCATGTTCACCAACAATTGTACCGCCACGAACAGCACTAATTCCGATATCTTCAGGTTTTCTACGTTCAGTTGTTTGTGAGCGATCATAGACAGGATTTACTTCTTTAATATCTTTGATAACATCTAACAATTTAATCAATGTACCACTTGGTGCATCTACTTTTTTATTATGATGTGCTTCGATTAATTCGATATCGTAACCTTGTAAAAGTGGTACGGCAACTTCTAATAATTTTGTCATGACATGGATACCATAACTCATATTTGCACTAAAGAAGACTGGCATGTCTTTACTTAATGCTTGTAGTTTTTCTTGAATTTTTTCTTTTTCACCTGTTGTAGCTACAACAACTGGTAATTTGAAATCTTGGTCTAATAACGGTAATAATAATTCCGGATTAGAGAAATCAATCGCTACTTCAGCATCTTTTGCTTCACTGATTTGTGAATAAGTAGGGTAGGGATAGTCATTTTCAGGATCTGGAACGATAACACCTACAATTTCATGTCCTTGCTCTTCAGTCAAACGTGCCACACGTTTGTTCATTGCACCATATCCGATTAACAAAATTTTCATTAAAGTTCACCTGCTTTATATTTGGCATATGCTTCTTCAAGTTGTTTACGGTCTGATTCTTCTAAAGTCACTAACGGTAAACGTACTTCGTAGTTACCGAATCCTTCAACAGCAGTAAGTGCTTTGATTGGGATAGGGTTAACATCTACTGATAACGCATTTAACAAACGGTTAATTGGTTCGAAATCTTTATCAATAGATTCGCCACGTTTTGCTTTTTCATAAAGCGCTTGGAAATCACCAGGAATCGCGTTTGCGATAACTGAAATTACACCATGGCCGCCTTCAGCGTAATAACGTACAACATTATCATCGTTACCGCTATATAATGAGAACTCAGATAAGTCTAAGCGTTCTTTTAACGCACGGTGATGTTCAAAATCATTAGTCGCATCTTTCAATGCTACAATATAAGGATTTTTCGCTAACTCAACCATTGTTTCTACATCAATTCTCATATTTGTTCTTGATGGTACATCATATAAAACAACAGGTAGTTCTACTGCATCTGCCACTGTAGTGAAGTGGGCGATTAAACCACGTTGGCTTGTTTTATTGTAGTAAGGTGTAATCAGCATAATTGCATCTGCACCTAATTCTTTAGCACGTAATGAAGCATCTAAAGATTTTTTAGTTGAGTTTGTACCTGTACCAGCAATAACAGTTGCTCTGCCATTCACTTGTTTAATAACTGCTTCTAATACTTTTTCTTTTTCATCTTCAGTTAAAGTAGGGTTCTCTGCAGTTGTACCATTTACAATAATCGCTTGAATATTATTGTCTAATAAATAATTAACATGTTTCTCTAATGCTTGATAATCGACTTCATTATTTGTGAATGGGGTCGTAAGAGCTACCCCAACTCCTTCAAATAAACGACTCATATTAAGAAACTCCTTTCATTGATAAAACTTGTTCTAAAATTTGGACTGTATTCAATGCTGCGCCTTTAAGTAAGTTATCTGATGTTACCCAAATATGGAATGTATTATCTAATGAATCGTCTTTACGGATACGACCGACAAAGACTTCATCTTTACCAGTAGAATAAACAGCCAATGGATATTCATTATTTTCTGGATTGTCTACTAAGACAACACGATCATCGTTTTCAAATAGTTCTTGAATTTCTTTTACTGTCGCTGGTTTATCTAAAGTAACGTCCATTTCAACACTGTGGCTGTCTTGTACAGGTACACGCACACAAGTTGCTGTTACTTTTAAGTCTGGTAAGTTTAAGATTTTACGTGTCTCATCAATCATTTTTTGTTCTTCTTTTGTATAACCATTTTCTAAGAAGACATCAATGTGAGGTAACACGTTGTTATAAATAGGATGAGGATAAGTTTTTGGTTCTTCTCCTTTTTCTCCATTTAATAAATCTTCACGGCCAGCGTAACCTGAACCTGATACTGCTTGATATGTTGTATAAGCAACACGTTTTAAACCATATTTATCTTGTAATGGTTTTAAAGGTACCACTGATTGGATTGTTGAACAGTTAGGGTTTGCGATGATACCTCTTGTAAATTTAGGTTCATTGACTTCTGGTACGACTAAATCAATATCATCGTGCATTCTCCATTGACTTGAGTTGTCGATAACAATGGCTCCCGCTTCTTCAAAAATAGGTGAGAAGTGTTCACTTGTAGCGCCCCCAGCACTCATCAATACATAATCAAAATGTTCGCTTGCAGCGTCTTCTGTTAGTTCTTGAACTGTATATGTTTTACCTTGAAACTCGATTTCTTTTCCTGCTGATCTTGCTGAAGAAAATAATACAAGCTCATCAAATGGAATATTTTTACGATCGATTGTCTCTAACATTTTGCTTCCTACTAAACCTGTTGCACCTGCGATTGCTAATTTTGTCATATTCAATTCACTCCATATTATTATTTAAGAAAGTCGTTAATTCTTTCTTGAGTTTCTGATTCTTGCTGCTTTCCAACTTTTAAATATCAAATGTTTCATAAAGTTGTTTGACTGCACGTTCTCCGTTATCAGCATCGATAACATAAGAGATACTGATTTCAGATGTCGTTGTTTGGTAGAACGGAATACCTGCATTAATTAAACTGATGAAAGCTTTCGATGCGACACCTGACATATCTCTCATACCTGATCCAATCAAGGAAATCTTTGCGTAGGCATCATTTAAATTATAATCTAAAGCTTGATAACTTTCTGACAATTTGTTAAAAATACCTTTGATTTGTGTCAAATCAGTATCTTTAATTGTAAATGAGAGCTGTAACCCTTCAAGGTTGACGATTTGAGAAATCATATCAACATTGACTTGTCCTTCTTCAAGTAAAGTAAATAAATCTGTTAAGAGTTTATTATCAGATAGGGGATAGCTGATAGTGACATGCATCATTTTGCTATCTAAAGCTACGCCCGTTACTGCTTTTTTCTCTAGTATTTCTGTTTGTGACATAATCCACGTTCCTTCCACATTTGATAACGTTCTTCCTAAATACAATGGAATGTTATAGTTATTTGCGAGTTCGACACTGCGTGTTTCTAAAACCCCAGCACCCAGTGCGCTCATTTCCATCATTTCTTCGTAAGAAACTACACTTAAACGTTTGGCATCTTTATAAATACGAGGGTCAGTCGCATAGACACCGTCAACGTCTGTATAAATTTCACATGGTGTTTGATTGGCTGCTGCTAATGCAACTGCTGTCGTATCCGAACCACCTCGGCCAAGCGTAGTCAATTCAAGTTCATCATTGATACCTTGGAACCCGGCTACAACAAGTACATCATGCGTTTCAAATGCTTTATCAAAAGTATCAGGGTTGATTTCTGCAATCCTGCTTTTGAGATGATGTCCAACTGTTTTAATTCCGGCTTGATATCCTGTCATGGCTCTTGCTTGAACGCCTATATCGTTTAGCACCATAGACAAGTAGGAAACAGTTTGCTGTTCACCAGTTGTTAATAAGAGGGCAAGCTCTTGTTGTTTTGGTTCGCTGGTCAGCGCAGCTACATTTTCCATTAATTGGTCAGTTGTTTTTCCCATTGCACTGACCACGACAATAAGTTGTTCGTCATTTTCAATTCTATTTTTCAGCATTTCAGCAATATTCCTAATTTTCGTAAAATCGCTGACAGACGAACCGCCGAATTTTAAAACACTTCTCTTCATTGCTTTACATATCCTCCTCGATAGTAGGGGAGAATCACATATATAAAAAGAGCAAGTCCGGAATGCGAACTTGCTCGTAAATTTATATACAAGTGATGCACTCCATTATTTGATAATAATGACAGACCCTTAGCTCTTAACCTGAAAGTCCAACAATCATAACTCTGCATTTATGATTATTTCGGCATCTCACCCTTTCCTTACCAACTGCAACAGACAGTAGGCGTGGCAAGTACTTATGATTGATGCGCCTCATCAAAAAACTATTCAATTAATTAGTATGTATCACATTATACATAGTTACCATTGAGATGTAAACCAGAAATATATGATTTTTGGAAATTTACTGAAAAAAGCCTAAATTCCGAAAGTATTTACTAATTAAGTGTAATTTATACTTTGTTTTTTTCATCGTCTATTATCAATTTTTTAGCTATATACTCTATATAGACTGAACTGTAGGGATTAAACATAGAAAAAGAGGTTAGGATTTTTCACCTAACCTCTGCATAATTTCTAGCTTAATACACCAGTTTCTTTTAGGTACTCTTCGTAACTGATTTCTTTAGAAAGGGCACCTTGTGGGTTTAAGTCGATCACACGGTTTGCGATTGTGTTAATAAACTCAAAGTCATGTGATGTGAAGATGATTGAACCTTTGAATGATTTCAATCCATCGTTGACTGCAGTAATACTTTCTAAGTCTAAGTGGTTTGTTGGTTCATCCATTAAGAGAACATTCGCACTTGAAAGCATCATTTTACTTAACATGCAACGTACTTTCTCTCCACCTGAAAGGACACTTGCTTTCTTCTTCACTTCTTCACCGCTGAATAACATACGACCTAGGAAACCACGTAAGAATGTCTCAGTTTGTTCATCTTCAGGTGCATATTGTCTTAACCAGTCGACTAATGTCATATTCACCCCATCGAAGAATTCTGAGTTATCTTTAGGGAAGTACGTACGTGAAGTTGTCACACCCCATTTAACTGTACCTTCATCTGGTTCCATTTCTCCAGCTAAAATTTTAAGTAATGTTGTTTTCGCAATTTCGCTATCTCCAACAAGTACAGCTTTATCGTTAGGGAACATTGTAAATGAAATGTTATCTAAGACTTTTTCACCGTCAATTGTTTTTGATACGTTTTCTACAAATAATAAGTCATTACCGATTTCACGTTCTGGTGAAAACTTCACGAAAGGATAACGACGAGATGATGGTTGAATATCATCTAATTCGATTTTTTCCAATTGTTTCTTACGGCTTGTTGCTTGTTTAGATTTAGAAGCGTTCGCAGAGAAACGTGCAATGAAATCTTGTAATTCTTTAATTTTTTCTTCTTTTTTCTTGTTTTGTTCTTGCGCCATTTTTTGAGCAAGTTGACTTGATTGATACCAGAAGTCATAGTTTCCGACATACACTTTGATTTTACCGAAGTCTAAATCAGCAATATGTGTACATACGTTATTTAAGAAGTGACGGTCATGGGAAACTACAATAACTGTATTTTCAAAGTTAATTAAGAAATCTTCTAACCAGCTGATTGCAGGGATATCTAAACCGTTGGTAGGCTCATCAAGTAAAAGAACATCAGGTTCACCGAATAAACTTTGAGCTAATAATACTTTTACTTTTTGGTTGTTTTCTAATTCAGACATCTTTTTATCATGTAAATCAGCAGGGATGCCTAGACCTGATAATAATGTTGCTGCATCTGCTTCAGCATTCCAACCATTCATTTCTGCGAATTCGCCTTCTAATTCTGCAGCACGAATACCATCTTCATCACTGAAGTCTGGTTTCATATAGATTTCGTCTTTTTCTTTCATCACTTCATATAAACGCTCGTGACCTTGAATCACAACATCTAATACGCGCTCGTCTTCATAAGCAAAGTGATCCTGTTTTAAAATCGCAAGTCTTTCGTTTTTACCCATTGAAACATGACCTGTTTGTGAATCTAATTCACCAGAAAGTATTTTTAAGAAAGTAGATTTACCTGCACCGTTTGCGCCAATCAAACCATAGCAATTACCTTCTGTAAATTTGATATTTACATCTTCAAACAATTTACGATCGCCAAATCGCAAACTTACATCAGTAACTTGTAACATGAATTTCCTCCATTAATTGATATTTCTAACGCATGAATTATACCACACAAATACGTTTCTTTCGATATATGGCGGTTAAACAAACATAATTCACCTATATTATAGAAAGAATCAATAGAAGTTCTGTCTATAAAAATGTTAACCGTGTTATAATATGCCTAATACAGAAAGTGGAAGGAGTTATTATGGCTTTAAAAGATAACGATATTATCGGTACAATTGAATTTCTCAAAGTAGTCGGTTTGAATGGTTCAACATACCAATTAGCAGGCCCAAATGGCGAAGAAGTGAAACTCAATCAATCAGAAGTAAATGAAGAGGATGACCTGGAAATAGGTGAAGAATATAGTTTCTTTATTTACCCAAACCGTTCTGGCGAATTATTTGCGACTCAAAACATGCCAGACATCACAACAACCAAATATGACTATGTTAAAGTACTAAAAACAGATCGCGATGGTGCGAAAGTAGATGCAGGACTTCCTCGTGAAGTTTTAATCCCATGGGAAGATTTACCAAAAGTTAAATCATTATGGCCGCAAAACGGCGATGAAGTGCTTGCGACATTAAGAATCGATAGTGAGAGACAAATGTTTGCGCGTCTCGCTTCAGAAACAATCGTCAGTCAAATGTACACACCTGTACATGATGATTCACTTCAAAACAATATTATCGAAGCACGTGCCTATCGTGTATTAAAGATTGGAAGTTTCTTACTATCTAAAGATGGTTATAAAATCTTTGTACATGAAAGCGAAAGAAAATCAGAACCTAGACTAGGGGAAGCAGTCAATGTGAGAATTATTGGTCATAATGAAAAAGGCGAGTTGAATGGTTCATTCTTACCATTGGCTCATGAACGTCTTGATGATGATGGCCAAGTGATTTTTGATTTACTTGTAGAATATGATGGAGAACTGCCGTTTTGGGATAAATCAAGTCCAGAAGCAATCAAAGAAGTGTTCAATATGAGTAAGGGATCATTCAAACGTGCAATCGGTCATTTATATAAGAAGAAAATCATTAACATTGAAACAGGCAAAATCAGCTTAACCAAAAAAGGGGAAGCGATTGCTGAATCAGAAAACCAATCTTAATAATATGAAAAACATTGAAACTAGGGTGCACTGCATCCTAGTTTTTTCTATTTTTTGTAATCTCACTGTAAAATAAGCACCTAAAAGAGCGATTTTTACATTCAAAATCAAAGCCACGCAATTTATTTCTCCTTTTTTCAAATTTTTTTACAGAAATTTTCAATCTAATTTCCATTGAGCAATTATGAAGGTCATATTAACACAATATTAAAACGTTGATATGACGCTGTTTATTGTGCGATTGTAAACTTTGTAAAGATTGTAAATTTAATCTGATTTCTCATTCACTGTATATTTACAATTCCTCTATTTGTAATTAACAATCCGTCTGTAATATAGGTGTTGAAAGTAATTACATACAGCTTGAGCAAACAAAAAAATCATAACGCTCAAATGTTTATTTTAGGAGGATTTCTTATCATGAAAAAATGGCAAGTTTTAGGAACTACAGTAATTGGTGCTTCATTATTATTAGGCGCATGTGGAAACAGCGGCGGCGGTAGCAGCGACAGCGGAGATAGCAAGGATAAAGAAGTCAAAGGCGAAGTTAAAGGTGACGGTTCTTCAACTGTAGGACCAATTATTGAAATTTTAAATGAGAAATTTGCTCAAAAATATCCGAACGTTACGGTTTCATCAGGTACTTCTGGTACAGGTGGCGGTTTTGAAAAATTCATCAATAACGAAACTGATTTCTCAAACGCTTCACGTCCAATCAAAGATGAAGAGAAAAAGAAATTAGAAGAAAAAGGCATCAAATACTCTGAATGGAAGATCGCTAAAGACGGTGTAACAATCGCAGTCAACAAAGACAACGATTTCGTTAAAGAGTTAACAGTTGATGAGTTGAAAAAAATCTACTCTGGTCAAGCTAAAACTTGGAAAGATGTTAACCCTAAATTCCCAGCTAAAGAAATCAAAGCATTCTCACCAGACCAATCACATGGTACTTACGATTTCTTCAGTGAAGAAGTTATGAACAAAGAAGATATCAAAGCTGAGAAAAACGCAGATACAAACGTTATCGTACAATCAGTTAAAAATAACAAAAACGGTGTAGGTTACTTTGGTTACAACTTCTACGAGCAAAACAAAGATTCATTAAAAGAAGTTAAAATCAAAGGTAAAGACGGTAAAGCAATCGAACCAACTAAGAAATCTATCCAAGATGGTTCTTACGCATTAAGCCGTGACTTATATGTATACACTAACGACAAAAAACTTAAAGACAATAAAGGTCTTAACACATTCATCAAATTTATCTTAGAAGATAAAGGTAAATCAGCAGAAAAAGCTGGCTATGTAGCATTACCTGAAAAAGACTACAAAGATCAACTTAAAAAACTAGAAGATTCAACTAAATAATCACAGCAGTACTCAAGTTAAACTTCCATTAGCAGTGAAACTTTCAACTTAAGTTTCGCATCTCATAAGCACTTGTCCACCCGAGCTGTGTCTCGGGTGCGCTTGTTTTAAGACTTATTCACACAATCAAATTGTTTAACACTTATTATTTTTCCAAGGGAAGGAAGAAGGGAATTATGAAATCTCAACACAACGTTAGAGAAATGATTGCTCATAACCAAAGAAACAAAAAAGGTGTCAGTGACAAACTTGTTCCTATTGTTTTAGCGGTTATCGCAGTGATATCGATTCTTACAACAATTGGTATCTTATTTACTCTATTAACAGAAACTATTACATTCTTCACACGTGTATCTATCGTAGAATTCTTGTTTACAAGAGAGTGGAACCCATTCTCTAGCGACCCGAAATACGGTATTTGGGCATTAATATTTGGTACGTTGAAAGTTACTGTCATTGCGACACTCTTTGCGGTACCTATCGGATTAGGCGCAGCGATTTATTTGAGCGAATATGCATCAGACAGAATGCGTAAAATTATTAAACCTGTACTTGAAATTTTAGCAGGGATCCCAACAATTGTGTTTGGTTTCTTCGCATTAACATTCGTAACACCAATGTTACGTAGTATCTTCCCTGAATTAGGAAGCTTCAACTCAATTTCACCAGGTTTAGTCGTAGGGGTTATGATCATCCCATTAATCACAAGTTTAAGTGAAGATGCGATGGCATCAGTACCGAACAAAATTCGTGAAGGTGCATTAGGATTAGGCGCAACAAAATTTGAAGTTGCGACAAAAGTTGTTTTACCAGCAGCCATTTCAGGGATTGTTGCTTCAATTGTTTTAGCAATCTCAAGAGCCATCGGTGAAACAATGATTGTATCTTTAGCAGCAGGTAGTACACCAGATGCAACATTTAATTTAACTGGTTCAATTCAGACTATGACAGGTTATATCGTACAAGTTGCAACAGGTGATGCAACATTCGGATCTGATACGTATTACAGTATTTACGCTGTAGGATTTACGCTTTTCCTTTTCACACTTGTAATGAATTTAATCTCTCAATGGATTGCAAAACGTTTCAGAGAGGAGTATTAAGATGGAGACTACAACAACTACAAACCAAAGTGGCAGCAGCAGAGCGCTGGTTAACCAACAACAAGTTGAAAAGAAATTATCATCTCGTTTAACTAAAAACAAAGTGTTGAAGTGGGTATTCTTCGCTTGTACTTTAATCGGACTTATTGTGCTAGCAGCATTATTAATCGATACATTAATCAAAGGGGTTCCTTATTTAAAACCATCATTCTTTACGAACTTCTCATCTTCAATGCCTTCAATGGCAGGGATTAAAGGTGCATTAGTTGGTACATTATGGTTAATGATTACAATCATTCCTATCTCAATTATTTTAGGTGTAGGTACAGCGATTTATCTTGAAGAATATGCGAAAGATAATGCATTCACAAGTTTCGTTAAAATCAGTATTTCAAACTTAGCTGGTGTACCTTCAGTTGTATTCGGTTTATTAGGACTTACGATTTTCGTTCGTGGTATGGGAATTGAATCTTTATCACTAGGTAAATCAGTCATTGCAGCCGCTTTAACAATGTCATTACTGATTTTGCCAGTAATCATTGTATCAAGCCAAGAAGCAATTCGTGCTGTACCTAAATCAGTACGAGAAGCAAGTTATGGATTAGGCGGCAACAAATGGCAAACAATTTACAAAATTGTTTTACCAGCTGCATTACCTGGTATCTTAACAGGATTCATCTTATCGTTATCACGTGCATTAGGTGAAACAGCACCATTAATCTTAATCGGTATCCCAACTATCTTATTACGCTTACCAACTGGTATCTTCGATATGTTCCAAGCAATGCCGATTCAAATTTACAACTGGGCAAAAATGCCGCAAGAAGCATTCCAACATGTCGCATCAGCCGGCATCATCGTTTTACTTGTATTGTTACTAGCGATGAATGGTTTAGCGATATTCTTAAGAAATAAATTCAGTAAAAAATACTAATTGATAAATTGAAGCTCACGAATAATAATTGATCAAAGGAGTTTTGACAGAATGGAAAAAGTTCAAGACAGAAAACAAGGACAAGACAAGGCAAAGCTAAATGAAGAGTTACAAAGCCACGCGTCAGAACGTACAATTAAAGTAGAATCATACTCTAATGAATCGTCTAAAATTGAAACAGATACAAATAAAGAAATTGTTTACTCAACTCAAAATTTAGACTTATGGTACGGTGAAAACCACGCATTAAAAAATATTAACTTAGATATTTTAGAAAACAATGTCACAGCGATTATCGGACCTTCAGGTTGCGGTAAATCAACGTATATCAAAACATTAAACAGAATGGTAGAACTTGTACCAAGTGTTAAAACAGCAGGTAAAATTCTTTACCGCGGCAACGATATTTTCAGCAATAAACAATCTGTTGAAAAATTACGTACAAACGTAGGTATGGTGTTCCAACAACCGAACCCATTCCCGAAATCAATTTATGATAACATCACATATGGTCCAAAAATCCACGGCATCAAAGACAAGAAAGTCTTAGATGAAATCGTTGAAAAATCATTACGCGGCGCAGCAATCTGGGATGAATTAAAAGACAGATTAAACCAAAACGCATATGGTTTATCAGGTGGACAGCAACAGCGTGTATGTATCGCTAGATGTTTAGCAATCGAACCTGATGTAATCTTAATGGATGAACCTACATCAGCACTTGACCCGATTTCAACATTAAAAGTTGAAGAATTGGTTCAAGAATTAAAACAAAAATATTCTATCATCATGGTAACGCATAACATGCAACAGGCAGCACGTATTTCAGACAAAACAGCATTCTTCTTAAATGGTTACGTAAACGAGTACGATGATACTGATAAGCTCTTCTCTAATCCTTCTGACAAACAAACAGAAGACTACATTTCAGGACGTTTCGGTTAATGACTGTTATCCGTCAGCATTATGAAGAGCAACTAAAAGACTTAATCAAAGATTTACGTGCTTTGGGAATTAAAGTCTACTTCAGTATCGAAAAAGCGGTTCAATCTTTAAATAAAGAAGATCGAAATTTCGCTCGCCAAATCATTAAAGGTGATTTGGATATTAACCAATTAGAAGATGAAATCAATGAAAAAGTTGTGATGTTAATCACAAAACAACAACCGATTGCGACAGATTTACGTATGATGATTGCTGCATTAAAAATCGCATCAGAATTTGAACGAATCGGTGATAATGCCGCAAGCATTGCGAAAATCCGTAAACGTGTAAAAATCACTGATCATTACATTTTAACGCGTTTAAAAACAATGGGTGATTTAGGGTTGCTTATGCTGAAAGATTTAGATACAGCATTTAAAAATAAAGACGTAACTTTAATTCTTGAAATTATCGAACGAGATAAAGATATTGACGATTTATATAAAGACATCGTAAATACAACTTATTTAATCGATAATGATCCATTTGTGGCAGGGCAAGCCCATTTAGCCGCAAGACATTTAGAACGTATGGGAGACCATATCGCAAATATCGCTGAAAATATTTACTACTATATTACTGGCGAAGCTTACGAATCAATGGTCTAAAAATATAAAAACAGGGAGAACACTCAATGCGAGCGTTCTCCCTGTTTTATTTGTGTATCTCAACAATATATAATGCTTGATATGAACTTTTCTTATGATTGTTGGTTAATTTCTTCTGTTAATTCTTCAAGTTCATCTACAAGACTGCTGATATAACTGATTGTCTCACGCAATGGGGCATCTGTTGTAATATCAATACCTGCTGTTTTTGCTAAGTCTACAGGTGATAAACTGCCGCCAGCTTTCAAGGTATTCAACCAATCTTCTACTGCAGGTTGTCCTTCATTTTTAATACGTTGTGACATCACTGTACCTATTGTTAAACCAGCAGAATACGTATAAGAATAGAGTCCCATATAGTAGTGTGGTTGACGCATCCAAGTCAACTCTGCTCCTTCAGAAATTTCAACTGCATCACCAAAGAAGTCTTGATAAACTTTGCGTGTAATATCATTAAGTGTAGAGGCTGTTAATGTTTCACCTGCATCTACTAAGCGATAAACTTCTCTTTGATACGTTGCTTCTAATAAGTGCGTCACCATATTGTGATAGTATGTTCTTGAAATAATAGAACCGATTACCCAACGTTTAAATTTAGGGTCATTACTACTTTCAAAGAGATAGTTCGACATTAACATTTCATTGGTAGTAGATGGTGCTTCTACAAAGTACATAGACGCTTCTGATTCTAAGAAGTTTTGATGACTTTGTGCAAGATTGAAATGACCTGCATGTCCTAATTCATGTGCTAATACAAAGGCTTCATTCATTTTACCAGTCCATGAGATAAAGACATAGCTATGAGAAGCATATGGACTTGCGCAATAAGCACCTGTTTCTTTACCTTTATTTTGAGCAAAATCAATCCAACGATCATCATAAGCAGCTTGTACCATGTTTAAGTAGTCATCACCTAAAATACCTAATGCATTATAGATATAGTTTTTAGAATCTTCAATTGAGATTTCTGGATCGTATGATGGATCAATAGAGACTTTCAAGTCTTCAAATTTCATATGATCAAAACCATGTACTTTTTGAAGTAATTTCGCATATCGTTGCATGACAGGTGCTAATTCACTCATAATGACATCAATTTGACGGTCATACATTTCTCTTGTCACTTCTTGTTCTTCCAACAAGTAGTCAATGACTGAATCATAGCCTCTTAAATCCGCTTCAATTTTCTCTTGTTGTACATGCGTATTATAAATCGCAGCTGTCGTATGTTGATATTTACGTAAAGCTTCACTGAAATGTTTAAAACTTTTACGTCTGAATGTTGTATCAGGATTATCTTCATATTCATTTTCGAAAGTAGGGTAGTCTAATGGATATGTTTTACCATCTACTTCAAATGGCTCAAAATGAATATCCAACATTTTAGTGATACCGTACATATCATAAGCTGCACTGAATGTCGGTGATAAAGCTGCTAATGTTTTTTCCACCTCGAATGACAATTGGTGTGGTTTACGACGTTTCAATTGTTTTAAATAATGCGGATAAGGTGTATCAGCAATCAATTCGTCGATTTGCGCATCAGATAATGCGAGAATTTCTGACTCAACAAAAGCAAGTTGACTCGCAATTTTTCCGTATGATGTACTAAGTTTAGCACTCAATTTTTGACGATTTGGGTCAGTAGTATCTACGCTGTGATACATTTCCGCGTAATTACCTAAACGATCAATTTGAACTAATAAATCTACAAATCGAGGTAATGCTGCTTTCACTTGTTCTACTGAATCTAAATGATTTTCAAACGTCTTATTGAACGCAAGTGTATCACTTAATACTTCTTCTAATGTTTGATAAAATGCTTCATCACTTTCAAATAAATCCGATAAGTCCCATTTCTCTTGCTTAGGAATATCTTTTCTTAATGGTAATCCTTGGCTCATATAGAATTCCTCCTGCAATCTTAATAATTGTTATGAGTAAATTATACATCAAGCGATTCATGAAAGCATCTAGCACAAGCTTTGATTTATTTCATGTTTTAATCACTTTACTGTACAATATGTATAAAGCAAACGATTAAATTCTCATAGAAATGAGAGGAGTAAGTATATGACGATTTTTGATATGCCGAATTATTTATGGATTACGATTGTAGCAGTATTAATCGTAACTGTCTTTTTCGGACTCGCTTTAAGTAAATGGGTAGCACCTGCAGTATTAACATTTGTAGTACTGGGCGTGCTTGCATTCTTCTTGCCAAACTTTTTTGATATCACCTATCAGCCATTATTAGGGTATGCTGCGTTTATGGCAATTATCAGTTTAATTGAAAGTTTCTTAGTCTGGTATTTCACACGCGACTTCAGACGTCGTCGTTTAGAAAAACGTCTTCAAAAAGAGCTGCATGAACATGAAGGCAGACGTTCACGCATACATGGTTTCCGCAGAAATAAATAAATATATTTATAACAAACAAGGCTGTTTTCTAAGCAGTCTTGTTTTATTTTGTTTATACTATAGCGCCAACGCACTCTTCTTTTAAAATGAATATTTACGTATTATAATTAAACAATAATGCCTATAGATAGAAAGGAAGTGAACAGCATCTCAAAAGATGATGTTTAAACTTACATAACATAACTTTAACTGAGATGTCTTTCATGAAACGATTACTTACATCACTTGCTGCAGGTGCAGTCATACTTGCTGGATGCAGTAATAACGGAGGTTCCTCATCAGCTGATGATCAATTAAAAGTTGAACTCCCTCTAAAAACGACAACACTTGCACCGTATGATACAGATGTTCCTGTTACAATTGGAGCGGCTGAAACATTATTTAAAACAACAACGAAAGGTGAAATTAAACCACACCTCGTTAAATCATACGACCAACCATCTGATGATACATTAACTTTCACCTTAAAAGACGGCATTAAATTCCAAAATGGACATGCCTTAACAGGACAAGCTGTCAAAGATAGCTTAGAGCAAGGTTTGAAAAAAAGTGACCTGCTGAAAGCAACATTACCTATTGAATCTATTAAAGCTGAAGGCCAAAAAGTAACGATTAAGACTAAAGGTGCGTATCCAGAGTTGATTTCCGAACTTGCGAGTCCTTTTACCGCTATTTATGATACAAAATCCAAAACAGATATCAAACAAACACCTGTCGGTACAGGCCCATATGCCATTAAAGATTTCAAACGAACACAACAAATCAATTTAAGTCAAAATAAAGATTATTGGCATGGTGAACCAGAATTAAAATCTATGAAAGTTACCTTTAATGAAGATGGCAGTTCAAGAACAGAACATGTACTCTCTGGCCGTACGGATGTCACTACTAATGTACCTGTAGATAAAATCAACAGCGTCAAAAAATCAGATAAAGCAAAACTAGAAAATACTTCAGGTTTCAGAACATCACTATTACTTTACAACCACACAAGTCCTAAAATGACTAAAGACGTGCGAGAAGCATTAGATGCTGTGATTAATCGCCAACAAATCAGTGATAAAGTCGCTGATCATTATGCAGCACCAGCCAATGGTCCGTTCAATACAAAACTAGATTTTATTAAAGATAAAGCCATTCCGAAACAAGATATCTCTAAAGCCAAAGCACTAATGGAAAAAGCAGGCTATTCAGAGAAACATCCATTAAAATTGAATGTTTCATCTTATTCAGGCAGACCTGAACTGACTAAAATCTTACAAGTCATTCAATCTGATGCGAAAAAAGCACATATTCAAATTAAAATTCAAAACGTAGATGATATTGAAGGCTTCTTGAAAAACAAAAAAGATTGGGATGCCTCTATGTATAGTTTCGGTACGATTCCTAGAGGAGATACAGGTTACTTCTTTAATATGGCATATAAAAAAGATGGTGCAGTGAATAAGGGCGCTTATCATAATCACAAAGTAGATCAATTGATTGAACAATTGAATCATACTGTAGATAAAAATGAGCGTCATCACTTAACAAATGAAATATTAGAAGTATCAAAGCAAGATATTCCAAATAGTTATATCCTTTATAATGACCAAATCAATGCGATGAACCAAAAAGTCGAAAATGTTCAAACGACACCAGAAGGTATTTACCTGATTGATGAAAAGGTAGATAAACGAAAATGATAATTAAACACTTACTCTCTAGAATAGGACAAATGATCTTAGTATTATTTGTCCTTTCTACTATTACATTTATATTGATGAAACTTTCGCCTGGTGATCCAGTCAATAAAATGCTGCATTTAGATGTTGCAAATGTATCTCATGACAAAATTGAACAAGCCAGAGCACAATTAGGATTAAATCAACCGATAATTGTGCAGTGGTGGGAGTGGTTTACACATATGTTACGTTTGGACTTCGGCACGAGTATTCAAACACAGGAGCCAGTACTGAATGAACTATTATTCTTCACACCACCCACACTCACTATCGCATTTGGTACATTACTGATTACGTTGTTATTATCTTTAACACTTGGAACGTTAGCTGCTGTTTATTATCACACTTGGATTGATCGTACCATTCGTGTGTTAACTTCAGCTTTTGTTTCAATTCCTTCATTCTTTTTAGGAATGTTACTGATTTATTTCGTAGCACAAAAATTAGAGCTATTACCAGCAGCTGGTATTGATACGCCTGCTGGTTATATTTTGCCTATTATCGCGTTAAGTATCGGTTTAAGTGCGTATCACATTCGCTTAATGCGTTCGACTTTAATCGATTTATATCGAAGCAGGGAAGTGAAAGCGTCACGTGCACGTGGCATGTCAGAAAGTTATATTCTATTTAAAGACATCTTCAAACCTGCTTTGATACCCGTGATTTCTATTATCGGTATGTCTATTGGCGGTTTAATCGGAAGTACTGTTGTAATCGAGAATTTATTCGATATACCGGGTATCGGTTATTTCTTAGTTGAAAGCATTCGTTCGAGAGATTATCCTGTCGTTCAAGGCGCTGTATTAATGATAGGCGCCTTTGTGGTGATTGGAAATGCGATTGCGGATATCATTATCTTATTCTTAGACCCGACACAACGCTATAAACATTTGAAACCTAAATCTTTATGGTCACGCAGAAGAGAAGGGCGAGTGAAACAATGATGAAACTGACGAAACATAATATCATTTTTTATATTTTCGCTATCTATTTGCTTTTACTCATTCTTCTTCAATTTACAGTAACAAGTAACCAAGCATTAACGGTACATTTAAACGATGCATTACAAAATCCAAGCCTACAACACTGGCTTGGGACTGATGATTATGGCAGAGATTTATTTGCGCGACTCGTGATAGGTGCACGTTATACACTTGCGATTACACTGCTAACAATTGCTTTAATCGTAATAATAGGTGTACCGCTAGGTTTGATTGCGGGTTATCGCAAAGGTATCTTAGACACCATTATTATGAGAATCATTGATATTGGTTTAGGTATCCCTGACTTTGTCTTAATGATTGCATTTGCGAGTTTCTTTAAACCAAGTATTTGGAATTTAGTCATTGCCATTACAATCATTAACTGGATGACTTATACGAGAGTAACGCGTACGATTGTAAATACAGAGATGGACAAAAATTATATTAAACTAGCCCGTTATTTCCATGTACCAGGCTATGTAATTATCTTTAAACACTTATTACCGCAAGTGCTTCCTTCATTAATCGTCTTGATGATTGTAGATATTGGTAAAATCATCCTATATATTTCATCACTTTCATTCTTAGGGTTAGGCGCACAACCACCTTCACCAGAATGGGGTGCTATGTTAGCGGCTGGTAGAGATTTCTTTACTGAACATCCGATTATGTTATTAGCACCTGCAACATTGATTTCCATTACTATTTTGCTCTTTAATTTGGCAGGGGATGCATTGCGAGACCGTATCTCAGAAAGAAGGGATATTCATGACTAAAACCTTGATGCAATTGAATAATTTGAATATCACTGATCAACAGAAACGTCCCCTAATAAAGGACTTAAACTTGTCTATTATAGAAGGTAAAGTGAATGTATTAATCGGTGAAAGTGGTTCAGGCAAAAGCTTAACCGCAAGTGCATTAATCGGTCAAACGCCTAGAGAATTAAAAGTATCTTATAATCAATTCTATTTTGAGAACCAACCCATTCAATCTATTAAACCATTATTAGGTAAACAAATTGGGTATATCTCACAAGATTATGCGCATAGTTTTAATAATCACACCCGTCTTGGCAAACAATTAAGTGCCATATATCGTACGCATTATGCTGTTTCTAAACAAGAAGCATTAGAACATATTGAACGCGCCTTGAATTGGGTGAATTTAGACAGCAATAATATCTTATCTAAATATCGTTTCATGTTATCAGGTGGACAGTTAGAACGATTGTATATTGCGAGTGTTTTAATGTTAGAACCTGATTTAATTATTGCGGATGAACCTGTCGCATCGTTAGATGTATTAAATGGCCAACGTATTATGAAGCTGATTAAGCACTTAGCTGAAGCTCACAATACAACTTTACTGTTAATCACACATAACTTAACACATGTGATTCAATATGCGGATGAAATTAATGTTATTAAAGATGGAACCATCATTGAAAGTGGACCTATATCGCAATTTAAAGAAGGTAATATTGCTGGATATACAAAGCACTTGTTAAATGCGAGAAGTCGCTTAATACGAAAGGAAGATACGCATGATTAAAATTAAACATCTCAGTTTTGCGTATGACAAAGCAGATATTCTTCATAACATTAACCTCAATATTCAAAAGGGCGAATTAGTAGGGATTATCGGTGAATCAGGCTCTGGTAAAACGACATTAATGAACTTGATTCTAGGTGAATTAACGCCTGTTCAAGGCACAATAGATATTAATTCGCCTCGTATCTTGCCAATTTTTCAACAAGCGACACAGAGTTTCAATCCAAAGTTAACGATTAAAGCATCATTAATAGAACCTTTAAAATACTATGCGAATGCTGAACACTCATTTGACCAAGTTGTATTACCTTTAATGTCACAATTAGACTTAGATAGCCAACTCTTAACGCGTTATCCAGATCAAGTCAGTGGGGGGCAATTACAACGATTTAATGTATTAAGAACGGTTATGTTGCAGCCTGATGTTTTAATTTGCGATGAAATCACATCAAGTTTAGATGTTGTTGCTGAACAAAAATTAGTCGAAAAGCTTAAAGCCATCCATAATCAACAACAAACAACAATGATCATTATTTCTCATGATATAGCAATGTTAAATCAAATTGTTGAACGAATGATTGTCATTCAAAACGGTCAAATTGTAGATGACTTCAAAACAAAACAATTATTTGATGAATCACGTCATTCATATACTAAAGAACTCATAGCTGCTTATAATGAAGATTAAATTACTCATATAGTATCCAGGTACAAAAAGGTATCTGGATACTATTTATGTAATATCTTAGATTATGTAAACTAGAGATAGATCAGCTGATTCAATTAATGACCAATGCTTAATCAAAGCTTTTTACATACTTAAATCCATAACTTGCTATATGTACGAATTTACCTAAATTAAAATACATAAAAACAGCTTTTTTGGTTTAGAATTTGAGGAAGTTCAAACTAAAGCAAACAAAGACTCAAACACAAGTTACAAATCATGACCAAGCAACATAAACATAACAACAAAAGTATCAATACATATACAATAGAGTATAGGTAAAACCACTTCTTCTGCTCAATACATAACTTCCTATAATATATATTATGTAAACTAAAAGAACAAAAAGAATAGTTACATACAGCTACCTCGCTTTTATGGTCATATTTACCATATATTCAGTTTTGCTAACTTATGTTATTTTCTGCATACAGTCATTAACTAACAAATCTATAATTCATTTTAAGCTGAACTGACTTATCTTAATTACCGTGGATCTTCATATTAATTTATTCAAACTACAAATCTAAGTTCAAATCAAATATCTCATTATTATAAATCAGCTTAGTCATTTCTAATTGCTATTATGAAACGCCATTGGTATTTATCCATCATATATAATTCTCATTGCAGCTCAGAGCGTCTCTCAGCATCTTATTTTATGATAAATACCTTATTTATGTTCACAATATCCATCTTTGACATTACTTAAATCAATCCAGATTAAACATCGTTAATCATACCATTTTAATTATAACTACTTAGCGTCATCTGTATGATTATCCGTAATGTTAATTCTCGATGCAATACAGAAGCTCTCTCAGCATTCAAATTTTCCAATAACAGTATTTATAATGGTTAAACACAGATATTTGTACATATTCAATCAATCCTTATATGCAATGATTTTAAATACAATAACGTTAATTGGTTTACATAACATAAATATATTTAATTCTATCTTTTACAGTCATTTAGCTTTCCAAACAACTAAATCTCTTAATTTTTAGCTATTTATCGCTAAATAACTGTATACATTAATCACTTGATGCTAAAATCGATGAACGTTTTAACATGCTGGATCAAAAAATTGATGATAAATTTAATGCATTAGATGGTAGAATTGTTAAACTTGATACAAAGTTTGACGATTTCCAAAAAACTCAAATACTCAGTTCAAATGGTTAATGACAACTATTCTCAGCATGATTCTAATAGTTCTTGGTGTATTGACTTACTTTATATAACGTTTTTTTATATTTTGAGGTTTATTTTAAGTCACTTAACCTCCCTAGTATCGCTTATTTATCCCTTCTCTCTATGTGCATCTATGTATATTTGCATGTCTTCTTACCATTTTAAGTAAGGAGTATTCTATTTAACTTCACTTTAAACACCATTTAATTATACAATTTACTTCTTTTGTTGATTATCATCTTATTTTAACTATTTATGAATTTTTTAACATGTAATTTTTCGTTAAAGGGTATATACTAATGTATATAATTCATGAAAGAGGTGTTAAAATTGTCTACTAATCACATTAGATGGTCAAGTTTAATCATCGGTTTATTATTCGCATTGATTGGAATTTTAAGCGTGAGCTTCCCTGTCGAAAACTTAACAGTCATCACTTGGTTATTCGGGATTTTCTTCATATTTAATGGTATTGCTGAATTATTCTTCAGACGTTTAACAAAAGCTTTTGTAGGTATTGCTAGCGGCTGGTTAATGATACTTGGTATTCTTAATATTATTTTCGGTATTTTATTTATTGTTTTTACTAATGTAGGTCAAGTCGCAATTATTTATATGCTTGCATTTTGGTTTATCTTTTCATCTGCATTAGGTGTCTTTACTGTGACACCAGTAGAGCGTACGAATAAGGTATATCACTTTTTCTCATTACTCGTTAATATCATTGGTATTATCGTAGGTATCATTTTATTGTTCAATCCATTAATAGGTGCATTTTTAATCGCTTTCTTTGTTGGTTTCACTTTCCTATTAATCGGTTTAAACTATGTCTTTGACGCATTTGCGCACTAATTAATTCAAAAAAACGTGCTTTCTTCAAAATTTGATGAGGAAAGCACGTTTTTTATTATGTTAGGTTGCTTCTTATAAAAGCATTTATTTTTTTACTTTTTGACGGATGTTATTCAACGTATTGAAAATCCAATATTTCACTTTTTGAATTGGTTTATAGAAATCTCCGATTAATTCTTCAATTTGTACATTGAAGCCGCGTTTGAAGCGGTACACACCGTAGTCTTCACTATCTTCAGTGAAATCACCTGATAAACCATAGAAATTATAACGATCATAACCATGTTCGAAGCAATAGTTAATCATGAACCAATGCATCATATATGGTCCCATATATTGATTATATTTCTCTGAAGAACCACCAGAGAAGTAGTTCACTTCATAGGCATTTGCGAAATAAACCCCTGCAGCTAAATCTAGAATTGAACCATCTGTTTGACGCAATTCGCTCGCTTTCAGCAATTCTTTTTGGTCATGTTCAATTTGTTTATCCAACTCTGAGATTTTCTTCAATTGTTTATCAGATTTATTTTCTTTCGCCATCATTTGATCACGACGGCCTTCTTTATCATTTAATGACTCTTGTAGCGATGTGATGTACTCATCTAAATCAATATAAGCTAATGGGATTAATACTTTATCACCATAGTGCTCAATGAAGTTTTTGAAGTACTCATCTGTTTTTGAAACGAAACCAGCACGTTCTTCAGTTTCACGATATAACTTGAAGAATTTATCTAGTTCGTCTTCACCTAAGAAACGAACTTTTACCCCATAATTAATTGACTTATTGATATTACGTTTACGTTGGCTATCAAATTGTTTTTTAAGAGAGGCTGGTGTTTCGTCTTTAAGATCTAAGACCCCCATCCAACGCACTTGGCTTGAAGTGTCGTATTTTGTTGTGAAGCCATGGTGATGGTAACCGTGTGATTTAAATAAGTTCACAAGTGCATCGTTTTGTTCACGACTTGGGAATGGGTTTACGTCTTTATCATAAATTTGGTAAATCCAATATGGATCTAATTTCACATATAAGCAATTATGCTGACGTAAGTATTTCTCTAACTCACGTAAATAAAACTCTACAAGACCTAAATCGCTATAGTCCATCACCGGACCACGGTTTGAATAATAAACATAACTTCCCATTGTAGGAATTTTAGAGAATAAACTTGCTGCAATCACACGGTTGTCGATGTCTTTAATCCCTAATAATACAACTTCAAAACCGTCTGCTTCTCTTGTGCCGATATTTTCTTTCGTTTGAAAATAATGGCTTTCTAGCGATGGATTCTGCACAAAATTGTCATATTCTTTAACTGTCAACTCTGTAAATTTCATTTCTTTATTTCCCTTCTACCTTATGTTTATCTATCTTTGATTTTCTTAAGCGTTGTATAAAGTTTATACATCGGCTTATTAATCGGTGCAATAAAGTCTCCAACATATTCAATTACATCTGCGTTAAATCCTTTTTTGAACTTCACAACGCCTGCATCCTCAGCGTCTTCAGTAAAGTGGCCGCTGATACCATAGAAGTTATAACGATCGATACCATGGTTGATCGCATAGTTGATCATTTCCCATTGCACTGCATAACTTCCCGCAAAGTGACGGTATTCATTCGCAGTACCACCTGCATAATAAACAACTTCAAATGGATTAATAATAAAGAATCCAGCTGAAATCGGTAGTTCATTACCATGTTTTTGTTGTAAGTCGCGCGCTTCAGCAACTTTTTGATGATGTGCTTCTAATTGTTGTTCAAGGTTTTCTTTTTTGCGTGCAGCTTTTTGGTTCTCAGGATTCTTATTCAAGTCTTTCTCAGCTTTATTGATTTCTTTTTCTAAATTCTTTTGTTCAGCGTTCAATTCATTAATATACTCTTCAAAATCAATGTAAGCCATCGGTACTAAGACACGATCTTTATAGTGTTTTAGTCTGTGATAATAGAAGTCGTCTTCACGATCATCAAAGTCTTTCGCTTCTGCAGTATCTTCCATAAATTTACGGAAAATATGCATTTCATCTTCACCTAAGAAGCGGACTTTTACACCATTACGTTTTACTTTTTTCGTATTACGTTTACGTAGACTATCCATACCTTTTAAAACATCTTGTGGTGTTTTATCTTTTAAATCTAATACAGAATGGAAACGAATTTGAATAATCGGATCAAAGCCAGTTGTAAAGCCTTGATGGATATAACCCAATTGTTCCATTTTATCAAATATCCAATCATGACCTGCATTTCCTATAATCTCACCATCATGGTTACGGTATTGATATGGTAAATATGGATCTACTCTTAAGTATAATGCATTGTATTGTTTAACATATGCCTTTAATTCTCTAAAGAAGTAATGGACTAATTCTTTATTATCATAGTCAATGACCGGCCCACGGTTTGAATAGAAATATTTAAAGAATTTCATTACTGGCACAGCTGTAAGTAAACATGCTGCAATGACATTGTCATCTTTGTCTTTCACCCCGACAAGATGTGTTTCTGTACCTTCTGCAACTTTCAACTCATAGTTGCCTACCATTTGTGTAAAATGGCTATACGGCATTTTATCTGTAAAATCTCCAAATTCAGCTGTAGTTAAATTGGTAAACTTCATAATTTCAATAACTCCTAATTCGTATTCTCTATCTTTTAATTTCTTATTGGTATCAATTTTCAATCTTCATTATTATACAATACCCAAAAGGAAAACTAAAATTGAAACCTTTCATTTCTGTTGTTTTATTATGTATGTTAAGCAAGAATTTAACTTCTTACAACTATTCTGGTTCGCCTTTAAGTAAGTACTTTGTGTAATAACCTTGCTTATCTATCATAACACGCACACGTGTCAAACCGTTATCAAAACCACTATATATAAAGTGAAAATCAGAGTCTGAGACAGACCCTGATTTAAAAAAACATTTTATGATTGTGCAGTTGTTTTATTTTCATCTAATGCTTTACGAATACTTTGTAAGTAACCTCTTGTTTTTGCTTCTTCGTCATTTGCGAAACGTTTGACGATTTCACTGCCAATGACTGCACCATCAGCGAAACGTGTCACTTCTGCGACTTGTTCTGGTGTTCTGATACCGAATCCTGCTACAACAGGTACATTTGCTTTTTCTTGAATGAATGCAATTTTTTGTTGTAATTCTGGGTGGAACGCTCCATTATCTCCAGTTGTCGCATTCATTGTTACAGTATAGATGAATCCTTCAGCATGTGCTGCGATGTGTTCAATACGTTCGTTTGAAGCGGTCATAGCAATTAATGAGATGATATTGACTTTGCGATCAGGGAAACGTGCTTTGAGTTGTTCTGCAAGTTCAAATGGTAAATCCGGAATAATTAAACCGTATACACCTGCTGCCTCACAGTCTTCTAGAAATGCTGCTTCTCCATAATGTAATATCACATTATAGTAAGTCATTAAGACATATTTAGACCCTTGTAATTCATCTTTATGTGCTTTAAGCTCATCTAAAATCACGCGTGCACTCATACCTTCTTTAATTGCCTTACTGCCTGCATCCATAATTGTTGGACCATCTGCGACAGGATCTGAAAATGGTAGGCCGATTTCAACAATATCTGCCCCTTCTTCTTGTAAGACTTTTAAATTATCAATGAATTTTTTGTTACCCATAATATAAGGAATAAATAGTTTACTCATGACCTTCACCTCGTTCTTGTGTATATTTACGAATTGTATCCATGTCTTTATCTCCTCGACCTGAAACAGTAACAACAATAATTTCATCTTTGCCCATTGTCGGTGCTAATTTTTCTACATAACTTAAGGCATGTGCACTTTCAATTGCTGGAATAATGCCTTCTGCTTTCGTAAATCTGATTAAAGCTTCCATCGCTTCTTCATCTGATGCACTTGGGTATTCCGCACGACCAATATCATGGTAGTAACTATGCTCAGGTCCAATACCTGGATAATCTAGACCCGCTGAAATAGAGTGTGCTAAACCGATTTGACCGTTGTCATCTTGTAATAGATACATTTTCGTACCATGTAAGACACCAACAGAGCCTTTACCGATTGCTAAAGCATGTTTTTCTGTGTCTTCACCTTCACCTGCAGCTTCTACACCATACAATTTTACGTCTTTATCTTGTACAAAAGGATAGAACGTACCAATTGAGTTAGAACCGCCGCCTACACATGCAACTACTGCGTCAGGTAAACGACCTTCTTTTTCTAAAATTTGTGATTTAATTTCATTGCCGATGACACTTTGGAAATCACGAACCATTGTTGGGAACGGATCTGGTCCTAATGCTGAACCTAATAAATAGTGTGTATCGTCAACGTGGCTGACCCAATATTGTAACGCCTTGTTCACCGCATCCGATAATGTACCTTGACCATCTGTCACAGACACTACTTTGGCACCTAATAATTCCATTCTGAATACGTTCAATGCTTGACGTTGGATATCTTCTTCACCCATGAAAACCACAAGTTCCATATCAAAGAGTGCTGCCACGGTTGCACTGGCTACACCATGTTGGCCTGCACCTGTTTCAGCAACCAATTTACGTTTGCCCATACGTTTAGCTAGTAAGGCTTGACCTAAAGCATTATTAATTTTATGTGCGCCTGTATGGTTTAAGTCTTCACGTTTTAAATAAATTTTTGCGCCACCTAACTCTTCTGTATAGGATTTCGCATAAGTTAAAGGTGTTTCACGTCCTACATAATCTTTTAAATAGTAATCTAATTCTTGTTGGAATTCGGGATCATTTTTAGCTTCATCATAAGCCTGTCTTAATTCTTGAATCGCTGGCATTAATGTTTCTGGGACATAGCGTCCGCCATAATTACCAAAGAATCCAAGTTCATCTACTTCAGTTTGAATGGGTTGTGTTGTTTCGTTCGTCATTTTTATCTCTCTCCTTAATATAATTTGAAATTTGTTTCATTGCTTGTGGATCTTTTCGACCTTCTACTTCAATGCCACTTGCGATGTCGAATCCTGTTGTTTGAATATCGAGTTGTTCGAATTGTTGAATCTTCTCTAAATCCATACCGCCTGCCACTAAATACGGAACATCTGAGAGTTGTTTCAGTAATTGCCAATCAAATGATTGACCAGTGCCGCCATAATGGATGGAAGGTGTATCGATAATAAATAAATCTACTTCGTTTCGATAAGTTTCAATGGCTTCAACTAGTTCAGAACTTGCTGGAAGTGCTTTGTATATTTGAATGCCAGGATATTGTGAGTTGCACCATCGTAATAGTGCAACATCTTCATGTCCGTGAAATTGAATCGTATCAATATTTGTTTCTTCTATAAGTTTTGCAACAATTTCCTTTGTTGGATTAACGACCACTACTACTTTATGAATCTTTTCTGGTACAAGTTTTGTTAATTGTGCAATGTCTTCTATACTTTGATGACGTTTACTTTTGGGATAGTGGATAAAGCCTATCGCATCTATATCATTCTCTATGGCTCGTGTAACATCGTCTTCTGATTGAAAGCCGCAATATTTTAAGAACATCTTACTGCTCCTTTTTTAGCTGTAAGCTTGGTAAGAATTGGGATAAATCATCACACTTCATAAGTGATTCACCAACTAAGATGCCATCTATACCTGAACCCACAATTTTTTCGACGTCTTCTTGTGTATGAATGCCGCTTTCTGAAATATAGTAATAACCATCTTTTTTATTCTCTAGTATTTCATTAGTATGTTCGACATTCGTCACAAAACGTGTTAAATCACGGTTGTTTACACCAATAATATCTGGCGCAAGTTGATAAGCTCTCGCTAATTCTTGCTTACTGTGTACTTCTACTAACACATCTAAATCTAAAGATTTCGCATATTGATAAAGTTCATGCATTTGTTGATCATCTAAAATATTGACGATGAGTAAAATGATGGATGCACCTGCGCGATATGCCACATCAATTTGAATCGGTTCTATCATAAAGTCTTTACATAATACAGGTAATGTCGTTTCTTGTGTAAGTTTATTTAAGCGTTCATAACTGCCGCCGAAATAATATTCATCAGTCAGAATAGAAATTGCTTGTGCACCGTAGGCTTCATAATCTTTAACTTGTTGTGTCAAATCTCGATCAGGTAATTTCTTAACTGAAGGACTTTTAGATTTAATTTCTGCGATGACTGATAAATGACTACGTTCTTTTAAACGTTCACTTAGTTTCTTTTTATATTTAACATTGGTTACTGGAAGTGTACGTAATAAACGATCATAGTACCCTTCTTCTAATAACGATTTCTTATATTCAACAATGTCATCCAATATAGTCATGCACTTGCCCTCCTGTTTTTTTATATTGAGCAAAAGCTTTACCTTCATCGATTAATTGTTGTGCTAATGTCACACCTTCTTGAATCGAATCTGCTTTTTCTGCGACATACAATGCGATACCAGCATTTAATACCACGACATCACGTTTACTTGAATGATCTTTGCCAGTTAAAATATTTAAGGTAATTTCTAAGTTTTCTGCAGGTGTGCCGCCTTTTAATGTTTCATTACTTGCTGGTGTTAAGCCCACATCTTCAGCATTTAAATGATAAGACGTAATACCTGTTTCTTGGTTCACTTCATAAATAATGTTTTCTCCAGACAATGTCGCTTCGTCCATTCCGTTTGCGCCGTGTAACACGATGGCACGTTTTCGACCTAAGTCATAGAGTGTTTCAGCCATTGGTTTCACAAACTCTGGATTGTAAACCCCTACGACTTGATACTCTAATTTGAATGGATGAATCATAGGTCCTAAGATGTTAAAGATGGTTGGACCTTCTAACATTTTGCGAATCGGTTGGATATATTTCATGACCGGATACGTGTCTGTCGCATTTAAAAAGGCTAAACCTGTTTCTTGCATTCTTGTTTCAACATCAGCGACTTGCGAACTAGCGATTCCCATTTTATTGAGTAAGTCACTGCTGCCTGAAGCGGATGTGATACTGCGGTTGCCGTGTTTTAGTACGTTGACACCTGCTGCAGCGACGATGAAAGAAGCGGTTGTTGAAATATTGAAGCTATTTGATTTATCGCCACCTGTACCACATACACACATAGCACCAGGGTAAACCGGTTGTACAGGATACATCGTTTGAATCATTGCTGCTACTAAATAAGTGACTTCTGTTTGATTTAATGGGCGAGCAGTATAATCACGTAACAATTCTGCTTTTGTTTCATTATCAATATCCGGGTTTATTAACGTTTGGATAAATGTATTAATGTCTTGTTGCGTTAAGTTCGGTTGTGTTTGGATTTTTTGAATAAGTGTCATGGCTGCTAGCCCCTTTCTCAACGAGTTTAATAAAGTTATGAATAATCTCAGTACCATGTTCAGTCGCAAAAGATTCTGGATGATACTGGATACCATAATGTGGTTTATCTTGATGTTCGAAAGATTGAATACAATCCGTTGTTTCTCCTGTAATAACTAATGATTCTGGGAATGTTTCTGGATCGCTGATGAGCGAGTGGTAACGCATGATTTTAAATGCTTCAGGCAACCCTTCGTATAAGACTGTCGGTTTTAATTGGTGCATCGTATCAATCTTGCCATGTAAGACACTGGCACCTTGGATAACATGTCCTTTGTAGTAACATGTCAAAGCCTGTGCACCTAAGCAGATACCTAAAATCGGCAAGTCTTCAAAGTGTTTAATAATACGATTTAAGTCGTCTGTATCTTCAGGATGACCAGGTCCCGGTGAAATAATCACCGCATCTGGCTGTAAGTCAAAGACTGTCGGATCATCAGGGTATTTCACCACGACATCTGTGTAACCTGCTACGATATTCACTAAGTTATAAGTAAATGAGTCATAATTATCTACGATTAATATCATGGTGTAACCTCCAATAAGCTTTTCGCTTTAAGTTTCGTTTCTTCTAATTCTTTTTCAGGTATTGAATCATATACAACACCACATCCTGCCTCTACATCTACATACGTCTGATCAATTAACATCGTACGAATCGCTAAAGCGAAATCTAAATCGTGATTGCAGTTGATATAACCGACACCACCGCTGTAAACGCCACGTTTATACGGATGTGCTTCATAGATACGTTCAATTGCTCTGAGTTTTGGTGCACCCGATACCGTGCCTGTTGGTAATAAGCTTGCGATAATGTCCATAGGTGACATTTTTTCATTTAGCTGCCCAGTTACGACACTAACGATATGCATCACGTGTTCATATTTTTCAATTTCCATTAAACGTTCAATTTTAGATGTGCCTGTCTTACTGACACGATGAATATCATTTCTTCCTAAATCTACTAACATACGATGTTCACTTAACTCTTTTTCATCACTTAACAATTGCTGTGCATTAGCTTCGTCTTCTTCAGGTGTTTGTCCCCTTTTGATTGTTCCGGCAATTGGATTAGTAACAACTTCATTACCTTTAACTTTGACGAAACTTTCAGGTGAACTTCCGACGATAATCGGTTCATCGATATTTAAGTAATACATATATGGACTTGGATTTTGACGTTTCAACTTACGATACAGTTGATAAGATAAGTCATGTAATTTATCGCCGAACTCATGTTTATAACGATAAATTCTTGAAGGGACAACTTGGAACATATCTCCCTCAGTAATTAACTGTTTAAATTTCGAAATATTTTGAATAAATTGATTGTCATGAATATTCGGAATAATATCTTTTTGACTTGGCACAAAAGAAGTATCTGGCTGATACAATTTAACATTTTGTAAAGCATCTATTTGTTGGTTTACTCTTTTTTCAATCGCTTCAGGCGGCTCATTCGAGAATAAGTTTGTAGATATCACATACAAGTATTCTTTATAATGATCAAATACATATACATTTTCAATCATGTATAAATGAACATCAGTTTGATTTGGTTTGTCAGCTACTTGTCTTTTCTTTAGTACTGGAAATTCATGTCTGACTAAATCAAAACTACATGAGCCGATAAATCCTGAAATAAATGGTAGATCTTTTAATAAGTCCTCTTCAATCTCTGCGTAATAGCTTTGAACATAATCTTTAAGTCTTTGATAAGGTTGTTTCGTTTCTGTGATTGTTTGTTCTGATGTTTTTATTGTAAGTTCATCTTCAGTCAATATCACCTCACCGTATATATCAAAGGCAACGACTGAATAACGACCTTTAGTTTTATTTTGACTTGCACTTTCTAAAATAATTTTTCGCTTTGCTAATTGTGCTAATGCTTCAGGGGTAATATCAGCATTTAATCTCTTGTATACTACATCCATTATGTTAATTCTCCTCCCATAATAAAAAGCGTCCTTGTTTGTTGTAACAAGGACGCTTTTGGCGCGGTACCACCTTTATTAGCCATCAGTTTGATGACCCACTCATACTTGATTGAATTGTCAGCTTCCAACAAAACCCAATTCATTAGGCAGCGAGGTTAGTTTGCATCAACCACTAACTTTCTGAATTTACTCTAACTGCTTAACTACTTCATTTTATCTCTTCACTGTATTTCTCTTTTTCTTTTTAACTCAATATAAAAACACCACAATAACGCTCTTCCGATAAGGACGCGTTACCGTGGTGCCACCTTAGTTCAACATTTTCATGTTCTTATTCATTATTTAAATTGTTGATCTTGCACATTAAAAGCCCAATTCACATTATATGTTGTACTGATTTACATCAACCATCAGTTTTCTGTGTGCTACAAATCATATAAGCTACGTTTACTTCTAACGTCGTTTGCAATGTACTTTGAATAATACACGCTCTTTTTTAAGATGTCAACACATAAATTCAAAAATTCTAACTATTTCGAATTAATCTCCAACCATTTCTGAATAAAGATAGACTTCAAGTAAACGTTGTGTCGCTTTGATTGAATCAAGATGCGTACGCTCTAACGCATGTGAAGATTCGATACCCGCACCAAATAAACCGTGTTTTATATCTGCTCCTGCGCGTAACGCAGCTGAAGCATCTGAGCCATAGTAAGGATAAATATCAACTTTGTATGGAATATTATTTTCTTTCGCCAATTGTGTAAGATGTTGGCGTAATTTTTTATGATATGGTCCTGATGCATCTTTAGCACAAATCGACACTGTATATTCGTCTGACGTTTGACCATCACCTAACGCACCCATATCAAATGCGATGTATTCATTCACTTTACCTGGAATTGACGCATTCGCACCATAACCAATTTCTTCATTATTTGAAATAAAGAAGTGTGTCGTATAAGGCAATGTTTTATCATTGTTGCTATAGTCTTCTAAGAAATCCATAATCATCGCAACACTTGCCTTGTCATCTAAATGACGAGATTTAATAAAGTCATTCTCTGTAATGATTGTTCTAGGATCTAAACTTACAAAGTCCCCTACTTCAATACCTAATTGGCGTGTATCTTCTTCATTATGTGTTACCGCATCAATTCTGATTTCCATATGTTCTTTATCTCGTGGAATATTATGGTTGTCTTTATAAACATGAACTGAAGTTTCATGTAAACAAATAGTGCCTGTATAGTTTTTACCTGAATCTGTATGAATCGTACAGTATTCACCTTCAATTGCGTTGAACGCATAACCGCCAATCAACTCAATACCTAAGCGACCATCTTCTTTAATTTCTTTGACCATTGCGCCTAAAGTATCTACATGTGCAGTAATACAACGATGATCTACATCATTTTCACCTTTAACTGTAATCATCAATGCACCTTTATTTGTCACATAAGTCGGATACCCTAAATCCTCCGCAAAAGATTGCACATACTCTATAGCTTGATAAGCATCACCTGATGGGCTTGGAATTTCGGTTAATGTTTTAATAGTTTCAAAAATATTTTTTGACATAAAAGACCCCTCCTTACTCTTATTGTACCGATTAATTTTCCAAATAGAAATCGAAATAGATAAGTGAAAGACCTTGCACCATTTGAAAATATACACTATAATATCGCTATTCTGAAAATTTAGACAGAGGTGAGTCTTTTGACTAAAAATATTTTATTTGTTGGTTTAGGTTTAATCGGAGGCAGTTTAGCTACCAATTTCAAGTACTTTCATGATGATGTCAATATCATCGCCTATGATTCTAATCCAAGTCAACTTGATAAAGCCCTATCTATTGGGATTATTGATGAAAAAGTATTAGATTATGAAGCAGCAGTAGCAAAAGCAGACATTATCATTTATGCAACACCTGTCCAACAAACCGTTCAATATCTAAAGACTCTTACAAATTTGTCTACAAAACCTGGGTTGATCATTACAGATACTGGAAGCACTAAAGGGACAATTCAAGCCTTTGAAAAACAATTACTAGCAGAGAACATTCACTTGATCGGAGGACATCCAATGGCCGGCAGCCACAAATCAGGCATCTTAAACGCTAAAAAGAATTTATTCGAAAATGCTTACTACATGCTGGTGCATTCAGAAAAAGACAACGATGCAGCTTCAGAAGAAATTAAACAGTTACTCCAAGCCACACGCGCAAAAGTCATTGCTACATCACCTGAAGAACATGATTTTGTGACGAGTATTGTCAGTCATATTCCTCATATCGCTGCAGCATCTTTAGTCAATTTAAGTTTAAATCATGATCAAGATTCCCCGTTAATTAAACAGTTAGCAGCTGGTGGTTTCCGAGATATCACACGTATTGCCAGCAGCAGTCCTGAAATGTGGAGCGATATTATGCATGAGAATAAAGCATATATCTTATCTGGTATCGAAGAATGGCAAACACAACTCGCCCTACTCGCTTCACAAATCAAAAATGACGATAACGAAGGTATTTATCAATTTTTCGAGCAAGCACGTGAGTACCGTAATCAGTTACCAGCGAAAAAACCAGGTGCTGTGTCTAGTTCTTACGAATTATACGTCGACATCCCTGACGAACCTGGTATGATTAGCAAAGTAACATCTATACTAAGTTTACATAATATTTCTATAAGTAACATTAATATTGTGGAAGTCAGAGAAGATATCTATGGTGCATTACGCATCAGTTTCAAAACACCTGAAGATCGTGAACTTGGCATTAATGCCTTAAATGAATTCGATACTTACAGTCTATAAATCATTAAAAGCTCCCTTCAAAGCATACATCAAGCTTTATAGGGAGCTTTCTTTACATTTTATGGCCTGCCATAAGACCTAAGCGTCCGTATTTCGTACCAGCATCTGTATAAGAGATGGCTTTTGAAACAATACCTTTACCATATTTTTCTTGTAGTTGATCAATTGCTTTCGCTAAAGCTTCACTTCGTTTTCTTTCATACTCATCTACAAATAGATTTAATTGTTGAATACCTTCAGGCACAAATTGTGTTAATGAAACACTGAGCGTGCGATAAAGCAGCTCTTTTTCGCATAATTGATTTGCCCACTTTTCTACGCCTTTCCAAATCTCTTTTTCCAAATTTGTCGGTTCGTCTAATGTGAACTGTTTATGCACGCCTCCACCATCTTTATAACCAAAAGAAAAATGAATAGTACGTGCACGCATTTTACGTAATCTAACGCGCATTGCTACATCTTCAATTAACTCTTGCATGACGACTTTCGCATCTTCATACGTATAGTCGTGCATTAATATCTGACTCTTACAAATCGATGGATTGGTAATTTTATGTTTCTCCCGTATTTTACTTTGATCAATCCCATGTGCATGCAGATGTAAATCAATCCCTTTAATTCCAAAATCTCGTTTTAGGTATTGATAAGGATAATGTGCTAAATCGCCAATCGTAAATATCCCACGCTTATTCAATTTCTTTTCGGTACGTGTATTGATTCCCCAAAACTTATGCAACGGTTGGATATTCCATAACTTCTCTGGCACATTTTGATAACGCCATTCCGCAATACGGTTATCATTATGTTTTGCTTCAATATCCATCGCAAGTTTACTCAGCAACATATTTGAACCAATACCGATTGTACAGTATATCTGTGTCTGTTCATAAATTTCTTTCATCAATTTGATACAAAATGAATGGACGGTACTACTGAAGCGATGATAACTGTCTGTCACATCCATAAAAAATTCATCAATACTATACTGATGCAAATCTTCAGGTGGTACATACTGCAAAGCAATTTTAGAAATCATAATCGAAACGTCCAGATACTTACGCATACTGGGATTAATAATATAAATATCATTGCGGTGCGGAATTTCAAACAATCTTGAACCTGTGGTTATACCGATGGCTTTTAATGGCGGTGTTGCTGCTAATACAACAGAACCTTGTCGTTTTGTATCAGCGACCACCGCAAGCTTTGTCTTTAAAGGATCTAAACCTTTTGAGATACACGATACACTCGCAAAGAAGCTTTTTTGGTCAATACATAAAATATCTCTATCCTCTAATAAATGGTAATCATACATTGTAACACCCCCGCTTCTGATACTTTTAGTATATACGAACATTTGTTCTTATTCAATACTAAAGAGAACAAATGTTCTGTTTTAAAAATTATTATATTCCTAATCTCTTCGATACATTAGTGGTATAATAAACTTACATCAAACAAGGGAGGCGTTCTCATGCCATTAGTAAACATTAAATTAATCGAAGGTCGTACAGACGAACAATTAAAAGCATTAGTGAAAGAAGTAACAGATGCTGTAGAAAAAACTACAAATGCTGATCGCAACGCTATCAGTGTAGTATTAGAAGAAATGAAACCAACACATTACGGTGTCGGCGGCGTTAGAAAATCAGACCAATAATAAAAAAAGGTGAGCAGCAGTTAATCATTATCACTAACCGCTTCTCACCTTTCTTATTTTACCTCTCTATCTCCTCTTTCACCTTTACCTCTCATCTATTTCTATCCTCTTTACTACTTACCTCTCCTTTACCTTAACTTCCTTCGTTTCACATCAAAACTGTTCTCTTCTCACTACACCCTTATACCTATAGCTCACCTTCACATCTCTATCCACTTTACACACACATACAGACCACCCACACCGCTTTAAACGTAAAAAACAGCCGACATCTATATGCCGACTGCTTGCTACTCAATCCATATATTCCATCAATATGAACCAAAGTACTGCGCTGTTAATTTTGTCCTTCTTTTTTCTTGTTGCTGTTATCATTGCTGTTGTCATTTAAAAATTCTTCAATTGCCTTTTTATTCGCAGGCTTATCTACTTCTAACGCACTGCCGCTTTCAGGTGTTTGAATATCTTGATAAGTCCCTTTCATCGGAACCGTTAATGTCTTCACGTCTTTATCACCGCGGATACCGAAGTTCATACCCGTTTGAATTAACGCAGAGTCTGGAATATCTGTATTCAAATAACCACGTAAAATACCTGCGACTTTAGGTAATTTAAAAATCGCACCTGGTTTTGTCATTTCTTGTTTTAACGCTTGAATCACTTGTTGTTGTCGTCTGACACGACCAAAGTCACCTTCAGGGTCATGACGAAAACGTGCATAACCTAATAACTCTTTACCATTTAAATTATGATGCCCTTTTTTCAGTGAGACACCAATTAATTCTGACATATCTTTCTCTACATCAATCGGAACACCATCAGGAGCTAACTCATCGACCATTTTCTCGAAACCTTCGAAATCCACGACCGCATAGTATTCAGGGTTAATACCATAGTTTTCAACCAAAGCTTTTCTTAAAAGCTCAGCACCGCCTAATGAATAGGCTGCATTAATTTTATAGTCTCTATATCCTGGAATTTTTGCGTATGTATCACGCATCACAGAGACCACTTTCATTTTTTTATGAATATAGTCATATTGTGCTACCATGATAGAGTCTGTTCTAGATTTACCGCCATCTGATTTGTCTGCCCCTAAGAGTAAAATAGAAATCTTACCGTCGTTTTTAACAGGACCGTTAAACTTTTCTACTTTCATATTCGAATTATGTTTTTTCGCATAATTAATACCGCTTCTATACCCAGACACCGCATATACAACCATAATAATAAATACAATTAAGATACCTAAAATCACAAACGGAAGTTTGCGCATGCGTTTCTTGGTGCGTTTCGGAAGCGGTTGTTCGCCACTGCTTCGTTTATAATTGTCATTATTCGTTTCATTTGTCATTTTAACCAACCTTATACTTCAAAATTAACAGCCTATGTAATATAATTAATACATACTAAAGTTATATAATTTTCTTTTAAAAATCAAGTATTTTCTAAGCAAATGGTACTAAGGTCCCATAAAAAGAAAGGATAGATTGAATGAATATCAATACAGCTTATTTTGCCGGGGGATGCTTTTGGTGCATGACTAAACCTTTCGATACCTTTGATGGTGTTGAAAAAGTTACATCCGGCTACATGGGAGGCACTGTTGATCATCCCACGTATGAACAAGTTAAAACAGGTCAAACCGGTCATTTAGAAACCGTTAAAATAGAGTACGATGTTGCCTTAATTTCATACAATAAATTACTTGAGATTTTCTTTTCAGTCATCGATCCTACCGACGCTGAAGGTCAATATCAAGATCGAGGCTCACAGTACCGTACAGCTATATTCTATACTAATGAAGACCAACAAGAAACCGCTGAACAATATATCGAGTCATTAAAATCAACTATCAACAAAGATAAAGCTGTTGCGACGAAGGTTTTACCTGTTGCGACATTCTATGAAGCAGAAACATATCATCAAGACTTCTATAAAAAGAATCCAGAACGTTATCAAGAAGAACAAGCACAACGTGAAGCCATCAAACAACAACGAAAAGACTCATAAGCTGATTATCATATAAAAATGCGCAAGCTCATCATAATGATTGATGACAGACTTGCGCATTTTTTCTATGCTTTATTTTGTTTTAGAATTGAATCTGCTGTTTGGTCTGCATTTGACCAACGCGATGCATACATCATATCCGTCCAGTTTTGGAATAATTGTTGCGCATAAGAAATCCAATGGGCTGGCAACAAGTCTAGAGAATCTCTTCTGAAGTAGTTTTTAGGTTTAACTGCGGTTTCTTTAGACTTATCACTATCACGTTTAAATTCATTTAACAACGTATCATTCTCATATTCAAAATGACCGCCGATAAATAAATCTGTTTGATTGCGATTAGAGATAAAGTCTATACCCGTATACGGACTATACGTAATCACATTTAAGTCTTCTTCTTCCATGACTTCTCCTGGATCCATATAAGAACCTCTAGATTGCGGAATAATGTATTCTGGTATTTCAGATAACGCGGGATGTGCTTGTAAAATATGATAGCGATAAATTCCAGTGAGTTTCTTTTTAAACATTCGCTTATGAATACCGAAGCGATAATTCAAAGCAAATTGCGCACCCCAGCAAATAAACAAACGTTGTTTCACATGTGTATTCGACCAATCAAAAATCTTTCTTAATTCCTCGATGTAATAGACTTCAGAGAAATCAAGATGTTCTACAGGAGCCCCTGTCATAATCATGCCATCGTAATGGCGATGTTTGACAGCTTCAAACGTTTTATAATACTGTTCTGCATGATTATAAGAAGCAGACTGCGATTTGTGAGTAACCGGATAGATGAAGTCAACATTAATTGCGTGGCTCGTCAAACCAAGCAGTCTCAGCAACTGTCTTTCAGCATCTTGTTTCACCGGCATCAAATTAACAATCAATAAATTCAAACCTTCAGGTATACGCTTCTCTTTAAATTCGATTTGCTCTGTTTTTAGTACAGGCAGAATCGGAACGCTATCAATAAACAACATCTTAAATCGCGTCTAATCCTTTTTCTAAGTCAGCGATAATATCATCAATATGTTCAAGACCGATAGACACACGGATTGTTTCAGGTGTAATACCTGCTTTCAATTGATCTTCTTCATTTAATTGTGCGTGTGTTGTAGAAGCCGGATGAATCACTAATGATTTCGCATCGCCGACGTTCGCAAGTAAAGAGAAGAGTTCTAAAGATTCGATAAATTTAATGCCTGCGTCATAACCGCCTTTGACACCGAAAGTGAAAATAGAGCTTGCACCTTTAGGTAAATATTTTTCTTTTAAATCATAGTATTCGCTTGATGGTAAGCCTGCATATTTAACCCATTCAACTTTGTCATGGTTTTCTAAGAATTTCGCAACTTTTTCTGCGTTTTCAACATGACGTTCAACACGTAATGATAATGTTTCTAAACCTTGTAGTAATAAGAAAGCATTAAATGGAGAAAGTGCTGCACCTGTATCACGTAATAATGTTGTTCTGACTTTGAATGCTAAAGCAGCAGGTCCGAACGCTTCAGTGAACACTAAATCGTGATAAGATGGATCAGGTTCTGTTAAGCTTGGGAATTTATCGTTTTGTGTCCAATCGAAGTTACCGCCATCAACGACAACACCACCCATTGAAGTACCATGACCACCAATAAATTTAGTCGCTGAATGTACCACAATGTTCGCACCGTATTTGATTGGTTGGATTAAGTATGGAGAAGCAAATGTATTATCAACAATTAATGGAATACCCGCTTCATGTGCAATTTCTGCTAATTTTTCGATATCTTCAACATTACCTTCAGGGTTACCGATTGTTTCGATATAAAGTGCTTTTGTATTCTCTTTAATCGCATTTTTAACTTCATCAAAGTTTTTGCTGTCTACGATTGAAACATCAATACCGAATTTAGGTAACGTATGTGCAAATAATGTATGTGTACCACCGTATAACGTAGAGCTTGCGACAATGTGATCACCTGCATCTGCAACAGTTTGAATCGCATATGTGATTGCAGCCATACCTGAAGCTACCGCAACCCCAGCGACACCGCCTTCAAGTTCTGCTACACGTGTTTCAAACACTGCTACTGTCGGGTTTGTTAAACGTGAGTAAATATTACCTAATTCTTTTAAGCCGAATAAATTGGCCGCATGTTGTGTATCATCAAATGTGAAAGATGTTGTTTGATAAATCGGTACCGCTCTCGAATGCGATGCTTCATCTACCTCTTGTCCTGCGTGTAATTGTAACGTTTCGAATTTAAAATCATTTGTCATGTTCATTTCCTCCTTAAATGTAAAAAACGAGCCTACCTGAAAAAGATAGACTCGCTACGGGCTTATCTTTCAGGTCTTCACCTGCTGGAATTAGCACCTAACTTAAATAGGTTGCCTGGTATCGTAGGGCCAGTCCCTCCACCATTCTTGATAAGTTTTTTTATTAATTTATTCAGAGTATAGACTGAAATTCAGACAATGTCAATAGACTTTTCTTAGTTTTCTGAATTTTGGATTAAAATAAAATATTTGGATAACAAAGTTTACATACGTTTAATCGTAAACCATTAAAAAAAGACCGAGACCTTTTTTGGCCTCAATCTTTATATGCACCTTGCAGTATGAAACGGTTCAACTAGTGTTTAGAACGAATTACTAACAACACTTTAATCATACTTTGCCATAAAGAACTGTGTCTTGAGTAAACTAAATATCGTGGTTCCCACTCTGGTTTGAATTTATCTTTATAACGTCTTAAACCGCTGAAGCGATATAACGTATTAAAGTTATCAAAGATTTTACCTGCGACACGTTCATTCCAATATGAGTATTCATTTTGACCGACATTGGATAAGGTCGCCATACCCATGTTAAATGCTTTGTAGCCTTTTTCTTGGCTCCATAACAACATATGCAGATAGAGCGCATCCATCAACGGTAAATCTACATCTGGCAACCAACGAATTAAATCTACTGAAATGGAATCATTGTAATACGTCGGCATTAAACTGCAGAATGCGATGACACGGCCATTTTCTTCTTTTAGAATTCCAATCGGTGCTTTTGATAAATAATCATGTGTGAAACGGCCGACTGAGAAATGCATTTCATTTTTACCGTCTAACCATTGATCACTAATATCTTCCAACTCTTTAAGGAATTCATCTGTATATGGCGGTTCTATAATCTCAAAGTGAACATTTTGGTCTTCTAGTTTATTTAACGTTGCTCTGAATCCTCTGCGTTTTTTACCAGAAGTTGTAAATGTTGTTAAATCAATGACCGCTTCTTCACCCAATTTAAAGAACTGGTTACCAAAATCATGATATAGCGGCATATGACGATTTGTCGCTTGATAGAAAATCACTTCATAACCCAAATCTCTAGCATAATGGTACAACGATTCAAACAAATCATTAAATCGTTTAGGGTTACCAATCGGATCACCTAATACCACAATACAATTAAGTTTAAAGCGATACATCACAAACGCTTCTTTCGATTCATCCATATACACAGTTTTATCTCCACTATGAAGCAAATGGCTTAAATAGTTGCCGCCGAATTTTTCGATAATCGCTTCACACTGTTCGATATCATTGGCTGGATAATCTTTACGATACGCATTTTCAAATAACCAGACAATAAACGTCACGATAATAATAACAACCAGAATGGTCAACCATAAGTAATAACGTAACATTGAGTTATCTACTTCAATACGATAAGCATCTACCGCATCTAATACAAAGACAATCATATAGTGATTCAGTGTCAGCATAACAATACTAATAATCAGCATTGAAACTATATGGCGTAAACGAATCGGACGTTTTAAGACTTGTGCTTTCATAAAGGCATAAATCAATAAACTAAATACCACAAGCAACCACGTAATTAATAAAAATGAGGTATTCGTATACACTGTAATCACAAAGATCAACACGATAGAAACCATCGCAAATAATATGGCTCTGCGGCTTTGTTTAAAGATACCGCGAACGTTCAACATCAGAATTAAACAAGCACTCGTATGAATCGTCACCACAATATAATAAAACATATGGTTCGGATCATATAAGCCTTCATAAATAATACTGACGTTATTTAAGATAAAGACTAAACTCGTAAACATGACCAGTACCGCTAAAGAAAGCGATGGAATTTTAGAAGTGATAGATTTTTGATATGAAAATAAAAATGAAGTCACTTCTTTTGCTGGTGTATAGTACTTCGATTGTTCAATATAACGTTTAGCTGAAGTACCGAACTCAAACATTGATAAGATTAACGCAATAATCACTGGAATGATATAATACGCAAAACGATATAACATCAACGCTAAGACAATTTTTTCTTCTGGTAAATTCAAGTGCTTCAAGCCGACTAAAATCACGACATCAAATGCCCCGAAACCACCAGGAATAAAACTGATTAACCCGGCAATCGCCGCAATAATAAAGATACCGACAAATGATGTGAATGACACATCTAAGTTGACAATTCGTAATGCAAAATAGAGTACAAAACTTGCGGCTAACCATTCCACACCTGACACTAGTGTTAAATAGACACCTGTAAAACGACGAGACGGTTCTACTGGTTTTTTAATTGTGATAAAGATAAATACAGGCAAGAAACATGCGACCACATAGAGTAAAACATGTACTACTGGATAATCATTCAGTAAATGTTTCGCATTAAAGACATGGGTCACGACTAGAATCGACAGCATGCTTAAACCAGTCAACATCGATAATAAAACCAATGAAATATAATGCAATAACGTTTTCGTATCTTTCACGTAAGGTTTATAGACTGATAGACGTGCACCCGCACCTATAAAGCCTCCAAATCCGATAATAGAATTCAACGCATTGATAATATAGCTGACACGTAATACTTTAAATAAAGACATTTTCAATTTTAAAGTCCGTACCATCGTCACATCATACAGGCTTAATAATAATATAGATAAGCCACCAGCAACTAACAGACTCGTTAATTCAACACGATTCAATTTTTCAAACAGTACAAATAATTTTTTAAAGTTCATGGTTGAGAGTTCTTTGTATAAAGTCGTCACAACTAAGATAAAAAGAACAGTCGCAAACACAATTTTCGCACCGGTGATTAATCTACCTTTTAATTGTTTTGACATTGTTTCCCTCAATTCCTCACACCATTTCAAGCAATTCATGAAATGATTTATAATATACCAAAATGTTACCACATAATTATATGTCAAAGCACCAAAAAAATAAGGCATGACACCTAACAAAAGTGTCATGCCTTATACGTTACTTTACTTCAATTGATTATTCGGATTATCTGCCCACTCATCATCAGCAACTTCATAAGGTCCTGAATCTTGACCATAATAACGGTTATAACGACGTTTATACATACCGAATAAGTGTGTGACTAACACTTTAATGACCGCATAACCAGGAATTGCGAGAATGACACCCACAATACCAAGTAAATTACCTGCACATAATAATACAAAGATAATTGTCAAAGGATGAATCTTTAATGTTTTACCCATGACGTTAGGTGAAATAAAGTGACCTTCAATAAATTGAACTGCTGTCCACACAACAATTAATTTTACTAACATAATCGGTGATGTAATCAATGCCATAATAATAGCTGGAGAAATTGCGATGGTTGGTCCTAAATAAGGAACCACACTAGTGACTGCCGCAATACTCGCTAAAACTAAGCTGTAATCTAAACCGATAATCGAATAACCGATAAAGAGTAAGATACCGATACAAAATGATACAATGATTTGACCTTGGATATATGAACCTACTTGTAAGCTCATGCTTTCAATTACTTCATGCACATCTTGGCGATATTTCGGTGGCATCACTTTTGTTAAACCTGCTTTGAAGCGATGACCATCTTTTAAGAAGAAGAAGAGTACGAATGGTGTTGTGACGATAACCACACCAATATTCACAACCGCTTCAGCGATTGACATAATCTTCGTTCCGAAACCATCAAAGAAATCTGAAACCATTGTCGGTACTTTCTTCGCTATTTTATCAAGCTGATCTTGAATTTGCGTATAGAAATCAGACATACCCGCAAAATGCGACCAGCTGGTTACTTGATCAACCATTTCATTAAATTTATCTACATAACGTGGGAAGTTATGCGCGAACGTTTTGATTTGATCGCTGATGACTGGAATTAGTAAATTAACCACTAACGCAATCACCGCTGCAGCGAAACAAAACAGAATAATAATCCCCCATAGTCTTGGGATATTATAACGTTCCATAAATTGAATAACTGGATTTAACAAGTAGAATAAGATCAAACCTAAAATAACCGGCGCTGCAATCGTATTGAATATGATCACAAACGGGTGGAATATGTACGATACTTTATCAAATATAAATATTGTTAATCCAATCATAATCAACATCAGAAGACCGAACATCAAGTTCTTACCTCCGATAAATCTCATAAACCGTGTTTCACTCAGCGAAAAACGCTTCGGTTTATCATTATTTTCCATGTACTTCACCATTCCTTGCTATTGATTAATCATATTTTATCGCTATTTTGTAAAAAAAGAAACTTTTTATTTATCATTCCCTTCAACGCTACTCTTTACCCCTAACCCTAAAAATAAAAACTGATGCCTAAAAAAATTTAGACACCAGTTTGTGTTTGATTTACTATGGTTTGACTATAGCGATTTTATCCCCATGTGTCACTTCACCTTCATGAACCAACTCTATTTCTGGTTGTTCTTGATTTGTGACGATAATCGGTGTGATAGTACTATCCGCATGTTTCTCAATATAATCTAAATCTACTTTCATCAACGGTTGGCCCAGTACAATTTTATCCCCTGCTTCAACTAAAATATCAAAGCCTTGGCCTTCCAATTTAACGGTTTCTAAGCCGAAATGAATTAATAATTCTACGCCGTCTTTAGATTCTAAACCCAGTGCATGTTTGGTTGGGAAGATCATCTTCACTGTACCATCAAATGGTGCGTAGACTTCACCTTTAGATGGTTGAATCGCAAAACCGTCTCCCATCATTTTGCCAGAGAAGACTTGGTCAGGCACCTCTGAAAGCGAAACGACTTTACCTGTAATCGGCGCATAAATTACTGCACCGCCCTCAGCTACAACTTCTGCTGTTTCTGCATCACCATCTTCTGTTACTGTCGTTTCTACTGGAGACGTAATCTTGCCATCCATAATCTGTTGCATATCATGTTTGATTTGATCTGACTTCGGTCCGAAAATCGCCTGCATATTATTGCCGACTTCAAGGACACCTGATGCTCCTAAATCTTTTAATTCTTGAACATCTACTTGAGACTTATCATTCACTTCTACACGTAAGCGTGTAATACATGCATCTAAATGTTTAATGTTGTTTTTACCACCCATCGCATCTAATACTTTAAATGGTAATTCACTCACTGACACGTTCGTTTGTGTCACTTCTTGATCTTCACGACCTGGTGTTTTCAAGTTCATTTTCTTAATTAAGAATGTGAATAAGAAGTAGTACACAACTGCATAACAAATACCGACTGGAATCACTAATAACGCATTGGAACGATCCCATGATAATAAGCCATATAAAATATAATCAATAAAACCGCCTGAGAAGGTCATACCGATTTTAACGCCTAATAAATGCATAATTAAGAATGAAGAACCTGCTAAAATGACATGTGCAACATAAAGAATCGGCGCTACAAATAAGAATGAGAATTCTAATGGTTCTGTAATCCCTGTTAAAAAGGCTGTAAGCCCTGCTGATAACATTAAACCTGCGACTACTTTTTTACGTTCTGGTTTCGCTTGACGATAAATCGCGAACGCTGCTGCTGGCAAACCGAACATCATAAATGGATATTTACCTGTGGTAAAAGCCCCTGCCGTAAACGGTACACCATCTTGGTATTGTGCCATCCAAATACGTTGGTCACCACGAATTAAGTTACCCGCTTCATTTGTATAATGTCCGAACTCAAACCAAAATGGTGCATAGAAAATATGATGTAAACCAAATGGAATAAGTGAACGTTCAATAATCCCGAAAATAAATGTCGTTAAAGCTAAGTTTTTACCTAATAAGAAATTAGATAAGTTATTTAAGCCATCTTGAACAGGTGGCCATACAAAACTTAAAACAATCCCTGTCACGATTGCGACTAATGATGTAATAATCGGTACAAATCGTTTCCCAGCAAAGAATCCTAAAAATTGAGGAAGTTGAATGTTGTAGAAGCGGTTGTAACATATCGCTGCTAAAGCCCCGATAATAATCCCGCCGAATACACCTGTTTGTAAGGTCGGTATGCCTAATATCAAAGCATGTGCCGGGTCTTTTGCTGATTGTCCTAACGTTTTAGCCCCTTCAGCATAAGAATAAATATCATCAATTGTAATACCTACGACTTTACCCATGGTCGCATTCATAATTAAATAACCGACTAGTGCCGCAATACCAGCAACACCATCACCGCCTGCTAAACCAAGTGCTGTCCCCATCGCAAAGAGTAATGGCAAGTTATCAAAGATGACCTGACCAGATACTTCCATAATCTGACTGACCATCTGAATATAATGATTTTCCATCCAAGGTGCGTAGTGTAAGATTTGTTCGTTGTGCATCGCATTACCGAACGCCAGTAAGATCCCAGCTGCAGGTAAAATCGCCACTGGCAACATTAAGGCTTTACCAATACGTTGTAATTGTCCAAAAAAGAATTTGAATAACTGTTTCATAGATAACCTCCTTGTATAAAAAAAGCACGAGCTAGAAACCTCCTAGAGTTTCATAGCTCGTGCTCAATGTGCATGACGCATCGATTAAAGTGTCTAAGGTGTTGTTTCTGTGTAGCTGTTTCTATTTAATTAAGACTGCTTTATCACCATGGTTAACATGGCCATGTTGTAACACTTCTAATGTGCGATCATTTAAATTTGTAACGACGATTGGTGTAATCGTACTTTCAGCATGTTCTATAATGTAATCTAAGTCGACTTTCATTAAAGGTTGGCCTAAAACGAAGTTATCGTTTTCTTTAACTAAGATGTCGAAACCTTGACCTTCAAGTTTAACAGTTTCTAAACCGAAGTGAATCAATAATTCCACGCCATCTTCTGATTCAATACCAATCGCATGTTTTGTTGGGAAGACCATTTTCACAGTACCGTCGAATGGTGCATAAACATCACCATTATCTGGTTTGATTGCGATACCGTCGCCCATCATTTTTTCAGAGAATACTTTATCTGGTACTTCTGTAATATCTACTAATTCACCTGTAATCGGTGCATAAATCACTGCGTCACCTGTTTGCGCTACTTTGGTTGTTGCATCACCTTCATCAATCACTGTAGTTTCTTCAGGAGATGTGATTTTACCATCCATAATCTGTTGCATATTATGTTTGATTTGATCTGATTTCGGACCAAAGATCGCTTGCATGTTGTTACCGACTTCAAGCACACCTGAAGCACCTAAATCTTTCAAACCTTGTACATCTACTTTTGCTTTATCATTTACTTCTACACGTAAACGTGTAATACATGCATCTAAGTGTTTGATGTTAGATTCGCCACCCATCGCGTCTAACACTTTGAATGGTAATTCATTTGTTGAAACTGTAGATGTCTGCATTTCTTTGTCTTCGCGACCTGGTGTTTTGTAGTTCATTTTTTGGATGACGAAGCGGAAGATAACATAGTAAATAACCGCATAAATTAATCCAACTGGAATAACTAACCACCATTGTGTCTTATTCGGCAAGATACCGAGTAAGAAGAAGTCAATAAATCCACCAGAGAATGTGTAACCTAAGTGCACATCTAATAAGTAAAGAATTAAGAATGATAAACCATCTAATACTGCATGAATGAAGAATAATAATGGTGCTACGAATAAGAATGAGAATTCTAAAGGTTCAGTGATACCTGTTAAGAATGATGTCAAAGCACCAGATAACATTAAACCAGCAACCACTTTTTTATTTTCTTTTTTCGCTGTTTGATAAATCGCAAGTGCTGCTGCTGGTAAACCGAACATCATAACTGGGAATTCACCTTGCATGAATTTACCTGCAGTTAAAGGTACGTTATCACGAATTTGTTCGATAAAGATACGTTGGTCACCATGAATGATTTGACCCGCCAAGTTTTTATATGAACCGAATTCAAACCAGAACGGTGCATGGAAAATATGGTGTAAACCAAACGGAATCAATAGACGTTTAATGAAACCGAATAAGAATACAGCTAATCCTGTATTTGATGCTAATAAACCTTCACTGAATGCGTTTAAGCCGCCTTGGATAAATGGCCAAACAATCGCCATTGGAAACGCTAAAATAAATGATAACGTCGCCATCATAATTGGTACGAAACGTTTCCCTGCAAAGAATCCTAAATAACTTGGCAGCGAGATATTATAGAACTTGTTATAACACCAGGCCGCTAAAGCCCCGATAATGATACCGCCGAACACACCCGTTTGGAGTGTCGGAATTCCTAATACTGTCGCAAAACCTTTTGCAGCATCTGCTGCTTTTTCAGGTGTTACATTTAAGAACATTCCCATTGTTTTGTTTAATACAATAAAACCGACGAATGCTGCGATAGCTGCAACACCATCTCCGCCGGCCAACCCGATTGCGACACCTAATGCGAAGATAATGGCCAAGTTATCAAAGATAATCCCACCGGCACCTTCCATCATTTTCGCAACGTTTTGAACACCTTCTACTTTAATAAAAGGCAGTAAACTTTGAAGCGCATCGCCTTGAAAGGCGTTCCCTAATGCTAAAAGTAAACCCGCTGCCGGTAAGATCGCAACAGGAAGCATTAACGCTTTACCAATACGTTGCAATTGACCGAAAAACTTTTTCCACATAAAAGTTTCCTCCTAAATTTATAAAGTTGTAAACATCACCTAGCGACATAGCAGCAAAGAAAAAAGGCATGAGTAATAAAAGCTGGAAGTACGACCAACTTTCATGACTCATGCCTAATCGAATTAGTTACACGTTATGATTTTGATTTTTATTCGCAAAATGATAAATATGCAACGTCAGATACGAGAGTTCCGCTTCATAGACAGGAACTTCAAGATGCTGCTGCATCATTTTAATGATTTTAACAGCTATATTATAGCACACGGGATAATGCGCTTTCAACATGTTTCCGAAATCTTCATTGACTTGAATAGTTTCACCTTTTTGCAAGCGTCTTATTAAGAATTGGATATGACGGATAAAACGTTGATAGATAATCGAACTTGTATCAATTGTATAACCTAAATCATGTTCCATAATTTGAACACTTTTATTGATAATCTCATTCGTCAATCTTACTTCGCTTAAAGTTAAATCATCTTTACTGCTTGCGATATGTAACGCGATAAAGCCGATTTCATCATCTGGAAAATCAATATCTAACAAGCCGTTTAAATGCTCTATCACTTGAACCGCAATTTGATATGATTCAGGGTATAGCTGTTTCGTTTCAATTAAGAATGGATTTTTAATAAATTGCTGCTGTTTGATACGTTTATACGCAAACAAGATATGATCCGTTAACGCGACGACTAAATCATTATCATCAACTGAGCGATCCGCTTTCGTGATGATATCAATCGCTTCAATAATTGATTGTAAAACATCATCATCAGCCATCTCTACTAATGCTTTATAATGTTCTTGTTCAGATTTATGTTCTAATTTATAAACTTTATCAATCATTGCTTTGTCAGATAAGCGCATCCCTTTTTTCTTATTAAAACCGATACCTTTTCCGATAAGAACGACTTCGTGCTGTTGTGTTTCATCTTTACAGATGATGACGTTATTATTTAATGCTTTCTCTATCACGTAGCTGCTCATGAAGATCACCTTTTCTCCTCAATACTCTATCCTATTCATTATAGCCCATTTCACTATTGATAGCGCTGAATTAGAAATTATTTTACCATATCCTTGTACATACTTGGACTATTTTTTATTATTTCATGTTTTTCTTCTCTAGAAATACAATAATTTGTCATTTTTTATACTTCTAAAAAAATAAAATCCCTTATCAACAACACATGATGTGTGTGATAAGGGAAGCAAATGGTTGAATCTCTTATTCAACTCATACTCTATTTATTATTTTTTACGTGATAATTGTTTAGCTGGATCGCCCCAACATTCAATACCAAATAAATTGATTTCCAAGTTCTCTGGCTTGAAGATCGGTTTCTTACCAGCTTTACGTTGGTCATGGTAATCTTTCATCACAGCCAGTGCAATGTTAGACAAGGCAATGATAGAAATAATATTGACGATTGCCATTAAGCCCATGAAGACATCCGCAGTACTCCATACTGTTTCTGTTTTCACGACTGCACCAAAGAAGACTAATAATACAACTAAACATCTAAAAATAAATAACACCGTTTTATTGTAAGATAAGAATTCAATGTTAGATTGACCATAATAGTAGTTACCGATAACAGATGAGAATGCGAACAATGTAATTGCGACAGATAAGAAAATACCGCCTGCACTGCCTAAATGTTCGTTCAATGCTGATTGTGTTACCGCAACCCCTTGTGGAGCACCTTCACCAAATTGTAAACCGCCGTATAATAAAATAACGATTGCTGTTGCAGTACATACTAAGATTGTATCGAAGAATACACCTAATGACTGAAGTAAACCTTGTTTTACTGGGTGTGGTACAGCTGCTGTTGCTGCCGCGTTTGGTGCAGAACCCATACCGGCTTCGTTTGAGAATAAACCACGTTTAATCCCTTGTAATACTGCCGCACCGACTGCACCGCCAGTCGCTTGTTCAATCCCAAAGGCACTCTTGAAGATTGTTAAAATCATTGGAATGATTTGGTCATAGTTCATGATTAAGATGACTAATACCACACCAATATAAATAATTGCCATAATCGGAACGATATATGAAGACAATGTTGCGATACTTCTTACACCACCGAAAATGATAATTCCTGTTAATACTGCAAGGACAATACCTGTTACGACTGGGCTGATATGATATTGTGTTTTCAATGATTCTGCAATGGTATTGGCTTGTACTGTATTAAACACAAAAGCGAATGTAATCGTAATTAATACCGCAAATAAGACACCTAACCATTTTTGATTCAAACCTTTTGTCATATAGTACGCTGGTCCCCCACGGAAACCGCCTGCTTTATCAGGTACTTTATAAACTTGTGCTAAAACGGATTCTACAAACGCACTGGCAGCACCGATAGACGCGATGACCCACATCCAAAAGACTGCACCAGGACCACCTAAGACAATTGCAGTCGCAACACCGGCAATATTACCCGTACCTACACGAGATCCTGCACTGATTGCGAAAGCTTGGAAAGGTGAAATCCCTTTTTCACCGCTATCTAATGTTTCAGGTTTTTCCACTAACGCTCTAAACATTTCTCCAAATGACGTAAACTGTATAAACCTGGAGCTGATTGTAAAGAAAAGTCCTGCAGTCAGCAGTAAACCGATTAAGTATTGTGACCAAATCAGGTCATTCCCTACTTCAACAAATGCTTTAAACCAACCAGGTACTAAACTATCAAAATCTTTCACATTTATTACCTCATATTCTGTTAAATATTTATGTATATCTGATACATAACAATGGAATATATCGACTGCTTTCTTCAATATACACCACTTAAATAAAAAAAATACCAAGAGGCAGGATTCTAAAAGAATGTGCTACCACTTGTTATTTCATTTGATTTACTCTATATTTTATCATCTTAGCAATTATCTGACTATATTTTTTTGAAAAACCTTATCCTTCACAAAGAAAAGCTGTTCAAATTTAAAGGGATATACGTCCCTTTTTTGAACAGCTTTACTTCATTAAATTTATGCTTCAGGTTCACTCATATCTGATACAGATAATGCTTCAACATCTCCGAAGCTATCTACATCAACCACAAATGAGCCATTTGTATATTGTTCTGTTAAATGTACATCTCCGACAGTACCTGTGAAAGTATCCTTGTTTGAATACAATGTATACGTCGCAACTGGATTTTCAATCACATCAGCACCTACGATACGATGCGGTTTACTTTTAAGTTCTTTCAACAGTTTAATACCGCGTTGTGCACGTTTAGCTTCTGTTAGCACTTGATAGCCGATACGTTTAACTGCACCTCTTTGTGTTGCCATTAAAATCGTATTATCAGGATGTACGACTTGTGTCATCACTACGTAGTCATCATCTTTAAGGTTAATCGATTTTACCCCTGCAGCACGTAAACCAGTACTTGATAATTCATCCGAACTATAAGTTAATGACATACCTGTATGTGTAATGACTGAGAGTAATTGCGGTGATTCAATACGCATCACATTAATCACTACATCGTCATCTTTTAATTTCATCGCAATCAGCGGTTTATTGAAACGTGTTGTCTTAAACAGACCTAACTCACTTTTCTTAATCATACCGTTTTTCGTAGCCATTAAATAATCCGCTTCTTGTTTGAAATCTGGTTCAGTAAAGACATCAATGACACGTTCATCATTTTCTATCGGCACAAGTTGTGAAATATGCTGACCAAGGTCTTTCCACTTGATATCAGATAGTTTATGCACCGGTAAGTAGAGATAACGGCCTTTATCTGTAAAGACTAAAGCGATATGTTGCGTATTCGTTTCTACGTAACGTAATAAGCTGTCGCCCTCTTTTAATCCGACTTCTTCTACTTTATTCGCATTGAAGCTTCGGATTGAAGTACGTTTGATGTAACCATCTTTAGATAAACTTAAAATTGTTTCCTCACTCGGCACAATCACTTCTTTAGAGATTTTAATTTCAGAAATCTCTGCTTCAATACGAGATAAACGTTCTGATTTAAAACGTTTACGAATCTCTTTCAATTCATCTTTAATCACGTTTAATAAAGCATCGTGGTTATCTAAGATATGACGTAAGCCTTTGATTTGCTCTTCTAATTCTTTATGTTCCGCTTCAAGCGCCACAATATCAGTGTTTGTTAAACGATATAATTGCAATGTCACAATAGCTTCTGCTTGTTCTTCAGTGAAGTCAAACTCTGCGACTAAATTATCTTTCGCATCACGTTTGTTTTTAGATCCGCGGATAATCGCAATGACTTCATCTAACACAGATAAAGCTTTCATTAAGCCTTCAACAATATGCATACGCTTTTCAGCGTGGAACAAGTCATAGCGCGTACGTTTCGTCACAACTTCAATTTGGTGATTCAAGTAACTATCGATAATTTGGCGGATGCCCATTTGTTTAGGGCGTCCTTCACTGATTGCGACCATGTTGAAGTTATAAGAGATTTGTAAATCTGTATTTTTGTATAAGAAGTTCAAAATCGCTTCACTATTAACATCTTTTTTCAATTCAATCGCAATACGTAATCCCGTACGGTCTGTTTCATCACGTACTTCGACAATACCATCCACTTTTTTATCTGCACGCAATTCATCAATCTTTTTGACTAACGCACTTTTATTCACTTCATATGGAATTTCAGACACTACTAATTCTTGTCTGCCGTTACGTAACGTTTCAGTTTCCACCATAGAGCGAACAACAATACGTCCTTTACCTGTTTCATATGCTTTTTTAATACCGTCGACACCTTGAATAATGCCGCCAGTCGGGAAATCCGGCCCTTTTATGTGTTTCATTAACTGATTCACTGTAATATCTGGATTATCAATGAACTTCAAAGTTCCATTAATGACTTCACCTAAGTTGTGCGGCGGAATATCTGTCGCATAACCTGCAGAAATCCCTGTGGAACCGTTCACTAATAAGTTAGGGAAACGCGCAGGCAATACCATCGGTTCTGTTGTAGTATCATCATAGTTCGGCACAAACGAAACTGTTTCTTTATTGATGTCGCGTAATAATTCTTCAGAAAGTTGACTGAGTTTCGCTTCGGTATAACGCATCGCAGCTGGCGGGTCATTATCGATACTCCCGTTATTACCATGCATTTCAATTAACACATGACGCAATTTCCAGTCTTGACTTAAACGCACCATCGCATCATAAACAGAAGAGTCGCCATGAGGGTGGAATTGTCCGATAACATCACCGACTGTTTTGGCACTCTTACGGAAGTTTTTATCAAATGTATTGCCGCTTGAGTACATCGCATATAATATACGACGTTGTACCGGCTTTAACCCGTCTCTGACATCTGGGAGGGCACGTTCTTGGATGATGTATTTACTGTAGCGGCCGAAGCGGTCGCCAATGACATCTTCTAACGAAAGGTCTTGGATGATTTCGCTCAATTTACTTCCTCCTCATCGTATGCTTCTTGATCTAGAATTTCGATTTCATCATTTTCTAGAATACTTTGATCTTCTTGCATACCAAATTGTACATGTCGTTCAATCCAATCACGACGTGGTGCAACTTTATCACCCATCAACGTCGTCACACGTTTTGATGAACGAACTTCATCTTCAACATTAACGCGAATTAACGTACGCGTTTCCGGATTCATTGTAGTTTCCCACAATTGGTCAGGGTTCATCTCACCTAAACCTTTATAACGTTGTAAGCTGAAACCTTTACCTAATTGTTTTTGAAGATTTTCTAGTTCATCATCTGTCCAGGCATATTCTACTTTCTTCGCTTTACCTTTGCCTTTTTCTAATTTGTAAAGTGGAGGCAAGGCAATGAAGACACGGCCTGCTTGTACAAGCGGCTTCATGTATTTAAAGAAGAACGTTAATAATAAAACTTGAATATGTGCACCATCTGTATCGGCATCGGTCATAATAATGACACGATTATAGTTGCTGTCTTCTAATTTGAATTCAGTTCCTACACCTGCACCGATCGTATGAATGATAGTGTTGATTTCTTCGTTTTTGAAGATATCTTCTAAACGTGCTTTCTCAGTATTAATAACCTTACCACGTAATGGTAAAATAGCTTGATATTTGCGGTCACGACCGAGTTTAGCAGAACCACCTGCAGAGTCACCCTCTACAAGATACAGTTCTTTCTTCTCTGTATTTTTACTTTGTGCTGGTGTTAACTTACCAGACAATAAAGTATCTTTGCGTTTGTTCTTTTTACCAGAACGTGCATCTTCACGTGCTTTACGTGCAGCTTCTCTGGCTTGTTGTGCTTTCACTGCTTTTTTGACAAGTGATTTAGATAATTGTCCTTTTTCTTCTAAATAGAAAGGTAGTTTCTCTGCGACTACACTATCTACTGCACTTCTTGCTTCCGCCGTACCTAGTTTAGACTTCGTTTGTCCTTCGAATTGTAATAACTCTTCAGGAATACGGACAGAAATAATCGCTGTTAAGCCTTCACGAATATCATTACCATCTAAATTTTTATCTTTAGCTTTTAATTCACCAATGCGACGCGCATAATCATTAAACACACGTGTCATCGCAGTTTTAAATCCGACTTCATGTGTACCGCCGTCTTTAGTACGTACGTTATTGACAAAGCTTAAGATACTTTCAGAATATTGATCATTGTATTGGAAAGCGATATCGACTTCGATACCATTGGCTTCTCCTGAAAACGTCGCAACATCATGTAAAACTTCTTTGCCTTCGTTGACGTAAGACACGAATTCTTTGATGCCGTCTTCATAATGATAAATTTCTTCTCTTTCTTTACCAGAACGTAAGTCTGTTAAAGTGATTTTTAGATTTTTTAAAAGGAAGGCTGATTCTTGTAGGCGTTCGCTTAATGTATCAAAATTGAATGATGTGGCTGATTTAAAGATTTCTGGATCAGGTTTGAACGTTACTTTCGTTCCTTTTTTACGTGTTTTTCCTTTTTTCTCTAAACCAGTGGCAGGTAATCCCCCCTTATTAAAACGCTGTTCATAAATAGAGCCGTCTCTATAAATTTCAACGACTAACCATTCACTTAATGCGTTAACTACGGAAGCCCCTACACCATGTAAGCCGCCTGATGTTTTGTAGCCGCCTTGGCCGAACTTACCGCCGGCATGCAAGATTGTGAAGATAACTTCGACTGTCGGTTTGCCAGATTTATGAATCCCCGTCGGCATCCCGCGTCCGTTATCTTCTATTGTGATACTATCGTCTTTATTGATAGTCACTTTGATTTCATTACCATAACCGTTCAATACCTCATCTACTGAGTTATCTACGATTTCATATACTAAGTGGTGTAAACCACGTTTATCGGTTGACCCAATATACATTCCTGGTCTTTTACGGACTGCTTCTAATCCTTCAAGTACTTGAATAGAATCGTCCGAATAGTTTTGTCGTTTATTTGTTGCCAATCGATTCTTCGCCTCCTACAAACGTACGTTCGTTTATAAAACATTACAATAAACATTCTTACTTAAATCAAATCAAAATGCAAGTCAGAAATTGATTTGCATGTGATAACATTTTACAACCTAACGAAAAAAGATTTCTTTCGATAAAAGATTTTGTTACTATGAAAATCGAACATTGTCGCTTAAACTATATATAACGAGAATGTGTCGTGAAAATAACAGAACAGTCCACTTCAAAGTCTTGGAGTGTGGTAAAATAACGTTATCGTCAATAAAGGAAGTGTCAAGGTCAATGATGATTGTACTCATGCTGCTGCTCGCCTACTTAGTAGGTTCATTCCCAAGCGGTATCATAATCGGAAAATTATTTTTCAAAAAAGATATAAGACAGTATGGAAGCGGTAATACCGGTGCTACTAACAGTTTTCGTGTGTTAGGACGACCAGCCGGATTTGCTGTAACTTTCTTAGATATATTTAAAGGTTTTATTGTAGTTTTCTTTCCACTATGGTTTCCAATCCATACGACAGGACCTATCAGTGAGTTCTTTACACATGGTATGATTGTCGGTGTATTTGCGATAGTCGGACATGTTTTCCCAGTCTTTCTTAAATTCAAAGGCGGAAAAGCTGTCGCAACCAGTGCGGGTGTCGTATTAGGTGTTGCTCCGATTTTACTCTTAATCTTAGCAGCTATCTTCTTTATTACATTAAAACTGACTAAATACGTATCCTTATCAAGTATCGTCGCAGCTATTTGCTGTGTCATCGGATCACTCATTATTCAAGATTATATCTTATTAGGTGTCAGCATCATCGTTGCTGTCTTATTGATTATCAGACACCGTACAAATATTATAAGAATCTTCAAAGGTGAAGAGCCTAAAATTAAATGGATGTAAATCACAAACCGGGACAAAATGTGTTCCGGTTTTTTTATAACTATACAAAATTTTGTCAAATCCGTTCTATACTTTTTAAAGAAATTGAGCATTTAAGGTTAATCATGGTGTTATAACGGTTATACTCTTATATATAAATCTTTATATGCAGCATAATATTTGGTAATAATGAGAGGAGTTTTACCATGGAATTGAAATTGACAGATAAAGCAATCAACTGGTTCAAAGATGAGTTTGAATTACCTCAAGAAGGAAAAGCCATTCACATCTTTGTGCGTTATGGCGGAGAACCTCAAATCAAACAAGGTTTCAGCCCTGCATTCAATATTGATAACCGCAATGATCAACCCATTGAAATTGGATTTGAACAAGACTATGACGGTGTAGACATCATTATTGCCGAAAAAGACTTATGGTACTTTGAAGATGTATCAATAACTATCGATGTTGATGACAAAGATGAAATTACTTTCAAATTTTAATAGCATCTCTAAACACATATAAAACTGGGGCATTCATATGTCCCAGTTTTTTGCGTTCATTTAATTATTGAATCCCATCAGTCACTTCAAATTGTTCGCCAGCTTTGTTTCGTTTTTCTACTTCTTGATAGACTTCGTGCCAGTCTGGGAAATAACGATCTAAACGAATCGGTGTATGCGTATCTTCTGTCATACATATCAGCTCAGTTGAACCTGTTGTCGCAATTTCTCCTTTTTCGTTATAAATTTCATAACGATATAAAGAGCGTAAACGTGAATAGCGTTCTACCCATGTTTTTATTCTTACTTTTTCAGGATAAGTCACAGGTTTAATAAACTTCACATCTAAGTGCGTGACTGGAGAAATGATGCCACGCGCTTCCATATCAGCATAATTAAAGCCAAGCTTGCTTATATAGTCTGTACGAGCAACTTCAAACCATGTCGCATAGTTCCCATGATAAATAAATCCCATTTTATCAGTTTCTTGGTATCTTGCTTCTATTTCAGTAATACTGTATATCATTTTTACGCCACACTTTCTATTCTCATTCCATGTTTTATCATAGCACAAAATGAAGAGGCTAAGACAGTTTCACACCATCTTAGCCTCACATCAAGTTCTATCAAAATAAGGTTGATGCCTTACGCATTTGCTAATTTATTACGTAATACAAGTTGTAAGATACCGCCATGACGGTAGTAGTCTAATTCAACTTGTGAATCGAAACGAGCGATTACATCGAATTCGATTGTTTCGCCATTTTCTTTTTTAGCAGTTACTTTAACTTTGTCATGTGGTTTTACAGATTCATCGATGTCTACTGAAATTTCTTCAGTACCATCTAATCCAAGGCTGTCAGCTGAGTCGCCGTCTTGGAATTGAAGCGGTAATACACCCATCATTACTAAGTTAGAACGGTGGATACGTTCGTAGCTTTGTGCAATAACTGTCTTAACGCCTAGTAAGTTTGTACCTTTAGCAGCCCAGTCACGAGAAGATCCCATACCGTAGTCGTTACCTGCTAAGACAACTAATCCAGTACCGTCTTCTTTGTATTTCATTGCTGCGTCATAGATTGGCATTACTTCGCCTGTAGGCCAGTAAGTTGTGAAGCCGCCTTCTGTACCTGGCGCTAATTGGTTTTTAATACGGATGTTTGCGAAAGTACCTCTTACCATTACTTCGTGGTTACCACGACGAGAACCGTATGAGTTGAACTCTCTGATTGGTACGTCATTTTCTTGCAAGTATTGACCTGCTGGCGTATCTTTACCGATTGCACCCGCTGGTGAAATGTGGTCAGTTGTTACTGAGTCACCGAATTTACCCATCACGCGTAGATCTTTAAGCGGTTCGATTTTTCCTGGTTCTTTTGATAAACCTTGGAAGAATGTAGGGTTTTGGATATAAGTTGAGTTAGGATCAAAGTCGTATAATGGTTGATCCGTAGTTTCAATTTCATTCCACATTTCGTTATTTGTGTATACATCTGAGTATTCTTCACGGAATAAGTCAGGTGTAACAGTGCTTTCAACAGTATCAGCAACTTCTTTGATTGATGGCCAGATATCATCTAAGTATACATCGTTGCCATCTTTGTCTTGACCGATTGGGTCATTTTGTAAGTCGATATCTACAGTACCTGCTAAAGCATATGCCACAACTAATGGTGGTGAAGCTAAGTAGTTACCTTTTACTAATGGGTGGATACGACCTTCGAAGTTACGGTTACCAGATAATACAGAAGTTACAAGTAAGTCTTCGCCTGAAATTGCTTTTTCAATTTCTGGTAATAATGGACCTGAGTTACCGATACATGTCGTACAACCATAACCTACTAAGTTAAAGCCTAATGCATCTAAGTACTCTTGTAAGCCTGAATCATCTAAATAGCCAGTTACAACTTTAGAACCTGGTGCAAGTGATGTTTTCACGTACTCAGGTACTTTCATGCCTTTTTCAACTGCTTTTTTCGCAACTAAACCAGCACCTAACATTACATATGGGTTAGATGTGTTTGTACATGAAGTAATTGCCGCAATAGCGATATCACCTGTTGTCATTTTAGCAGTGTGGCCATCTGCGAATTCGATTGTTGCTTCTTTATCGAATTCAGATTCGTCGAATCCGAAACCTTGGTTGCCTGCTGGTGCAGTCACTGCTTTTTCGAATTCTTGTTTCATGTCGCCTAATTTAATTAAGTCTTGTGGACGTTTAGGACCTGATAAAGAAGGTTCTACAGTAGATAAGTCTAATTCAAGAACATCTGTGTAAGAAGGATCTTCTTTTTCCACATCGAAGAACATATGGTTTTGTTTCAAGTATTCTTCAACTAATTCAATTTGTTCTTCAGTACGGCCTGTTAAACGTAAATATTTTAATGATTCTTCATCAACTGGGAAGAAACCACATGTTGCACCGTATTCAGGTGCCATGTTAGCGATTGTAGCACGGTCAGCTAATGGTAAGTGTTGAACACCAGGACCATAGAATTCTACGAATTTACCAACTACGCCTTTTTTACGTAACTCTTCAGTTACACGTAAAGCTAAGTCAGTTGCTGTTGCACCTTGTGGTAATTGGTTTTCTAAACGAACACCGATTACGTCTGGGATTGGGAAGTATGAAGGTTGACCTAACATACCTGCTTCAGCTTCAATACCGCCGACACCCCAACCTAATACGCCAAGACCGTTGATCATTGTCGTATGAGAGTCAGTACCGACTAATGTATCTGGGAATGCTACTGTTTCACCATCTACGTCTCTTGCATGTACAACGTTAGCTAAGTACTCTAAGTTAACTTGGTGTACGATACCTGTTGCTGGTGGTACAGCATTGTAGTTATCGAATGCTTTTGTTGCCCAGTTTAAGAATTGGTAACGTTCGAAGTTACGGTGGAATTCTAATTTCATGTTTTGACGTAATGCATCTGGATTCGCATAGCTGTCTACTTGTACTGAGTGGTCAATAACTAAGTCTACAGGTACTTCCGGGTTAATTTTATTAATATCGCCGCCTACATCATCCATTGCTTTACGTAATGAAGCTAAGTCAACAACTGCTGGTACACCTGTGAAGTCTTGTAAGATAACACGAGATGGTTTAAATGGTACTTCACCTTCAGCGCCATCACCAAATTTTGCTAATTCTTTAATATGGTCATCAGTAATTACGAAGCCATCCTCTTGGCGTAATACCGATTCCAATAGTACTCGAATTGAATATGGCAATTTGTTGATTTTAGTTAAACCTTGTTCTTCTAATGACTGCAAATCGTAAAAAGTATACGTATTGTCGTTTAAAGTAAACGTTTTCTTTGCTTGCTCTTTTAAGTTAGAAGACATCTAAATCCCCCCTGATTAATATTATGCCTTTACTTAGATTGTATATTGATATGATAGCGAATACAACTGATATTCATTAAAAACCAAATGTTCATTGTTTTTGTTTTATAATCAGTATGTATAAGTATATCTTATCATATCGAGTTCGTGTAATAAGTATCTATTATGTATTGAGAATAATTTTCATTTATTTAGCCTAAATAAAATAAAAAATGCGCTGCCTTTCAATTTAATAATTGAAAGACAACGCATCTAAAATTCAATTAAGAATCAAGATTTTGTGATTGTTGACGTACTTTACGTTTTTCTAGAATATCTTCTTCATAATCTTGTTGTGAATATTTCACATATTCTTCTAAACGATGCTTATTAGGTGTCAATGTTAAGCCTAAGAACTTACGTTCACGGTTCGCATCTTTGTAGAAGGCAATCATCATTAATATGATCACAATGGAGAATGGCAAGGCACTGATAATCGCTGCACTTTGCAGTGAGTTTAAGCCTGTATCTCCACCTGAGAATAACAAGATGAACGCGATTAATGATTGCGCAACACCCCAAGTTACTTTAATGTATGATGCCGGTTCTAATGAACCATAAGAAGTCTGCATACCTAACACGAATGTTGCTGAGTCTGCAGAAGTAACGAAGAATGATGCAATCAATAGTAACGCAACAATTGATAATATAATGCCTAAAGGCAAGTGATTAAATACTGCGAATAATTGTGTCTCAGGTGACATTTCAAAGATTTCTTTGTGTTTTTTACCAGTTTCAATACCTAGTACACCAAACACACTGAACCAAATGAAGCTGACTAATGCTGGTACTAATAGCACGCCTGAAACGAATTCGCGAATTGAACGTCCTTTAGATACACGCGCAATGAACACACCTACGAATGGACTCCAGCTTAACCACCAGCCCCAATAGTATAGTGTCCAACCTGACATCCATTCACGTTTTTGTGGGTTTAATGCTGCTGTATCAAAGCTGTTGGCTAAGAATGTGTTCAACAAGCTACCTGTTGAGCTTGTCAACATGTCTAAGATTAGAACAGTTGGACCAATAATTAATGCAACAATCATTAAGATTGTACCTAAACCGATGTTTAAGTTACTTAAGTATTGGATCCCTTTACTGATACCAGACCATGCTGATGCGATGAACATGATAGTCACAACAACGATAATAATACCTTGTACCCAAACATTGTTTGGAAGGCCGAATAAGTAATGTAAACCACCATTGATTTGTAGTGCACCCATACCTAATGATACTGCTACACCAACAACAGTCGCGAAGACTGCTAATACGTCAATGATAGTACCCACAGGTCCATCTACTTTATCTCCTAAAATAGGACGTAAAGTCTTAGATAATAAACCTGGTTCTCCTTTTCTGAACTGTGCATATGCAAGTGCTAATGCTACTACACCATAAGTTGCCCATGCATGGAAGCCCCAGTGGAAGAACGTAGAACGTAACGCTTCAGTATAGGCTTGAGCTGTTTCAGGTTTCGCATTTGGCGGCGCCGCAAAATGTCCCATTGGTTCTGCTGCACCATAGAATACTAAACCGATACCCATACCGGCACTGAATAACATCGCAAACCATGAAATCGTATTGAATTCAGGTTTGTCATTAGGCTTACCTAGTTTCAGTTTTCCAATTGGACTGAAGATAAGGAAAACACAGAAGAATACTAGGATTGTAGTTAAGATTAAGTAATACCAACCCAATTTATCGGTAATCCATAGTTTGATTGTATTCGTTACATGATCAAACTGTGATGGGAAGATTGCACCAGCGAGTACTACAATAAGTACAATAATTGAAGCGTAAATAAAGACTGGTGAGAGCTTCTTACCTCTTTGAGAAGAATCCATAATCAATTACTCCCTTTCTGATTTATTTTGTTGTCAATGATATGCTTTTGATATTTTATAACAAAATATCATTTTAGCGAAAAACCAAGTATAATCATAACAAAATCAAGTTGTATAGGCAAATTTAGGAAAATTGATTATACAATCGTATAAAAATCAATTTTATTAAAAATACATTGAGCAATAAACAACTTGATTTCTTACATTGAAATTATACATTACTTTAACATACCCTCTTACCAGATAAAAAACTAAGAATTTTTAACTTTTTTTAAGCAGACGCTTACTATTAGTAAAAAATCCAACATCTAAAAAAATGTATTTTATTACTTAAAACATTAATGTATAATTAACTTTAGTAAATTTAGGAGGACATACTCGTGTTTAAAGAATTTAAAGAGTTTGCGTTTAAAGGAAATGTATTAGATTTAGCTGTCGCAGTAGTAATGGGAGCTGCATTCAATAAGATTGTTACATCACTTGTCACTTATATTATTATGCCGTTAATCGGTTTGATTTTCGGAACAGTAGATTTTGCGAAAAACTGGTCAATGTTCGGTATTAAATATGGTTTATTTATTCAATCGATTATTGATTTCTTAATCGTCGCTTTTGCATTATTCTTATTCGTCAAAGTAGCTAACACTATGATGAAGAAAGAAGAAGTTGAAGAAGAACCAGAAGAAAATACAATCTTATTAACTGAAATCAGAGACTTACTTCAAAAACAGAATAACCCATCTGATCAATAAGATTTAGCACAAAATAAAAAGCAATGCCGCAATTTTAATAACTGCGGCATTGCTTTTTTTATTGAAATCTAAATTCTGCATGGCTTTGATAACCATTTGAATGAATCTGTAAAATACTTGGAATGCGTTGTTTTAACTCGCTGACATGAGAAATAATCCCCACCATTCGACCTGATGTTTTAATATTAATCAATGTATCCAATGCTGTTTCTAACGTTTCTTGGTCTAGCGTTCCAAATCCTTCATCGATAAAGATAGCTTCTAACGTAATACCGCCAGATTCTTGTTGTACCACTTCACTTAGGCCTAACGCTAAGGCTAATGCAGCTTGGAAAGATTCTCCGCCTGACAATGTACTAATCGGTCGTGATTTATTAGAATACCAGTCAAAGACTTCTATATCTAATCCACTGTAACCTACTGACACCGCTTCGCTTCTCACCAATTTATACCTTTGATTTGTCATCTGGAAGAAACGTTTATTCGCATTATCAATAATCAAGTTTAAGTAATATCTCAACACGAAGTTTTCTAATGTTAATTTTTGAATATTTTTTCCAGATAAAATTTCTGAAAGTCTGAAAATCTCTTCTTGATCAGCTAATTCTTGCTGTAACGTTGTTATATTCTCTTTTAGCGCCTTAAATTCTTTTTGATTAGACTGGATTTTGAATTCATGTTCATTCACTTGTCGCGTTTGCACATCTAACTTCTCTTTCGCCTCTTGAAGTTGCGCTTCCAAACTTTCTAAATCTGGTTCAGGTTGTCCTTGTATCAATTGTTTTAAATTCTCAATTTGGCTGGCTAGTTTAACTTGAGCGTCACGGAAATCTTTAATTTCTTGTTCAATAGATGCTTTCTCACTCATTTTATCCAGAACATTTTTCACTTCATCTGGTGATTGAATACCTAGCGTTTCCATTTCTTTATTAGACTGTGTTTCTTGATTTTTGATTTGTTCTGAGAGTTCTGATAGACGCTCATTAACACTTTGAAGCGAGTTTTGTTTTAATGCAAAGTCTTGTTCAAGCTCTCTTATTTTTTCAGTTAACTTTGTCTGTTGTGTTTCATATTGACGGACTTCTTTTTCTTTAGTTTCATAATCATTTTTAAATGCCATTACATCTTTATATTCAGTATTTGATTCAAACGCTTTAATCAGTTTTTGTTGGTTCGTCAATTCAGCTTGTTGATTGGTCACTTTTAACTGTAATGACTGAATTGCTTCTTTAGTTTGTTGTTTTTGCTTTATTTTCTCTTCAAGTTCAGCATTAGCTTTTTGTTGTTGTTGTTTTTTAGTTTCTGTATCTTTATATTGCTCCCTTAATGCTTCTATCTCCACTTTGGTATTTTCAGTGCTATGTGTTTCTTCAAACGTATTGACTGCTTGTTGCTCGATTTTTATTTCTGTATTGAATTCGGCTGCTTTAGCTTTTAATTCATCTCTTTGTTTTTGTAAGTTTTCAAGCTCATGTCGATAAGCTCTTAATTGTTCGTAATCTACATGATATGTAATTTCATGACCACAAATTGGACATTGATCACCAGGTTCTAACATAGATTGTAATTTTCGAATCATTGTTTCTTGATTGTCTAATTCTAACTGATGTGTATTGAATGCTTTGATTTTTTCTTCTAGTTCATTTAAGGCCGTTTGATTTTCTTCTTGCTTTGTTTTTAGCCGTTCAATATTTTGTATTTGCTTTTGATATGTCGTAAAGGCAGTTTGATATTGTTCAGCTGCTTTAATTTCATTGTCAATTTCGAACAGTTTCTGGGTTAGTTGATTTACTTTTTCGTAATCCGGTTGAACTGTTTCATGACTTGAATCAAGTTGTTTTAAATGTGCTTGATGTTCATTTAATGCATCTTCTAGTTGTTTCACTTCAACTGTCAGCTCATCGATTAATTTATAAGCACTTTGATATTGAGATGCATTTTTATAAAAATATTGAGTTTCACTTATAAAATGTTGTGCTTGTTCGATTTGTGATTGATTTTCTTGCAATTGTTTTAACTGTTGTTTACTTTCTTCTAATTGCGTTTCAATTTGTTTTAACTGTTTAGTTAAATTTTCGGATCTTTCTTGCGTTTGTGTGTAATCTTCACGCGATTGTTCAAGTGTCGTCAAAATTTGATGTAAAGGACGCACTTCACTCATTTGTTTTAAAAGTGTTTCTAACGATTCAATATGTTGTACTTCATTTGTTAAGTTTTGATACTTTTCTTGTTCTTGTTGTAATGCTTTGATATTTTGATTCAGTTCAAGTGCTTTACGATACGTAGCATCTGCTTTTTCAAATTCATTTTGTTCTTTTTCTTTTTGTTTTGTCAGTTGTTTTAATATTGTTTCAGCTGTTGTTTCAAATTCTGGGATATACAACATCAATTTATCTGTTTGAATACTTGGTGTTGTTTTCAAATTTTCTAAATGTTCATCTTCAAAAGTATTTACATTTTGCCAATGTTGCGCAATTGTTTGATAACGTAATTCAATTTGATGTTTTTCATCTTTAATCTCTTCTTCTAGTTGCTTTTTTAGGTGGTCAAAACGTACTGTGTTGAATAATGTACGTAAAATTGTTTGTTTCTCAGAACTTTTAGAGAATAAAAACTTTTTAAATTCACCTTGCGGCAAAATAAATAATTGTCTGAACTGACTGGCATTAACGCCTAATAATCTGATCAGATACTCTTTTCCTTGTCTGATTCGACTTTCTATAAGTTCATAGCCGTCATTTTTCCACTCGTAAATTAGTGCTTCGCCTTTTGTCTCGTTTTTATTTCCTTCTTTCACAAAGGGTGCTTGTCGGACGACTTTAAATAAACGATTTTTCAATCGAAATTCAAATGTGACAACCATTGGTGATTTACCATCTGCGAAATGGCTTCTAAGCTCTTTGCCTTTTCTGCTTTCTAAAGAAGTTTCATCAAATAAAGCATAGACTATCGCATCAAATAACATAGACTTTCCTGACCCTGTTTTACCGCTGATTAAAAACAGTTCGTTATCCTCTAGTTTAGAAAAATCTATTGTTTCGTCTAAGAAAGGCCCGAAGTTTTCTAAATGTAATGTCAATGGTCTCATGCTTCTTCACCTCGATTCATGCGATTTAACAAGTCATTAATTTTTTGTTCTTGTACTTTGCTTAATGATTTTTGTGTCATGCTTTCATAGAAATCTTCAATAATTTCTTTATCTGTCATTTGTTTAATCGCATTTTGTGTTTCATGTACTTCAAACGTTTGACTCTGATTAGATAGTGCTAATACGTTAGGATAGATTTGTTTTAAATTCATCATCGGATCATTAACATGTGAAAGTTGAGTTAAATTGAAATGGATGTAGTTTTCTTTATTTTTAACTTGTGCATTTTCTTGAATTGCTTCTTCATAAGTGGCATCAACGACTTCTAATTCTCTCAATGGTTTGAGTGGAATGAAAATAGATTCAATGTATCCTTCTTCATCTACAGTTAATTTACGATAACCTTTTGCTTGTTTCGTTTCTGAAAATGAGTACTGTAAGAGTGAGCCACTGTAATGAACAAAATCTGATTGAATACTGAATGGATGATGTAAATGGCCTAAGAGTACGCTATCAAATTGCTTCATAACATTTTCCGATATTTCTTCAACTGTTCCAATAGATAACTCACGTTCTGAATCTGACTTTATGCCGCCTGAAACAGTCAGATGACCGACTAATATATTAGTTTGATTAGAGTCTAATTGTGCTGTCATATGTTTTAAACAACATTGAATTGCTTGATCGTAGGACTTCAATTTTTCTTCTGGATAGAAATGCTGAATTTCTCCTAAAGTTGCGTATGGCAACATATAAAAATTCACACCATTAATCGTAATCGGTTCTGCAATGCGGTCTAAATTGGTGCGAATATATAAATGCGTATGCTCAAACCAGCTAGCTCCATAATTCAATCGTGTTCTGCCATCATGGTTACCGCTAATAATGATAAGTGGAATATTTAATGTTAAGTTTAAAGTTCTTGTTGTTTCTTCTAATAATTTAACTGTTTCTTTATTTGGATAGCTCGTGTCATACAAGTCACCTGCAATAACAATGACGTCTGGTTGTTCTTCTTTCATCGCATCAATAAATTGGTTTAAAATGTAACGTTGGTCCTCTAAAAAAGATTGCCCATTTAAAATTTTACCTAGATGCCAATCGGCAGTATGTATGATTTTCATCTAATCACCTCTTTTATTGATTATAATACAAAACGTCCATCCCTTTATAGAGAATAGACGTTCATCATTGACTACTTATATAGCTTTTGAAATTTCGCAAAGGTATACACCATCCCAGCAATAATCGCTGAAATAATACCTATAACATGTTTGAGTTTCACTCCGAGTCACCTCTCTTTATGCTTATTTCTTACCCAAAATAAAAATAAACGATGCTTTACCAATCATTGCAAAACATCGTTTAAATTATATTTATTGTTTTATTTACTATTATCCATCAATCAGCTATTTGTTTTCTTAATTTTTTATATTTCATCAACATCGCAATTCGCCATGGTAAAATCATTGAAAATGCCAATAAGAAAAACATACCGCCGAGTTGACCTGGATCAATTTGACTGCTGATGACAAGTTTCATAACAGTACGAATCACTAGCAAGGAAATCAAAATGATTGGAAAGGCTTTCGAACGTTTCATATAAATCTCTTTGCCTTTTATCTCGAAACGAGATGTCCAAATCAATACAATTGAGAACATCAACCCAACTGCCATTGCTTCAAGTGCTTCAAGTCCTGTAATTCTAAAATAAGGAATAACATACATCAGTGCACCTGTAGACATAAAAATCGGCGGCAATATGAGTTTCTTCTCATTGACTGGATATTGTTGTGCTTTCATTCGTAATATAATAACGCCGATACTCATTAAAAATGCGACACCGACTGAGAATATAAGATATAACACCGTGACACCTTCTTTTCTACATTAAGTCTATCCTGAGAAATCATTTCATAGTATATCATTTTGTGTCTATATTTCCATATCAAAACGATTGAAAATGTATAAATACAAATAAAAAGAAAGCTATATGCCGCTGCACACAACTTTCTTTTTATAGATACTGACTATTTCATTTTTTGATCCATGTTTTTGTTCATCATCGTCATCATTTGATTGATTTTCTTTTGAGATGGTTTTTGGCCCATTTGCATCATCATCATACGTAACATCTCTTCGTTGATAGGAGGATTCTTTTTAAGATAATCCATCATATATTTTCTTGCTAGGAAGAATCCACCAACTAAACCGATGATAAGTGCAGCAATGATTAATAAAATTGCTATCCAAGTTGCCATTGTCTCACCCACTTTCTTTATCCTTTAGCATTTTACTAAAATAATTTCATCTTTTCAAGTTGAATCGATACTAAAACATAAGAATAAGAGCTATTCCTAGCTCATTGAAACGCTAACCGCTATTTTGGGTGTTTCAATTGTAGAATAGCTCTTATCTTTATCTTAATTCAAAACTTATAGGTTATTCAAAAGTTTTAAAACATTTTCTTTAGTGAAGCCATATTTTTCAACAACTAATCCACCTGGTGCACTTGCGCCGAAACGATCGATACCAAGTACTTCGCCTTCTAAGCCGACATATTTATGCCAACCTAATGAAGAAGCCATTTCAATCGCTAAACGTTTTTTAATTGTTGGTGGGATAACTTCATCTTGGTAAGATTTTGGTTGTTGTTCAAATGCATGCCAGTTCGGCATAGAAACAACACGTACTGAGTTACCGTTATCCGCAAAAGTTTTTGCTGCTTCTACTGCTAAGCTTACTTCTGAACCAGAAGCTAATACAAGATATTCTGGATTTTCTTCAGATTCATATACTACATAAGCACCTTTACGTACACCTTCTTCTACTGTTTCTTTAGAAACATCTAATACAGGAAGGTTTTGACGTGTTAATACTAATGAAGTTGGTGTTTGTTCACTCTCTAATGCAACTTCCCAAGCTACGCGTGTTTCGTTACCATCTGCTGGACGAATCACATTCATATTAGGAATTGCACGTAAACCTGCTAATTGTTCAATCGGTTCGTGAGTTGGACCATCTTCACCAACAGCGATTGAGTCATGTGTAAAGATAAATGTTGAGTTAAGACCCATAATTGCTGAAAGTCTTAATGCTGGTTTTAGATAGTCACTGAACACGAAGAATGTCGCACCGTAAGGATTTACTCCACCGTGTGCTGCCATACCGTTTACAGCTGCTGCCATCGCAAATTCTCTAACACCGAACCAAATATTTTTACCTTCAGGTGTATTGCGATCATAGTCTGGTGCATCTTTAACATTTGATTTGTTTGAACCAGCTAAGTCTGCTGAACCACCGAAGAATGAAGGTACAGATTTGCTTAGTGCTTGAATGACTTCACCTGAGTCTGCACGTGTAGCACTTTCTGAACCGACTTCGAATTCTGGTAATTCTGCTTCATAGTTTTCAGGTAATTTACCAGCAATCGCATCTTTGAATTCTTGTGCTAATTCTGGATAAGATTCTGCGTATTTTTCAACTAAAGCTTTCCATGCTTCTTCGTTTTCAGTTGCACGTGTCAACATAGTTTCATTGAAGACATCATAAACTTCATCCGGAACGTAGAAACGTTTTTCTGGATCTAATTTATAGTTTTCTAATGTTAATGTACGTTCATCATCACCAAGTGGCGCACCATGTACACCATGTGTACCTGATTTATTTGGTGAACCGTAACCAATAACTGTTTTAACTTCAATCATAGTTGGACCATTTTGTTCTTTAGCTTTTTCAATGGCACTATTAATTTCTTCTAAATCATTACCATCTTTAACTAAGATGTGGTTCCAACCATATGATTCAAAGCGTTTTTTGATGTCTTCAGAGAATGCTTTATCAAGATCACCATCAAGTGAAATATCATTTGAATCGTATAACACGATTAATTTGTCTAATTGTAAGTGACCTGCTAATGAAGCTGCTTCATGAGAAATACCTTCCATCAAGTCACCATCAGAAGCTAAAACATAAGTGTAATGATTTACGACTTCAGCATCTGGTTTGTTGAATTTACCTGCTAAGTGGTTTTCTGCCATTGCCATACCTACTGACATTGCGAAACCTTGTCCAAGTGGACCTGTAGTTACTTCGACACCTTGTGTGTGTCTGAACTCAGGGTGTCCTGGAGTTTTAGAATCCCATTGTCTAAATTGTTTCAATTCTTCTAATTCTAAGCTGCCTGATACATGTAATAGGCTGTAAAGTAGTGCAGAACCGTGCCCTGCAGATAAGATGAATCTATCTCTGTTAAAGTATTCATTTGAATTAGGGTTAAAGTTCAAATGTCTTGTCCATAATGTGTATGCCATTGGTGCAGCACCCATCGGTAATCCTGGGTGACCAGAATTTGCTTTTTCAATTGCATCAATACTCAATGCTCTGATTGTATTGATTGCAAGCTCATCTCTTTTATCGAACATCAATAAAACTTCCTTTCTATACAGCATGATTTTATGCCATTATACATTAAATCAGTTAAGTTTAACATTTATTGTCCTCATGAAATCGCTATCAAATATAATAAAAGTGATTAAAACAATCAAAATATACATTTTCATGAAAAAAGAGCCTTTAGAACATCAATTATTCTGTTCTAAAAGCTCTACATTTATTGTAGTATACTGAGTTTTATTGTCTTTTATTTTGCTCACGTTGTACTTGTTTTAATTTTTCTGGTGTTACATCATTTCCTTCAGGATCTAATACTTTTGTATTTTCAATTTGTTGTTTGAAACCTTCGCGGAATGTTTCAAGATATTTTTGATGTAACTCTGCTCTTTCTTTCGCTTCTTCTTTTGTTAAGCCTTCTTCTTTTTTCTTTTTAGAAAGTTCATTAATACGGTTAATTGTTTCTTTATGTTGATCTGCCATGCTATCGACCTCCATTAGTCTGATGATTATTTATCTTAGCAAACAATCGCTCAAAATAAAATCAATATGTTCTACTAAACTTATTCCCAATCACAGAAACCTTACACCATAGAACACATCGTGTTAGCAGTATAATCAACACACTTTATTTATAAATCAGTGAACAGTTGCGACGATAGGTCTGTTATTTTGTTCGCCCTGTTCTATATATTGTTGCTCATGTTCGGCTTTTTGTTCTACCTTAGTTGGAAGTGTATGATCTGTCATTTCGTACACTTGTTCCTCATTACTTGACTGCTCTGCACCGATTAAAAACGCTGAAACTAACATAAAAGACATTAACAATACTGCTGTATATAGTAAAAAACTAGTTTGATATTTCCTAATCATTATTCGAACACCCCTAGAACATTTGTTTGTATTTAAACAATATCAGAACGATTGTTCGGTGTCAACACTTTTACGAACAAATGTTTGTAAAGGCTATATTAACGTGATATAATAAGAACAAACTAGAAGAGGATGTGCATATAAATGACTGAACTTACGAAGCGTCAAAGCGAAATTTATGAATATATAAAACAAGTCGTTCATACAAAAGGTTATCCGCCAAGTGTCAGAGAAATCGGTGAAGCAGTCGGACTTGCTTCAAGCTCTACTGTACACGGGCATCTATCACGATTAGAAAGCAAAGGGTATATTCGTCGTGACCCTACAAAACCACGCGCAATTGAAATTGTCAGCGACCAAATTGAAGATGCTGCTGAAATCGAAGGTACTATCCATGTACCAGTTATTGGTAAAGTCACAGCCGGTGTCCCAATCACAGCAGTAGAAAATGTAGAAGAATACTTCCCGTTACCAGAACACTTTACATCAACACATAACAGCGACATTTTCATTTTAAATGTTGTTGGAGACAGTATGATTGAAGCTGGTATTTTAGATGGAGATAAAGTCATCGTCAGAAGTCAGACTATCGCAGAAAACGGTGATATTATTGTAGCTATGACAGAAGATGATGAAGCAACTGTAAAACGCTTCTACAAAGAAAAACATCGTTATAGATTACAACCTGAAAACAGTACAATGGAACCTATTTATTTAGAACATGTATCTGTTTTAGGTAAAGTTGTAGGTCTATTTAGAGAGCTGTAGGCAATCGTATCTGTTCATAGGCATATCATCTCTTCTTAAATTTTGTTCGTGACAAATTATTTAGATTCAAATTAGATTAGTAAACTACTAACGCCCCATAATGTCCAAAATTCATAGACATTATGGGGTGTTTTTAATTATTTTGTTGTGTTTATCTCCGTTCTGTTATTTTTTATACTGTGCATAAATAATTTGCATCTTAAAGCGGCTTTAGTCTTGCATGCACCTTGCCTTTTTAGTTTAAAATGCAGCAATGCCATCATATTTTCATACTTTTGTATTTATATAAAAGAGAAATTCACTTATACTAAACATGAGTAATACTTGAGGAGTGAGATGAAATGGATTTAATTTACAAAGGTAAAACAAAAGATGTCTATCAAGACAAAGATGGTGAAATTGTTCTTTTCTTCAAAGATGATATGACAGGAAAAGATGGCAAATTTGATCCAGGTGAAAACCAAGTTGGCTTAACTGTTGAGGGTTCAGGTAAAGCTGGTCTTAAAATGACAAGTTATTTCTTCGAAAAAATCAACGCTGCTGGTATTCCAACACATTATATCGACGCAAATATTGAAGATCGTCAAATGCGTGTTAAAAAAGTATCAGTATTCGGTCATGGATTAGAAGTTATTTGCAGATACCGCGCAGTGGGTTCATTTATCCGCAGATACGGTGACTATATCGAAGAAGGCGCACCACTTAACGCATATGTAGAAATGACTTTAAAAGATGATGAAAGACAAGATCCACTCATCAACAAAGCAGGTCTTGAAGCGTTAAACATCTTAAAACCAGGTGAATACGACGAAATTGCTAAATTAACAGTAAAAATTTCAGACATCATTAAAGAAGAACTTGCACAAAAAGGTTTAGAACTTTACGACATTAAATTAGAATTTGGTCGCGATGAAAAAACTGGTGAAGTTTTACTTATTGATGAAATCTCTGGCGGTAACATGCGTGTGTTTGATAAAGACGGCAAATACATTGAACCTTTAGAGTTTGGAGAGTATTTATTCTAATTAAACGAAAGCTGAGATCAAAAAACGATCTCAGCTTTTTTATTTACAACTTTTTCACAAATTCTATATAGCGCTTGCTGCCTTCAATCAATTCGTTTTTCGTCGCATGATTCACTGTACCATATTGTTCAAAGTGTCCTTTATATTGGGCACCGATATAATTAAAAGTCGCAACGAATGGTGAAAGTAATGTGTCTAACGTGAATCGATTCGAACCTTCTTCTGAATAATCTTCTTCTAAACTGCCAACTGTCGTCGCAATCGCAAATTTTTTATCACGAAGTTTCGTTCCTTCTGGACCATATGCAAAATTAAATAAAAACACTTCATCTTGATATTGTTTCAATAATGGCGGACTACTATACCAATATAATGGAAATTGGAATACTATTGTATCGTAGCTCATTAATCTTTCTTGTTCGCGTGCAACATCAATGTTTCTGTCAGGGTACAATTCATATAAATCGACCACATCAATATGTTCGTTTATCAAAGCATTTTTCCACATACGATTAACTACTGAGTTTTCTATATCTGGATGGATAATAATGACTAATTTTCGCATCTTTGCACTCCTTTAGTCTTCAATACTCGAAATGATTATAACTTTTAAACTTTTCTTTTGCCATGATGCTTCACAAAAATTGCGAACATTTTCTATTAAAAAACTGTTAACCACAATTTGTGGTTAACAGTTTATCCATTATTTAGCTTCCTTGATCTCCTCAGCTAATTTATCACTATATCCAAAGAACCAAGTTAATACAAAAGCTGTCGCAAATGAAATTACTAATACTAATAAATAAAGTGGCAATTGGCCAATATCTTTTAAGAATAATAAGATACCTGGCAATACAGTAATCGCCATACCTGATGCTTTTAAGTGGAAAAGTGCTGCGAAGAATCCACCTACTGCTCCACCAATCAAACCACAAACAAAAGGTTTAAAGTAACGTAAGTTTACACCGAAAATCGCAGGTTCTGTAATACCAAGTAGTGCTGAAAATGCTGAAGGTAAAGCTAACGCTTTTAATTTCGCTTTTTTCGTTTTAAGTCCTACCGCAACAGCTGCTGCGGCTTGAGCTGTCATAGCTGCTGAAATAATCGGGTTGAATTCATTATAATGGAATTTTTCCAACAACTGAATTTCCATGAAGTTAAAGATGTGATGTACACCTGTAACCACGATAATTTGTTGGAAGAACCCAATTAAAAGTCCAGCGATACCGAATGGTAAAGCAAGTACCCATTCTGTTCCTGACAATATAATTGTTTCAATTGAATGGAATACAGGACCAATCACAAATAATCCTAAAGTAATCATCACAAGTAAGACTAAGAATGGTGTCACAATTAAATCAATCGCATCTGGAATACGTTTTCTCAATGCTTTTTCAAACTTAGCACCAATCAAGCCGACAAAGAATGCAGGCAATACAGAACCTTGGTAACCAACAATCGGTATAAATCCAAAGAATTTAATAGCTTCTGCTGAACCATCACCTACTTCATAAGCATTAGGCAATGCTGGGTTTACGAGCATCAATCCTAATACGATACCTAAAACAGGACTGCCGCCAAAGACTTTAAAAGCACTCCAAGCAACTAAAGCAGGCAGAAACGCAAAGGCAGTATCCGTCAGCACTTGTGTGAACAAAATAAAGTTTTGCGGGATATCTTTGGCTGTCATGCCCATCCAGCTTAAAATTTGGTCGTTCATTACGACACCGCGTAGTCCCATAAACAGACCTGTCGCAACTAAGACTGGAATAATCGGTACGAAAACATCACCGAACACACGAATCGCACGTTGAAATGCATTGCCTTGTTTGGCACCCGCTTCTTTAACCTCTGATTTCGAACTGCCCTCTACACCTAATTGTGTAATTTCATTATAAATCTTGTTGACGGTACCGGTTCCAAAAATAATTTGAAATTGTCCCGAGTTATAAAAGGCACCTTTTACTTTTTCAATTTCTTCTACTTCTGCTTGATCTACTTTTTCATTATCTTTGACCATGATTCTTAAACGCGTCGCACAATGGGCAAGAGATTCAATATTTTCCTCTCCACCCACTGCTTGAATGACCGCTTCTGCTATTTTCTTATCACTCATTACTTTTCACCTCTCATAAACGTTGTCGTTTGTGTTTTTGTCGGCAGACTTTCTATCGCTCCATATGCAGTAGTTGTTAATGCGCCGACCGCATTCGCAAATTTTAAAAATTGATGACTTTCTTCAAAAAGCTTGTGCTTACCATGTGTTAATAACTGATAGTTGATGGCACCGATAAAGGCATCACCCGCACCAGTCGTATCTAAAACTTCTACATTAAAACCAGTTTCTTGTGCAATTAAGCCTTCTTTTGTATAAAGCGCAGCACCTGCTTTGCCTTCTGTATAAATAACAGCTTCTACATTGCCTTTAAAAAGCGAATCGATTGCTGCTTGTTTATCTTTAAGACGCGTAATAAACTCTAATTCTTCATCTGAAATTTTGACAATATGTGCTTTAGGTATAAATTCTAATACAGTATGGTGTAATGCATCTAAATCATCCCAAAGCGGGAAACGCAAGTTCGGATCAAAAACAACAGTCCCTTTTGCTTCTAACATTTGATCGATCAACATGCGGTGTGTTGCTTTCATTGGACAATCTACTAAATCAACCGAACAAAAATGCAGAATATCTGTCTCATCAAAGGATAAATCTGTTAACTGATCCGCTTCCAACAACATATCTGCTGAAGGTTTACGATAAAACGCAAAGTCTCGTTCTCCCGCTGCGGTTAAGCTGACAAATGCAAGTGCTGTATTCGCTGTGGATGTTTGTTTCAAATACTGCGTATCGACACCAACATCCTTGAGTTTATCTTCTATTTTCTCGCCGAATGCATCATCACCGACTTGTGTAACCACTGCCGCATTTCCGCCTAATTTTGCGACACAACTTGCGACGTTTGTAGGTGCACCGCCGACTTGTGGTGAAAACTGTGTCACTTCTTTTAATTTCGCATCACGTTCACTAGGGATAAAATCGATTAATGCTTCTCCAACTGCATATAATTTATTCATGATTACCCTCTTTTCAATTCATATTGTTTCGTTTCCATTTTGACCGTTCCTGACTCTGACGATAGTTGACAATATTGATATGGTTCAACAGGAAACAGTCTAGACGTCATCACATGTGTACCTTCATTAATGAAGATTTCGATACTTGATGTATCTATAAAAATTTTCAATGATTTTAAAGCATCAAATAACTGTACACTTCTCTTTTGATTATCTTGATTGTTTGGTAATTCACCACTCTGGCTGCGATCTAGTTCAAAAACTCCTGTATTTTTATCATACGTTATTTTAACCGCTTCTTCGACTTGATTAGAAAAAACTATGCTTAATACATCCGCTTCATTTTCAACAATTGAAATGTTGATTTCTGAACGGTCTAGTTGAATCAAATCTAATACAGTGTTGTCATCAGTGATATCCATTGTTGTTTCATTACTGCGAACTCTCAACTTTTCTACATCTGGATGTACCGTTTGTATTAATGTATTCTCTTTAACTTTCAATTCCCTCGGTAAAGTCAGGCAATGTGCCCAGTTATAAACATCTGTTGGATAGTTAATGTCTGGTAAACCCATCCATCCGATTAAGACACGTTCGCCTTCTTTAGAAATAGTTGTTTGCGGCGCATAAAAATCAAAGCCGTGATCTAATTCAACAAATCCATCATGTTTCATTTCTAAAGTCTTTAAATCAAAATCTCCTATGATATAACCGGATTGATAGATATTGCGATAGTTCATCCCATCTGCTTCTAACCCTTGTGGACAAAAAATTAACACATCTTTATTTCCTAATTTAAATAAATCTGGGCATTCCCACATATATCCGAAATCTGATAAACCTGTTTGAATTTCTCCGAGTAAATGAAACTTGAATGATGTATCACCTTGATAGATTAAAGCACGCCCTGTTTGTGCTGTAGTTTGTGCACCAATCACGAAATAATAATTTCCATTTTCCTGCCAAACTTTCGGATCTCTAAAATGGTCAGTATAACCTTGCGGTGAACCTTCAATGAGTGGCTGTTTGTCCTTCACTTGAAACGCGTCATTTAATGTCGCTACCATTTGATAAGGTACACGTTCCCAATCTTTTGTCCTATGATTACCTGTATAGAATAAATACAACTGGTCTTCAATTTGTATACTAGAGCCACTATAAGCACCGTGTGAATCATATGTAGTATCAGGATAGACGACTGGTCCTTTATTTTCAAAATGAATCAAATCATCAGAAACAACGTGATACCAATATTTCAAACCATGAACAGGACCTAACGGATACCATTGATAAAATAAATGGTATTGACCTTTAAAGTAAATGAAGCCGTTCGGATCATTTAACAATCCCGAAACAGGTTGAACATGAAAGTGTTGTCGCCAAGGCGATTGATGCACTTTGTCTGTCATACTTTCAAATTCTTCATTTGTAATTGAAGATAACCCTCGATACCTTGCTTCGCGTGTCCATTCCATCCTATCACTCCTTTTATTTGGAACCGGTTCCAAAATACTGTAAAAGTAAAACGCTTTCACAAACATTTTACTCATTGCTTTCAGATAAGTCAATACTGTTATTTTTAATAAACTCAAAATCCATCACTTCTATTTGTTTAATCGCTTCACCATTGATAATACGTATTAAATTTTGGGCAGCTTTCTCACCTGTTTGTTTATAGGGAAAGCTGATTGTCGCAAGAGATGGTGTGACAATAGAGGTTGTATCATAGCCTCCGAATCCCGCTATTGATAGTTGATTTGGAACTTGAATATGTTGATGATGGGCAGCTTTCAAGGTTCCTAACGCAATATTATCTGTCCCGCAAATTAATGCATCGTATTGAGACACTAACGGTTTTGCAGCGACTACAGCTTGTTGTAAATCAAAAGTTGTGTAATAAACATCAGGCGTTTGATTATATCGTTTTAAACCTGACAATATACCTTTTTTTCTTTCAACACCTACTGCTTTATCATATTCATCGACACTTAAATATGCGATACGTTTAAAGTTTTGTTGTCCAAATAATTCTCCAATAGTGCGCCCCGCTTCAAAATCATTTTGTATTACAGAAGGTACATGTTCATCTGACTGCCCGACTAATATAACAGGAGCCTTTATTTCTTGTATCGCTTCAATGTGTTGCTTTGTGATTTGTGTGGCGATTAATAAAATACCATCTACTTTATTTTTATTTAGTGTATATAATGCTTCTATTTCTTGTTCAATACTTTGACTCGTATTAACAATCAGGGTTTGGTACTTAATTTCACGTAAGTAAGTATCTGCACCTTCAAGAATCTGATTTGCCGCATAGGAATCAAGTCTAGGAATAATCGCACCAATCATGAATGTACGTTTGGCTTTTAAGGATTGTGCAAATTGATTAGGTGAATAGCCTGTTTCCTTCACGATTTTATCTATTTTATCCTTAGTTTTCTGGCTGACTGATCCACCATTTAAGTATCTTGATACAGTGCTTTTTGATACGTTTGCCATTGATGCGATATCTGAAATATTCATAGTCACCCTCCTTCCTTTATGATTTCAAGTCATTTAATATGTATTATAAAATATTATCCTTTTTTCTGCTTGTGCTTATTATAATCAAGAAATCATTCATTAATCAATAATTTCTGAATAAATTAATCTTTTCTTTATAAAACAAAAGGCAAAATCTCTGCTGAATACAGAAATTTTGCCTTTATTTTAAAGCTGATTAACTTGTGTAATTTTCAGTCCAGAAAGGCTGTCGTTCATCATTGAAATCAACACCGACACCTAAGTTTTTAAAGCTTGGTTGTAAAATATTTTTTCGATGTCCTTCTGAATTCATCAGACCTTCATGTGCGAAAATACTATTTTGATGGCCGTACGCTAAGTTTTCACCCGCGCTATTATAATCAATGCCATCCTTTTTCATACGATCAAATGGAGATTCTCCTTTTGGATTAGTATGATCAAAGTAATGGTTGTCAGCCATATCTTTACTGTGTTTTCGTGCAGTATTAGAGATTGCATCACTATATTTCAATACAGATAAGCCTTTTTGAACACGCTCTGCATTGACTATATCAAAGTTTTGCATCTCAAAACTCTGAGCAAGTGAAGACGATGGCGCACCGTAAGGTTTAGTTAAACGATGTTCCATTTCCTTACTAATCTGCATGACACCTGTTACTTGATTATTTTCATGCTTGTCATAAAAGACGGTCGTATAAATACCATCTTTATCAAAGACATCATATTCATCGCTCGTAATTTGGTATCTATAATTACCTTTCGTCATTTCATCAATCGGTTGGCCTAGTCTATCTCTTACAGCTGATTTCGGCGAACCATACTTGATTTTAGATTTAGAAGAGATAACATTTTGATTGCTATAGATACCATTCACTTTATTATTCATATAACTGACCATTACGAATGAATGGTAATCCTTATGGTATGTGTACCATTTTAAACCATATTCATTTGCGCTGACACGCTCAGGTTTACCTAAAGCCTGTTCGACTTCTTCTTTTGTCATATTCATTTGAATGTTATTTAAAGCAAAATCTTGCTTATCCGGCACTTTAAGTGCTGTTTCATTGGCACTTTCTTGTGTAGTGATTGCTTGTATTTTGGCTTTTGCTTGATTTTGAATGTCAATCATCCATGGTGTCTCTTTAACAGGAATGATTAAAGCAGCAAGTAACAGGATGACTACAAATGAAAATGTGCGTCTGATCGTCTACACCTCCAGAAGGTAAAGCTTAGTCTCTATCACCATTGAAGATAGAGTTTCTTACGATGACATAATCTACTTTTCTTAATTCAAGCAAGTCTTTACCGCCTGCATAAGAAATAGAGCTTTGTAAGTCCTGTTGCATTTCATTCAATGTGTCTGCTAATGAACCTTTGTGTTCTACAAACATTTTCTTACCTTCAACGTTTTTGCGCTCACCTTTTTGGAATTCAGAAGCACTGCCGAAGTATTCTTTGTATAATTTACCATCAAGTTCTACTGTTTCACCTGGTGATTCTTCATGTGCCGCAAATAATGAGCCAATCATAACCATTGAAGCACCGAAACGAATTGATTTCGCGATGTCACCGTGAGTTCTGATACCGCCATCAGCAATGATTGGTTTACGCGCTGCTTTACTGCAGTGGTTTACTGCAGCTAATTGCCAACCGCCTGTACCGAATCCTGTTTTGATTTTTGTAATACATACACGGCCTGGTCCGATACCGACTTTTGTCGCATCTGCACCAGCGTTTTCTAATTCTCTTACACCTTCAGGCGTACCTACGTTGCCTGCGATCACAAATGAATCTGGTAAATATTCTTTCAAGTGGCGAATCATGTTAATGACTTGTTCTGAGTGACCATGAGCAATATCAATTGTGACATATTCAGGTTTTAAACCTTGTTCTGCAATTTCTTTAACGAAATCATATTCATTATCTTTAACACCTACAGAAATAGATGCGAATAATCCTTTATCTTGCATTTTTTTGATGAATGGAATACGCGCTGCTTCATCAAAACGATGCATAATATAGAAGTAATCATTTTCTGCGAACCACTCTGCAAGTTTTTCATTCATAACCGTCTGCATATTTGCAGGAACAACCGGCATCTTAAAACGACGCGGTCCGAATTGGATTGATGTATCACATTCTGAGCGGCTTTTCACTATACATTTATTAGGAATCATTTGGATATCTTCATAATCAAAAATTTTCATATCTATCTAACACCTTACCCTTTATTTTCTCTAACTCAAAAAGTCCAATATACATCATACTACCTCATTACGACTTTTACCATAAAAAAGCGTGTATTCTCTCTAAAAATACACAAAAAAAGAACACATTTCATTCAAGAAATGTGTTTCATGATAAATTGATTGCTAAAAACTAGAAATTACCAGCTTGCTTTTCTTACGCCTGGAATTTGACCTTTATGTGCATGTTCTCTGAATGCAATACGTGACATTTCGAATTTTCTCATTACGCCACGAGGTCTTCCAGTTACTTTACATCTACGAGTTAAACGTGTTGGTGATGAATCTCTAGGTAATTTTCTTAATGCTTCATAGTCACCTTTAGCTTTTAACTCTTGACGTTTTGCGTAATATTTAGCAACGAGTTCTTCTCGTTTTTGTTCTTTAACAACTTTTGATTTTTTTGCCATTAAAGTTCCTACCTTTCTTAATAGTAAATGTTCATAATCGTAATTATTACGATTTATATCATAACACAATTTCCATCTTTATCAATACTTTTTGCTCATTTTTTAAGCAAAGTTATTTACTAATCGTATATTTTTCTATACAATAGAATACATTGAGCTTATGCTGCTTATTTTATCCATCTTGCACGATATGCATGATTGTGGTAAATTTAAGTGCGTAAGTATTGCTAATAACTTAATAGAAAGGGTGTCTACATTGCGCGTAAACGTAACATTAGCTTGCACAGAATGCGGCGATCGTAATTATATTACTACTAAAAACAAACGTAACAATCCTGAACGTATCGAAATGAAAAAATACTGCCCAAGATTGAACAAATATACATTACACCGCGAAACTAAATAATGTATTGAAACTACGATAGTGAACTTACCTATTCAAATCGGTAACGTTCACTTTTTTTATTGTTGGGTCTAAATATACACCTCTCCTTCTATTTTGTCTAATACGCTCTTACTATATCAACTAAGAATTTATGTCAATTTAACGGACACAATGAACAAAATTCTGTCATTTTTCTGAATTTTTTAAAATATTTGATTTAATGCATCAAAGGTCATTGATTAGTCGTATAAAAACAATTAGAATAGAGTACATATATTTTAATTTAAAGATTAGAGGTAACGCATATGGATGAAAACAAAATGAATAGAGGACTCAGTTCTCGCCATATATCAATGATTGCTATCGGGGGTGCAATCGGTACAGGTCTCTTTATCGCAATGGGCGGCGTCATTTCTCAAGCTGGTCCTGGCGGTGCGATTGCAGCGTATCTGATTATTGGTGTCATGTTATATTTCTTAATGTCATCAGTCGGAGAACTTGCAACCTTTTATCCTGTATCAGGTTCTTTCAGTTCTTATTCAACACGATTCGTTGACCCCTCACTTGGTTTTACAGTCGGTTGGTTATACTGGGCAATGTGGTCACTTGTGACAAGCGTTGATGTTATTATCGCATCAAATGTCTTGTACTATTGGGACACATTTAAGTTCTTCTCTCCACTTACATGGAGTTTAATATTTATCACGTTCTTACTATTATTGAATATCTTTACGGTAAGAGCCTTCGGTGAAGCGGAATTCTGGTTAGCAGCTATTAAAGTTGTGACGATTATCGTTTTCATCGTTATAGGTGTTTTAACTATCTTTGGTATTCTTGGCGGTCATACGTATGGTTTTAAAAACTTCACTGTCGGTGAAGCACCATTTGTTGGCGGTATCTCTGGTTTCTTAAGCGTTCTGCTTATCGCTGGATTCTCTGTCGGTGGTACGGAAATTGTAGCGGTCACAGCTGGTGAATCAGATGATCCTAAAAAATCAATGCCAAGTGCTATTAAATCAGTATTCTGGAGAATTTTATTATTCTATGTTCTTTCAATCGCAGTCATTTCAGCGATTTTACCTTACAATGAACCGTTATTACTTAATAAAAGTGAATCTGTAACACAAAGTCCATTTACGATTGTGTTCGATAGAGTTGGTATCGCCTTTGCAGCTTCTGTCATCAATGCGGTTATTTTAACATCACTATTATCAGCTGCTAACTCAGGTATCTATTCAACAAGTCGTATGTTGTTCTCACTTAGTACAGATCGACAAGCGCCGAAATTCTTAAGTTATTTGCATGGTAAAACAAAGTTACCGATTCCAGCCATCTTAACGAACTTCGTAATTGTTGTGGCGGTCATTATTTTAGCGAACTTCCATGCGAATGCGATTTTCACATTACTTGGTATTATAGGGCAACTTGTTATCTTCGTATGGGCAGCCGCAATCTTCTCGCAAATCAGATTGCGTAAAGGATTAAAAGCACAAGGTATAGATATTAATGAACGTTTACCTTATAAAACACCGTTATATCCGCTAGGACCGATTCTTGTTTTAGCTATACTCGTGTTCTTGTTATTCGGTGGTTCATTTGAAAATATGATTCACTTGAATGTCGGCGGATTAATTAAAGACTTCGTACCGATTGTAGTGCTCTTTATTATTTTCATTGTTCATAAAATCATTAAGAAAACAAAACCTGTTAAATTGAAAGAAATGGATGTAAGAAGTTTCGAAGAATTTAATAAAGTGAAATAATTATTCACACTGACAGATTGGCTTTGGCCAATCTGTTTTTTTGTTTCTTCTTATAACTTTTAAGATTTTAACGTTTATGGATATGTAGTATAATAGGAGTAATAAGACGAGAAATCGAGGTGTTACAACATGGTAGGACAAACAAATTTATTTGACGATGTTTTGAAGGAAGATGAACGTTTTGTGATTGTCGTTCAGTCTCTTGAAGAAAAAAATGGCAGACTTATCAAAAGAACTTTAAGAGAATATCCAAGTCTAGAACATGATCAAATGGTACCTCTATTTGAACACTTAAAAGATGTTTACCTAAGTGAACCGTTTGAAACTGGACAATCATCATTTATTATCACAGTCTATACAAACTTAGACTACTCTGCTGATAATATCTATGCTCTTGTAAAACGAAACCATGGCATGCATGAATGGACACATACAGCTAAATAAGATGTATCGCATACAAAAGGAGACTCTCTTGAACAGAAAGTCTCCTTTTGTATTTAAATCTATAAAATTTTCTTTAAGGCATAGACAATACCGTCTGAGTTATGATCTAACGTCACAAAATCAGCGATTTCTTTTAACGCATCACGTGCATTGCCCATTGCGACAGCATACCCTGCTTCTTCCATCATAGAATAATCATTCATACTATCACCAAATGCGATAGTCTCACTGATATCGATGCCTACTTTTTCGCATAACGCATGTAATGCATTACCTTTAGACACACCATGCGGTACAAATTCTAAGAAGAAGGGTTTACTTGTCGTCACATCGATTTGGTCGTTAAACACACCGCCAAATGCTTGAGAGAGTTCTTGAATATGTGATTCGTAGTCTACGCCCAGCACTTTCGCAACAGGATTTTGAATGAATGCTTTCAAATCATCTGTGCGATGCATAGGTAACCCTGTTAACTCAGACTCAATATTCATATACTCATGTTCACCTTCATAGATAATATGACCGTCTTGATACGTCAACACAAAGATATTATTATCGCGACAATAATCTACAATACGGTCAAAGTCTTTTTTAGAAATACTTTGTTCGGCTTCAAGCTCTCCATCTCTAACACGTGTTGTACGACTGCCGTTAAAACTGATGACATAACTATCATGCTCATGAAGATGCAAGTCTTTTGCGATCGGCAACATACCTTCTGTTGGACGTCCTGAAGCTAAGACAACATGATATCCTTTATCTTGTAATTCAATTAAATATTTTGCAGTATCTGGACTGACTTGATTCTCTGAATTCAACAAAGTATCATCCATATCCATTACTATCATTTTATAGCTGCTCATTTGATGTGCAGTGCTCCTTTCAAGCGTATTCCATCAAATTATATCGCATTTCTTCATTAATCATAAACTTTTTCAACGATAATTCCGCTTTTATTAACTGAAATTAATTCAGATTCACAATCTGGCAACTCTTTGTTCAATCTTCTGACTAATTTACCGCTTTTAGAAGGATCAATTAATGTTAAAATCGTCGGACCTGCCCCACTGATAACTGTCGCATAAGCATGATATTCACGACCTAACGCTTTAACGCGTTGAAATTCTGGGATTAAATCTTGACGATACGGTTCATGGAACCCATCCATTTCCATCAACATACCTGCTAATTGATAATCATGCTGCATCAATGCACTTAACATCGTGTTACTGATGGCACTGTATTGAACCGCTTGTTCATGTTCAAAGCTTTTCGGCAAAACTTGTCTAGAGTCATGTGTCTTCAACTCGTAGCTTGGAATAGTGATCACGAGGTTCACGTATGGAGGTTCTATTGAAGAAATGTATGTTTCTTTTGTTTCATGATTATAAAATCCAGCAATCATCCCACCATAAATCACAGGGGCAACATTATCTGGATGTCCTTCTATTTCTGTTGCGGCTTCGACCATTTCAAATTCTGATAATTGTAAGTGACCGAAGAAATCTGCTAAATAAATACCTGCAACTAAAGCAGAAGCCGAGGACCCAAGTCCTCTGGCTAAAGGAATTTCACTCCGCATAGTGACATCTAATGGCGGTACTGACATATCATATTTCTGTTCAAGAAACTGTACAACTTGATAAATCAGATGGTGTTCATCTGTCGGTAAGCCATGCAAGTTGTCACCTTTATGATGGAAGTGCCATCGATCATCTGCACTCACTTCTGCTTCAACATATAGGAACTTATTTAATGCGAGTCCGATTGAATCAAAGCCTACGCCAAGATTGGCAGTAGAAGCGGGAACTTTAAGTTTTAAACTTTCTCCCATTAATGTATAGCTCCTTTGATATATTTAATAATACTTGCTTTATCATTTGGTAAAGATTTAATCGGATTGTCTAATAATGAGATGGCAGTATCAGGGTCTTTTAAGCCATTACCAGTTAACACTGCAGTAACTGTAATATCTTTTGGTAATTTACCAGCTCTATGCAGTTTAATTAATCCAGCAATTGAAGCGTTACTTGCAGGTTCTGCAAACACACCTTCTTTAGAAGCAAGTAATTGATAAGCTTCTAAGATTTCTTCATCTGTCACACTATCAATCAAGCCGTTAGATTCATCCAAAGCTTTCACTGCTTTATCCCAACTTGCTGGGTTACCGATACGAATCGCAGTTGCGACTGTTTCAGGATTTTTAATGACTTTGTTCTGTACGATTGGTGATGCACCTTCCGCTTGGAATCCAAATAATTTCGGTAAGCCTGTTTGATGTTTATCATTAAACTCTTTGAAGCCTTTCCAATACGCAGTGATGTTACCTGCGTTACCGACTGGGATAGCTAATACATCTGGTGCTTTGCCGCCTAATTGATCGACTACTTCAAATGCACCTGTTTTTTGACCTTCGATACGGTATGGGTTAATTGAGTTAACAAGTTCAATTTCGCCTTCTTCTTTCGCAACTTCTTTAACAATTTCTAACGCTTCATCAAAGTTGCCTTCAATCGATACAATTTCTGCTCCGTACATGACAGCTTGTGATAATTTACCTAAAGCGATTTTACCTTCAGGAATAACTACGATTGCTTTCAAGCCTGAACGTGCCGCATATGCAGCTGCAGAAGCCGAAGTATTACCTGTTGATGCACAAATCACAACTTTTTTACCTTCTTCTTTTGCTTTAGTGACTGCCATGACCATACCACGGTCTTTAAATGAACCTGTTGGATTGGCACCTTCAAATTTTACAAACAAGTTAATACCTAACATGTCTGATAATGTATCACAATGAATCAACGGCGTTTGGCCTTCATTTAAAGTTACATTCGGTGTGTTGTCGCTAACTGGGAGATATGCTTTGTATTCTTGTACTAAACCTTGCCATCTTTTCATTTTAATTAAACCCCTTCTACTGGATAAACTTTTTCCACTGGATATTTACCTTGTGCTAAAATTTCATCAGCTGGAACATTGATACTTTTTACAATGACAGCTGCTGTGTTGTCATCTCGTTCAATGACATTGAGTGATTTGTGAAGCGGTAATTGTGCTTTAACCTCTTCTTCCACTCGTTTAACCGGTGCACCATTTGTTTGTAAAACAACATAGTAACTACCTTTTTCTTTTAATTTTGTCGGTTCATCTGCGTCGATCATTTCTTTTGCATGACCTGTTTTCAATTCGAAATGCGGCGGTAAAGTATGCAAGTTAGATTCGAATTGTAGTGAGACGTTTAGTAAGTCGCTGACTACTGCACTACCTGTAGCTAAGCTACCTGCACCTTTACCATAGAACATCGTTTCTCCAACAGAGTCGCCGATAACATAAATCGCATTATATTCATCTTCAACTGATGCTAATTGATGTCTTTCATCGATTAAGGTTGGTGCAACAGATGTTTCAATAACACCATTATCAAATGTACCTTTACCGATTAATTTAATTTTATAACCAAGCGCTGTTGCAGCTTTGATATCCTCTACTGTTACTTCAGAAATACCTGTTACTTTAACTTCGTCTAAACTGATAACTCGGTTGAATGATAAGTATGTAACGATGACTACTTTACGTGCCGCATCGATACCTTCAACATCATCGGTTGGATCTGCTTCAGCAAAACCTAAACGTTGTGCCTCATCCAAAGCTTCTTTAAAGCTTGCGCCCTCTTTTGTCATCTTAGATAAAATGAAGTTGGATGTACCGTTTAAAATACCCATGAATTTACTGATGTTGTTCGCATTTAAACCATTGTTGATTGCGTTGACGATTGGAATACCGCCTGCCACACTGGCTTCGAATTTTAAAGCAACGCCATTTTCTTCTGCTAAATCTTCTAATGTGCGTAAATGAACCGCTAATAAATCTTTGTTAGCAGTAATCACATGTTTGCCCTGTTTTAATGATTTTTTCAACCACTCAACAGTAGGTTCGATACCGCCCATCACTTCAATCACAATGTCGACTTCATCATCATTTAAGATTTCATCCACATCTTCAGTCAGATGGTATTTACTGATATTTAAGGGACGTTTTTTCTTTTTATCTCTAACAAGAATATGTTTGATGTGAAGATCTTTGTGAATCGTATCTTTAATCTGTTGATGATTCTCTTCAATAATTTTAACTACTCCTGAGCCCACTGTTCCCAGACCGAGCAAAGCGATGTTTAACTTCTTCATAATTACATTCCTCCGTTTGTTCGTTCTAAAAAAACACCTGTACTATTGAAAAATACTTGATTATGGTTTAGTATAAATTCATTCATCAAAATTGTAAAGTTCAAAAAATTTGGAATATGTTGAAATTTTAGCATTTTTCACCCAAAAAACAAAGCAGTATATTATTAAGATTGATAGAAAGGTTGATTAAATATGAAAGTAGCTAAATTTGGCGGTAGTTCCGTCGCTTCAGCAAGCCAAATTCAGAAAGTGTTAAACATCATCAATAGCGATGACGAAAGAAAAATAATCGTTGTGTCTGCTCCTGGTAAAAGACATTCTGAAGATATTAAGACAACAGATTTGTTGCTTAGGCTTTATGAAAAAAGTGTAGCAAAATTAGATTATCAAAATAAAAAGGAAGAAATTATCGAACGTTATGCAGATATCATCCGTGATTTAAACATGGACGAAAATATTTTAACAGAATTCGATGATATTCTTGAACAGCGTATCAAAGCCAACCAAAGCAATCCGCCTCGTTTAAAAGATGCATTACTTTCTTGTGGTGAAGACTTTAACGCTCGCTTAATCGCGCAATATAATAACGCTCAAGGTGTTCCAACTACATATGTGTCTCCTTTAGACGCAGGTATTACCGTAACCAACACGCCTCAATTTGCTCAAATCTTAGAAGAATCTTATGATAAAATTTACAATCTAAGAAAAATTGAAGGAAAAATTATCGTTCCAGGTTTCTTCGGTTACTCGAAACAAGGTAATGTTGTCACTTTCCCTCGCGGCGGTTCTGATATCACTGGTGCAATCTTGGCACGCGGTGTACGCGCAACGTTGTATGAAAACTTTACAGATGTTTCAGGTATCTATCGTGCAAATCCGAACTTAATCAAAAACGCTGAAATTATGGAAGAAGTAACATATAGCGAAATGCGTGAACTTTCATATGCAGGCTTTAGTGTTTTCCACGACGAAGCCCTTCAACCTGTACAAAAAGAACGTATTCCAGTCGTAATTAAAAATACAAATCGTCCTGAAGATCCAGGTACTTTCATCAGATACGACCGTGAAATTAAACCAGACCACTTGATTACAGGTATTAGCTGTGACAAAGGCTTTACAGTCATTAACGTACGTAAATACTTAATGAACAGACAAGTTGGTTTCACACGTAAAATCTTATCAGTACTTGAAGATTACAATATCTCATTTGACCATATGCCTTCTGGTATTGATAACGTCAGTATCATCATGCGAACACATCAAATTCGTGGTAAAGAAACAAAAGTGTTAAATGAAATTCGTAAACAATGTGATGTTGATGAATTAGGTATTGATAACGACTTAGCTGTGATGATGGTTGTTGGTTTAGGTATGAACCAAATGGTCGGTACTGCCAATATGATCACATCTGCACTCGCTAAAGCGAATATCAACCTGAAAATGATCAACCAAGGTGCGTCTGAAATTTCAATGATGTTCGGTATCAGCGTTAAGGATGCTGACGATGCCGTACGTGCAGTTTATGATGGAAGTTGTGCCCATGTGAAAGAAAATTTACAATTAAAATAATCTGAATTTAAACAATATTTAGTTAAAATTTAAAGATATAAAAATACAAGAGTGTTGCGACTAAGCAACGCTCTTGTTCTTTTTACGATGCGTATAATGCATCATGTAGACGTTCTTCACCTACGACCACGCGTAACATAACGAATTGATAATAACTCAATGCATCAATCACAGCTTTGTTGTTAAAACTACTGCGATGTACTGAAGGTTGCAGCAACTCATACATCAGAACGATTTCTGGTTTAATATAATCAACGCCCCAAGGTAAAGAATGGAAATAAATATGTTTTTCAGGCAATCGAATGTTGTGGTTGAATCTAAACATCCACTCTTTGTTATGTACATCATAAATATAAATAGTCATAATTCTTTGCCCATGTATTTCTACTTCTAAATGTGTTAGTTGAGAGAATTTCGTATCTCTTAATTTTTCACTGACATTCCCTTCTGAATCTATGTATCGAATACGATAATTATCCGGGATATTCTTTAAAACTTTAGTAAGGTTCTTACGTTTTACGCAAATATCTACTGTATCGTTAATAATAAATTCATTTTTCAAGAATAAAAGTTTTGCAGTCTCTCCGAAAAATTTGATTTCATCATTGGTATTCTCTATTAATCTATCAACCAAGAAATTTAAATCTTCATTATTAGACTTTTGCATTCTGACACCTCCTACTAGTAAGCGCTTACAATAATGGTTGTATTTTCTCTCTATTCATATTCATTTTAGCGTGTGTTTCACTACTTGTCTATCATTTAATTTACATATCCGATATGAATATAACGCTGATTTGATTCTATAAAATCAGGATAATTAACGACATAACTGTGTCGCGCTTGTTGGATCAACGTTTTTTGCAATGCCCCTATTTGTGAATGCACTTGATATAAACTACCTTGTTCATCTATGTAACTCGCTGCGCAGAAATAGACATCTATTTGAAGAGTTTTAAATGATTCCACCATTGTATCACCAGTAATAATATGTAAGCTTGAATCCACTTTACCTGGCGCAAAAATAATATTTGAAAAAGTATTTTGACACACATATTTCATAATATCTGTGGAAAATGTGACAACAGAAACATGTCTCTCCTGTTCAGCTAAACAGTCTAACACATAATAAGAGATAGGATGATTATCTAATGCGATAACTGCATTAGGAGGAATATTATTATAAAAGTCTGATAAATCTGTTTTATTCTTTATAATAGAGAACAATTTTTAAACTCCTTTTGTTATACCAAGTAACCCTATTGGATTTATAAACTTTATTTTCATTCGTTAATTGAATTTTTAAAAATAGATACAATAATTTAAGTTAAAACTAAAGAATATCTCTTTTCAAAGTATAACTTTTTTATTATAATAATGTAGACGCAAGATATTATAAATACAACACGAGGTGAAATCATGTATTCTGAAAAAACACAGTCTACAGAATCGATTTTTTACTATGAATTGCATCGAAAAGAATTAATTAAAGCTTTGAAGCAGGAATATAACTTACGTTTCAACGATTTATTATTTTTAAAACACATTTTAGATCGTCAAAAGAAACTTATCCCTCTTCTTGAAGTGAAACACGGTATGAATTTCAGTTTAATGGAAATTCATAAATCGTTCAGCACATTAACGGAAATGAAAATCATCGGCAAGCAACGCTGCATCGATGATGAACGAAAAGTTTTCATTACTATTACAAGCGCACAAACGAAAAAAGCATTGAAACTGCTTGAGGAATTTGACGCTTTACAAAAATCTATCTTACAAGATACAAAAGCGTAATAGTTTTTAAGATATTTCATTGATTCCCAAGCTGAGTTGAAACCAAACACTTAAAATTGAATTTAACGATTAAAGTTCCAGACACATTTCCTACATATTCGTCTGGAACTTTTTTAGTATTATCATAATATGTCATAAATGTTACATTAATATTTTGTTAAGACTTTATTATTGATTTTTACCACTAAGAGTTAGATTATTAGGGTATGTTTAAATTTAACTACTTTTTATTGAGTAAGGAATGATAGGTATGTATTTAATATTACTTCTAGTTGCTGTCATCGTGATTTTGGCCATTGCGCTTGTTGTATCACGCAGCTTAATGCAGCACCGACTAGATACAGAGATTTATTCAAAAAATCAACTTGTAAGCAAGGTCAACACCTTACGTACAGAAGTCGCATCATTGAAAAATCAAATCATTAATGATGGTACACAACAACATCATTATGGTGTACGCAAAGCTAAACAATCTATCGAGAAAGTTATGCAAAGCTTAAAAGAAAATGGAGAAGTTAAGTTTTACCATATTGTTTCAACAGGCAATGTTGCTGTTAAACATCCACTCTTCGATTTCTTGCGTACTTTTGATTATGTAGTCATCACAGATAAAGGGTTGTTAAATATCGACGTGAAGAACTGGAAAGAAAAAACATTTTATCATTTCAGTGCTGAACCTGAAAAACCTATTGATACAAATGTAGAAGATATTGATCAAATTATCGGGCATTACATCGCAGATCAATATCAAAGTCAATTCCAGTCAACAAGAGAAGATATTTATACGTTCACTGAAAAAGTCAAAAGCAACAGTGTCACTTTTGATTTCTATGACTATGACCCGTACCTTACAGCTTCTGTGAACTCTAAAGAACTAAAAGATGCTTACGAAAAGAACTTCAATCAAAAAATTTCAAGTGTCGGTTTAGTATACTTTAGTGACGGTTCTGTAAATATCATTGATGGTCCGACTGAACGTCAAAAATATGTTGAGACCGCAACTTCTAAGCATGACTTAAAAGATGCGATTCGCAATATATTTATGCAGTCAAAATATGAAATCACTGAACAAGATTGCGAAAAGATTCTGGGCTACATCAATCAACCTTAATTAAAATAACGGACAAGCACATTCAGCTTGTCCGTTATTTTTTAACTCCAAATATTTAAATGTTTTTGTTTCGCTTCTCGTTCAGCATCTTTAAGCACATCTCGGTACTTGCCATTCGGCGCAAAGTACTTTTCACGTGCAAGTCCTTGTTTAACTAATTCTTCGTTAAACATATGGTTCTCATCTAACCAAACATAAGCTAAATAGCGGCCATATTGATCTTTCGGCTCTTTATCAAATTCTAAATAAACCTTTTGGTTATTTAAATGCTTCTTGGTATAGTTTGAAGCCTCTTTCCCGTATGGTTGTACAGGTGTATTAGGTTTAACTGTTTCTGGTGTATCCATACCAATCATTCTGACTTTAATTTCATGATTATCTTTATCTGTTGCGATAAAGGTGTCACCATCAATAACACGTTTGACAGTAACCGCTTCTTTATCCCCCATCGATGTCGACGCTTGTTCTCCACCGCTTTGTTTAAAGGGACCTGAATGATTAAAGTATTGGAAACCTAAAACAATTACAGCAATCACTGCAATTACAATGATTGACGACATAGACTTACGTTTCAAAAATTTTCACCTGCTTTGATTAAAGTTATCACCGACTCATCATACCTATTTTTTCATAGGTGCGTCAATTCTCTGATGCACAAAAATTTGGTATGATAGAAACAAGGAATTTGATGAGGAGGCGCGCTATGCAAGCCATTAAAGAAAATATTGTAACGATTGTTGCCGTTGCAGTCGCAATTATCGTCGGCTTGATTTTGCAATATGTATATGAGTTTCCATTACTAGTCACAGCAATTATTGGCATCTTAATGGGAATGCTCGTCGGTTTTATTTTATTTATCATCCAGCAGAATCGAGATAAACACAATAAAAGAAAATAACACAGTATAAATAAACTCGGAAATGAGACAGCTCACTTCCGAGTTTTTCTTATCTTATAAAATTGGTGTAATCAGTTTTGAGAAGCCCTCTTTCATTTTAATCCAGAATGAACGATTCGCATAACGTGCTTTCGTTAATTCTGTTGAAAGTGTGATATCATGTTCAAACGCTTTACGTAACTCTGTAGCGATTTCTTTGTTATACATAAAAGCGTTGACTTCAAAGTTTAATTCAAAGCTTCTGAAGTCCATGTTGGCTGAACCGACACTAGCGACTTCATCATCAATTACCATCGTTTTAGAATGGATAAACCCATTATTATACGTATAGATTTTGACACCTGAGTCTAATAGCTCTGCCGCATGATAATATGTTGCCCAGTATACAAACGGATGGTCAGGCATATCAGGAATCATCAAGTGAATGTCTACTCCTGAATTTGCGGCCATCTTCAACGCATTGATATAAGAATTATCTGGAATGAAGTAAGGACTCTGCATATAAATCGATTTTTTAGCTGAGTTAATCATTTTTGTATAGCCGAATTCAATTTCATGCCAGTTATCATCAGGGCCGCTTGAACAAATCTGAACAGAAGCTTCCCCTACATCTTCTTTCACTGGGAAGTATTTAGGTTTATATGGCAACGTTTGACGTTTAGATTGAGAATTCCAATCCAACATAAAGCGTAATTCTAACGCATCCACTGCAGAACCTTTAATTCTGACATGTGTATCTCTCCAATAACCGAATTTTTTACTTAAGCCTAAGTATTCATCTCCAACGTTGAAACCACCGATATAACCGATTTGACCGTCAATTACAACAATCTTTCTATGGTTACGGTTATTAATTCTGAAGTTGATTAACGGCAGTTTGCTTGCGAAGAAAGCTTCAACTTGCCCACCAAGCTTTCTAAAACGCTTGAATTGGCGCAAGGTTAACTTTTTCGAGCCAATATCATCATATAATAATAAGACCTCTACACCCGCTTCTAAACGCTCTTCTAAAGCATCAATAATGCGATGGCCTAAACCATCTAATTCAAATACATAATACTCTAAGTGGATAAAAGACTCCGCTTTTTTAATATCTTCAATCATTTGATCGTATAATTTATGGCCATCGACAAACACATCGATATCATTACCTTCTGTTAAGAAAGCAGGTTGTCTCGTTAACAGCATATTTACTAAGTCATGATGTCTTTGAACTATTTCATTATCACTTTGTATCTGATCTTGTTGAACTTGGTAACGTTGTTCATTGATAATATCATCAAATTGTTCTATATCTTTTCTGTAATCTTTGTATAACTTTTTCTTTGATACGCCTCTTCCAAATAAAATGTATAAGAAGAAACCTAACACTGGTGCGATAAATAAAATAAACAACCAAGCCCATGTGGCACTTGTCGACCTATTTTTCAAGAAGATGATATTAAAGGCAACAATCAAATTCAAGATTGTGAATAAGATAAATATGCCTAGCAATATATCACCTAGTAATCCTGGTACGTAAAAGGCTATCATTGTCTCAACTCCATTCTTGCGATTCATTTTAAACTCTTACATTGATTTAATGGTAAGTTAAAACGTCTATCATTTAATATAAATAAGATAAAACTATTTTAACATTTATAATCGCTTAAGACATCATATAAACAACTGAAATATCAGTACTTGAGTACGTCTAATTTCACATTTCATTTAGTCAGATGTTTATGTCTAACGCAACTTAGGTATAATTTTACATAGAGAAAGTCATAGTAGATTCTTTCTTATTTAAGTAAAAACACAGTAAATCGGAACGAAAATGTGAAATATTTTTGAATGGTTCGTGTTTTAATTTGTTAGAATTATCAGAAAAGACATGTTGAACCCTTGATATATAAGGCTTTTTATACTGATGTCAGAAAACCTTACATATTTTTGTAATTTCGGTTTATTTGTGATAAGTTAATAACAAGTTCAAAAATAGAGGTGATGGAGAAATGTCAAATGATGCACTTCGCAGAAACATGGCCGTCTTCTCTATGAGTGTCGTAAATCAATTGACTGAGCTAACACCAAGACAGGTACGGTATTACGAAGCACATGGACTCGTTAAACCAGAGAGAACACCCGGTAACAAAAGATTATTTTCGATGAATGATTTAGATCGCCTGTTAGAAATCAAACACCTATTAGAAAAAGGGTTTAACCTAAAAGCAATCAAACAAATCATTTATCAAGATGATCAACATTTGTCTACTGATGAAAAAGCCATCAGAAAACACGTTATCGTTGAAGCAACACAGAAACCGCAACAGGAAGCTATCCCGATAAATCGAGGCGACCTATCTCGTTTTATCAAATAATTCACTGGAGGATTTAAAACATGGCAAAACGTACATTTACAAAAGATGACATCCGCAGATTTGCTACTGAGGAAAACGTAAGATATTTACGCTTGCAATTCACTGACATTTTAGGAACAATCAAAAATGTTGAAGTACCTGTAAGTCAATTAGAAAAAGTATTAGATAATGAAATGATGTTCGACGGATCTTCAATCGAAGGTTTCGTTCGTATTGAAGAATCAGATATGTATTTACACCCTGACTTAGACACTTGGGTTATCTTCCCTTGGACAGCAAGTCAAGGTAAAGTTGCACGTTTAATTTGTGACGTATACGGTACAGATGGTAAACCATTCGCTGGTGACCCACGTACTAACTTGAAACGTGTCTTAAACGAAATGGAAGAATTAGGCTTCACTGATTTCAACTTAGGGCCTGAACCAGAATTCTTCTTATTCAAATTAGATGAATATGGCGAACCAACATTAGAATTAAATGACCATGGCGGTTACTTCGACTTAGCTCCTACTGACTTAGGTGAAAACTGCCGTCGTGATATCGTATTAGAATTAGAAGACATGGGCTTTGACATTGAAGCCAGCCACCACGAAGTTGCGCCTGGCCAACATGAAATCGACTTCAAATACGCAGATGCCATCACTGCATGTGATAACATCCAAACTTTCAAACTTGTTGTTAAAACAATTGCTCGTAAACATAACTTACATGCGACATTTATGCCAAAACCATTATTTGGTGTAAACGGAAGCGGTATGCACTTCAACGTTTCTTTATTCAAAGGTAAAGAAAATGCATTCTTCGATCCAAATGGTCGTGACCAAATGACTGAAGAAGCTTACCAATTCATCGCAGGTATCTTGAAAAACGCACGTGGATTCACTGCTGTATGTAACCCATTAGTAAACTCATACAAACGTTTAGTTCCAGGTTACGAAGCACCATGTTATATCGCTTGGAGTGGTAAAAACCGTTCTCCATTAGTACGTGTCCCAACTTCACGTGGTTTATCTACACGTGTAGAAGTTCGTTCAGTTGACCCAGCAGCTAACCCATACATGGCTTTAGCAGCAATCTTAGAAGCTGGTTTAGACGGTATCAAAAACAAACTTAAAGTTACTGAACCTGTAAACCAAAATATCTATGAAATGAACCGTGACGAACGTGAAGCAATCGGTATCGAAGATCTTCCTTCAACACTTTACACAGCATTAAAAGCAATGCGTGAAAACAAAATTGTTAAAGATGCTTTAGGTTCACACATTTATAATCAATTCATCAACTCTAAATCAATTGAGTGGGATTACTATAGAACACAAGTATCTGAGTGGGAACGCGAACAATACATGAAATTGTATTAATCACTACGCACACAGGTGCTAAACAATAGGGATAAAAAAAGAGGCCGACTGGCCTCTTTTTTGTTGCTATCTTAATCTTTTATTGCGTTTTATCTTACCAAGTTTATACAAAATGAAAGAAACTGCTACCATATATATTCCTAACACCGAATAGAAAAATACAGGTCCTAAAGATTTACTTGCTTCAAAACACAACAACATCATTAATGATAAGACAAATAATAAGGTACGATAAGTCAGAACCATAACGTTCTCCTCCACTTCGTTGATTCATGTACCTTCTTTTTCTCTCACATGTTCATTTTTATTATATCTTTTATTTATTAAATTTCATATACTTCATAGTATTTTTTCTGTGTTTTCATTAAAAAACCGACGCAAAATTGCGTCGGTTGCTTTATTTTAGATAAGACCTTCTTCATTCATTTGTTGAACAGCTCTTGTGACTGCCAACTTAACATGTTCATACGTTAAGCCGCCTTGAACATAAGCTTCATATGGCGGTCTGATTGGACCATCTGCTGAAAGTTCAATAGATGAACCTTGTACGAATGTTCCCGCTGCCATAATCACATCATCTTCATAACCCGGCATGTAACTTGGCTCTGGACTGAAGTGTGCGTTGATAGGTGAAGCGGCTTGAATACATTGGCAGAAGCGAATCATTTGTTCTGCTGTATCAAATTGAACAGTTTGGATTAAATCCGTTCTAGGTGTATCAAATGCCGGTACAGTATTCATGTTTAATTTCGTTAGAAATAAACTTGTAAATAATGCACCTTTCAAGCTTTGACTAACCACATGTGGCGCTAAGAAGAAGCCTTGATACATACTTGGCAGCTCAGTTAAAGAAGCTCCGGCTTCTTTTCCAATACCTGGTGCAGTCAAACGATAACCGCAACGTTCAATTAAATTTGTTTTACCAACAATGTAGCCGCCGATACGTGCTAAACCGCCACCTGGATTTTTAATGAGTGAACCTGCCATGATATCTGCACCTGCTTCAATTGGCTCTTCATCTTCTACAAACTCTCCATAGCAATTATCTACAAAGACAATCACATCAGGATGTTCTGCTTTGATATCAGCCACTGCACGTTTAATTTCATCCACCATAATCGATGGACGTTGATCATAACCTTTAGAGCGTTGTATTGCGATCACTTTTGTATCGTCATTTATCGCATTCAGTACTGCAGGAACATCAATTTGTCCAGCTTCTGTTAAAGCGACTTCGTTATATAATACGCCATTCTCTTTTAAACTGCCGATACCATTACCATTGACACCGATGACTTCTAACAGTGTGTCGTAAGGACTGCCGGTAATATATAATAATTCATCACCATGTTTTAGATTGGCTTGTAAAGCCACAGTAATCGCATGCGTACCAGAAATAATTTGCGGTCTGACTAACGCATCTTCAGCTTTAAACGTATGCGCATAGATTTCTTCTAAATGGTCACGACCGATGTCGTCATAACCATAACCTGTTGTCCCTTGCAAATCAGATTCTGTCGCTTTCACTGCGTGAAAGGCATCTAACACTTTCGCTTGATTACGATAAGCGCAAGCTTCAATTGTTTTAAAATAAGGTTGTAATTCTGTTTCTGTTTCTTGAATAATTTGTTCTAAATCCATGGTGCTTACTTCTCTCCATTTTCTTCTGCTTTTCTTCTATAACCTTCTACTTCATAACTTTCATTTTCTTCGTTAAATTCAAGTTTATGAATCAACGTATGACGTTTTAAGAAGTATAGACGATCTGCATCATCTGCAGGAACTGTCTCTTCATAAGGTTCCATTTGTTTTTCTACTTGGTCTATTAATAACTGTCTTACTTTTTCTTCATCCGCTTCATCACGTGCTGAAACGTATACATTCGGCAATTGAGATGCAGGGGTTGGTCCTTCGTTCAAGTCTTTCTTATTAAAGATGACTGCTTGTGGAATCTTATCCATATCTAAATCGCCAATGATACGGTTAACCGTATCATACTGCGTACGATATTCTTCATTACTTGCGTCAACGACGTGAAGTAGTAAATCCGCATCGCGCGCTTCTTCTAATGTGGATTTAAATGCGGCAATTAACGTAGTCGGTAACTTCTGAATAAAACCAACTGTATCAGAGATAATTAAATGATAACCATCGTTCACTTGGATTTGGCGTGTTTTCGGATCCAATGTAGCGAATAAAATATCTTTTTCATACGTAGATTCATCCGCTAAAATATTAAACCAAGTTGATTTACCAGCGTTCGTATAACCTACTAAAGCTACTTGGAACACATGATTTTGTCTACGTTTAGAACGATAGCGTTCACGATGTTCGACTACAGTTTGAAGTTGGTGTTTGATTTCATTCATACGGCGACGAATATGACGTCTGTCTGTTTCTAATTTTGTTTCACCAGGACCTCTTGTTCCGATACCGCCACCAAGTCTAGATAAACTTTTACCATGACCTTGCAGACGTGGCATTAAATAATCAAGTTGTGCTAATTCAACTTGCAGTTTACCTTCCTTACTGCTTGCGCGCATCGCGAAAATTTCTAATATTAATTGGGTTCTATCTATAATTTTAATACCTAAATTATCATTCAGACTTTTAGATTGTGCAGTTGTCAGTTCATCGTTAGCTACAACGACATCGACATCATACATTTCTACATAATCTTTAATTTCTTGTAATTTACCTTTACCAACATACGATTTATCTTCAATGCGGTCTTTTTGTTGTGTAATTTCACCTAAAACATCTAATCGGCATGTTTCAGCAAGTGCTTTTAATTCATCTATGGTTTCACGGAAATCGAATTGTTTTTCATCATATGCATCGACCCCGATTAATAATGCTTTTTCTACCGCTTCTTCTGTATCAAATATTCTCTCTTGAGGCAAAAATGTATCCTCCTTAAATTCATTTTACGGTCATTTTGAATGTTTATTCAATCTACTAGTAATCTATTCCATTTTATCATAGAGCATATCTAAAGACTATTCAGGCGAAATGTGTTAAGTTTGGGACATCGAGGTGAAGAAAACATGAGCATATATGATATTGAAGTTACAAAAACCGATGGCACAACCTATCAACTAGATCAATACAAAGGAAAGGTCATGTTAATCGTCAACACAGCGAGTCAATGTGGCTTTACGCCACAGTTTGAAGGCTTGCAAGAGCTTTACGAACAATACCAAGATCAAGGCTTTGTCGTATTAGGATTTCCTTGTAACCAATTTGGCAAGCAAGAACCTGGTAACGGTCAAGAAGCCATGCAAAATTGTAAAATTAATTATGGGGTAACTTTCCCAATGCACGAAAAAATTAAAGTGAACGGACCTGAACAACATCCACTTTATCAATACTTAACAGAACAACAAGATGGATTTTTCAATAGTAAAATCAAATGGAATTTCACTAAGTTCTTAATAGATAGAGATGGCAATGTAGTCAATCGTTTCTCACCACAAAAAAATCCAAGTCAAATCAAATCAGATATCGAAGAACTATTATAATGAACAATAAAGACCGTCTTATAACCATGTACTATATGATTATAAGACGGTCTTTTTATGTATTGAATGATTAAAAAAGCAACGACTATGCATTAAGTTGTATCACTTAATACCAGACGCTGCTCTTCGTGTTTTTTTACCTATACCAATTAATTAAATAAATAAATTTGTACTAAAACTCAGTTCAACATGATTCATCTATTGTGAGATTATATGCAATCTAACCGTTACATGATGTTTTTTCCTGATGATTGGGTTTTAGAATTAAACAAACGAACAAATTACTCAACCACTGATGGTTCTTGTGTGAATGTGCTGATCGCATGTTTGTAAATTAAATGATTTTTGCCTTGTGAGAATAAGTTCACAACGGTGTCATCGAATTCTACAATTGTTCCTTTCATTTGGAAACCGTTTAATAAGAAAACAGTTAACTCCTCTTTGCTGTCTTTAAAACCTTGTAGAAAATTCTCTTGGATGCTTTTATCATTCATGATTGCATTCTCTCCTTTTTTTTATTTATGTGGGCAGTAATGTCATCTAGAATCAATGGAAGTGGCTGTTGCTCTCTATCAAACCATTGCACATTCATTTTATTTTTGAACCAAGTCATTTGACGTTTTGCGTAATTTCTTGAGTGTTGTTTTAACTTGTCAACTGCTTGTTCAATCGAAATGTCTTGATCAATAGCAGGAATCAACTCTTTATATCCTATTGCTTGCATGCTCTGACAATTTGTAAAACCCTGTCTCAGCAGTTGCTCTACTTCATTAATTAAACCCGCTTTCATCATATGATCAACACGATTATTTATTCGTTGATACATAGTTTCACGCGACGTTTCTACCCCTATTAATAATGTATCATAATTTTCTGTATATTGTTGAACTTTTTTGCGATTACTTAATTTTTTTTTCGTTTTTAAGTAATATTCAACCGCTCTCAACACTCTTTTACGGTTATTCGGGTGAATATCCGCTGCAGACTCCGCATCAAAGCTTGCGAGATATTGATGTAACGCTTCATTAGACAAGCTTTCTAATTCCTCCAGCTTTTCACGTACAGCACGTGCTGTTTCTTCAGAAACTTCTTCTTTATCAAATGGATAGTTATAAATTAGTGATTGAATATAAAGACCCGTACCTCCAGCGATAATTGGAACTTTACCGCGCGCTGTGATGTCTTTAATTAATGCTTCAGCACGAACTTTGAAGTCATATGCTGAAAATGATTCATCTGGATTTAAAATATCAATAAGATAATGAGGGATATTTTGCATCTCTTCAGGCGTAGCTTTAGCTGTCCCAATGTCCATGCCTTTATAAACCTGCATTGAATCACCGCTGATAATTTCACCATCAACTTTTTTCGCAAGTTCAATGCTTAATTCAGTTTTCCCTACCGCTGTTGGTCCTACAATGACAACGAGTAAGGGCTTTATATTGTTGCTCATATTAATCCCCCTGCTTATATTTGTTAAGGATATTTTTCTTAATCCAGTCATACATGTTATTCCATGTTTGATGATAGTCTTCTTCAAACAGAATTTCATGTCGCTTATTACGATAAAGTTGTACCGTAATGTGTTTTACACCATTTTTCTTCATTGCCACACCCAGTCTGCGAATACCTTTGCCATAGTCTCCAAATGCATCATCTTTACCAGAAATTAATAAGACTGGTAAATCTGCATTCATCTTTTTGATTTCTTTTGGTGTGCTGGTTTTCATCATTTCATTCAGCGTTTCATAAATAATCTGATTTGAGACTAAGAATCCGCAATACTGATCAGAACAATATCTATCAACTTCCTCTCTTTGTGTTGATAACCAATCATTCTCAGTTTGCACGTTTTGAATTCCTCGATTGAATGGTCTGAAAGCTAGACGGTTGACCCATCTGAGTCTTCTGCGTTTGCCAAATACAATCGTGATTATTTTCATTAACAATGCTAAAATCTTCCCTTTTAATTTTGGGAACAATCCTGTACCTGTAAAAATCAAACCTTGCGACATATCAGGATACATTTCAACATATTTACGTGCAATAATCGATCCCATTGAATGGCCGAGCACAATATAAGGCAGTTCATCTCTTTCTGGATATAACGTTTGCGCAATTTCATAAGCATCCGCCGCAACATTTTCAATACTGTCATAATGCCCTCTTGTGCTTTCGTCTATATCCTTACCATGACCTCGATGATTGTGACGAATCACATCATAGCCTTGTTGGTTGAGCGATTCGACAAATGTATCATAACGTCCCATATGTTCAGCCATACCATGAAAAATATGTACAATACCAATTCGTGTTTTATTCGCTTTATCTAATTTAACTTCAATATTTGTACCATCTTCAACTGTTACCTTAAATGTGTTAGGACACATTGACTACACTCCCGTCTAACTTTTTATTATTCTAAGATGCCTTCACTAGATGTCTTACCCTTCTATTATAAAACAGACCCCAAATTCTTGAAATAGGCTTTCATTTACCTAAATAGTAAAAAAACTGCACTCTTTAATAATAGGATAACAAAAATGAGCTGGAACTTCGTCCCAACTCATTTTGATACTCTATTTTGCTTTATTCAGCAGGTTGATGATTCGCAGTTCTTGCTTCATTAATCGCTTCTTCTAATTCTTCTGTATACAATGAACGTTGAATTTCGTCATAGTTTAATAGTTGTGCTAATACATCTACAACCGCTTCTTTATATTTCAAGACATCTTCAATATCGAAGTACAACATACCTGTTCTGCGGATTAAGAAATCTGTTGGTTTATAAACCATTTCATTTTGAATACCATAAACCAATTCAGCATAGATTTCTAATGGCAATCCTGAGTTTTGATATTGTGCCGTATGCGCAATTTTATAGATTTCATCTGCGTTTGAACCATAACGTTGTGCAATATCTTCAGCAGTTTTTGCGTCAATTTGATATTTCTTAGCTTCAGCTACTTTTTCTTCTACAAAGTGATCGAAATTCGCACTGCCGCCGACATCTCCGCCTGAAATTGTCAGATGTTTTGTTTCACATGGACCGAATTTCTTACCGAAGTCTTGTTGTAAACGTTTTGCTAATAAGTCCACAATGCCTTTTGCCATATGACGATAACCTGTTAATTTACCGCCCGCAATTGTTAATAGGCCAGATTTACCTTCCCAGATTTCATCTTTACGTGAAATTTCAGATGGGTCTTTACCTTCTTCTAAAATCAATGGTCTGATACCTGCCCAAGATGATTCGATATCTTTATCTGTTATATCTAATCCTGGGAACATATAGTTCACTGCATCGACTAGGTAATCACGGTCTTCTTGTGTTGGTAGTGGTGACGCTTTTTCATTGTTATAGAATGTGTCAGTTGTGCCAATATACGCTTTACCTTCACGAGGAATCGCAAAAATCATTCTGCCATCTGATTTTGTATCGAAATAAACCGCTTGTTGTAATGGGAATTTAGATTGATCGATAACAATATGCACACCTTTAGTTAAGCGTAATTGTTTATTGTTTCTAGAATAATCAGCGCCTCTGACTTCATCTACCCATGGGCCACTGGCATTAATAACTTTTTTAGCGTGAATGGTATAAGCTTCATCCGTCAACATGTCAGTCACTTGAATGCCATTCACTTTTTCGTTGTCATTGTATGTGAAATTCATTGATTTCGTATAGTTAAGAATATCTGCACCTTTTTCCGCTGCACGTTTCATGACTTCAATTGTTAAACGCGCATCATCTGTACGATATTCAACATAGTAACCGCCGCCTTTTAGGCCTTTCTTTTTAACTAATGGTTCTTTTTCTAATGTTTCTTTTTTGTTCAACATTTTCTTGCGTTCTGATTTTTTAACCCCTGCTAAACGGTCATACATTGCTAAACCGATAGAAGTTGTAAATTTACCGAATGTACCGCCTTTATGCATCGGTAACAACATCCATTCCGGTGTTGTTACATGTGGACCATTTTCATAAACAATCGCACGTTCACGTCCAGTTTCTGCTACAACCCCGACTTGAAATTGTTTTAAGTAGCGTAAACCGCCATGAACTAATTTAGTAGAACGAGAACTTGTTCCTTGCGCAAAGTCTTGCATTTCTACTAATGCCACTTTCATACCGCGGTCTGCCGCATCTAACGCAATGCCGGCACCTGTAATACCACCGCCGATGATAACGACATCATATTCTTCCTCTTTCAATCTTCCTTTAATTACATCTCTGTTTAATGTTGATAAACTCATTGAACAACGCCTCCTAAAATATTCTGTTATGAATGCATGAGACAAGTCGAGATGCGAATTTAACGCAAAATAAATTAAAAAATGAGAGACCTATCCCATACATTAAAAATGGTGTGAACAGTTCTCTCATTCTCGAGTCATAGATATTAACTTGTCTTTAGTATAACATAGTTAGAAATCAGTCGTCTAATTAGTCGTCTAGCTTGAAGACTTGTGTTGCTTCTACAGCTTTTTTCCAACCTTTATATAATTTTTCTCTTTCTTTTTCATCCATTTCAGGTTCGAAAGCTTGATCTAATTTCCAACGGTTCGCAATTTCTGCTTTACTATCCCAGAAACCTACCGCAAGTCCTGCAAGATAAGCAGCACCTAACGCAGTCGTTTCATTGATTTCAGGACGTTCTACTGTAATGTTTTGAATATCTGCTTGGAACTGCATTAAGAAGTTGTTCTTAACAGCACCACCATCTACACGGATATTCTTCACTTCAATACCTGAGTCTTGAATCATCGCTTCAACCACATCACGTGTTTGGTAACAAATAGATTCTAACGTTGCTCTGATAAAGTGTTCTTTCTCAGTCGCACGTGTAATACCAAATACTGCACCACGCGCATTCGCATCCCAATAAGGTGTACCGAGTCCAACAAATGCAGGCACTACATAAACGCCATCACTTGATTCAATACGGTTCGCATAGTTTTCAGATTCAGGTGCTGAGTTAATCATACGTAAACCATCTCGCAACCATTGAATAGCTGAACCAGAGACGAAAATAGAACCTTCTAATGCATAATTCACTTCGCCATCTAAGCCGAATGCGATTGTTGTTAATAAACCGTTATCCGATTGAATCGCTTCTTTACCAGTGTTCATTAACATGAATCCACCCGTACCATATGTGTTTTTCACTTCACCACGTTCGAAGCATGCTTGTCCGAATAAGGCTGCTTGCTGATCCCCTGCGATTCCCGCAATCGGTACTTCTTGTCCAAAGAAATGATAATCTTTTGTTTTCGCATAAATCTCACTTGATTCATGAACTTCCGGCAACATTTGTTTTGGAATGTCTAGAATTTCTAATAACTCATCATCCCATTTTAAGTCATGGATATTGTAAATTAATGTACGGCTGGCATTCGTATAATCCGTCACATGCGCAGCGCCCCCTGATAATTTCCAGACAATCCATGAATCTACTGTACCGAATAATAAATCGCCGTTTTCAGCTTTTTCTCTTGCGCCTTCCACATTGTCTAAAATCCATTTGATTTTAGTACCAGAGAAATATGGATCAAGAACTAAACCTGTTTTCTCACGGAAGGTATCTTCATAACCTTGATCACGTAATGATTGTACAATATCTTGTGTTTGACGAGATTGCCACACAATCGCATTATAAATCGGACGACCAGTATGTTTATCCCAAATGATAGTTGTTTCCCTTTGGTTTGTAATACCGATACCGCTGATTTGATGCGGATAAATATTATCGTCATTCAACACTGTCGCAATGACAGACAACACGGATGTCCAAATTTCATTCGCATCATGTTCCACCCAACCTAAATGTGGGAAATGTTGTGTGAATTCACGTTGTGCTGTTGAGACAATTTCTCCTTCTTTATTGAATAATATTGCACGTGTACTTGTAGTACCTTGGTCTATTGACATAATATATCTTTCCATAGTAAGCCACTCCTTAACCCTGATTTTAACATGTTATTAATGTTTTAACTGTTCCCCCGAATTATCTAAGCCTGCAAACACTTTGATTAGTAAATCGTACCAATGTCTTTCTTATCGATTTTATTTAACACAACACCTAAAATTAAAGTTGCTGCAGTTAATAAAATCGCCACAACAGATAATGCATCAAATGTTTCTTTATAAGCTGCACGGTAAATACAAGCACCTAACATACCGCCTGCAATTGGACCTAGCACAGGCACAATCGCATAAGACCAATTTGAATTACCTTTACCTGCAATCGGTAATAATGCGTGCGCAATACGCGGACCTAAATCACGCGCTGGATTAATCGCATAACCTGTCGGGCCACCTAAACTTAAACCAATTGCCACAATCAAACCACCGACAATAATCGGATTTAAGCCTTCAGTGAACTTATTAATACCAATAAATAATAAGCCTAATGTTAATGCTGCTGTACCGATAATTTCACTGAAAAAGTTGGCATAGTAATTTTTGATACCTGGTGCTGTACAAAACACTGCTAATTTTGCACCTTGATCTTCAGTCACTTTCCAGTGCGGTAAATACATTAACCAAACTAAAAAGCCTCCGACAATACCGCCGAGCATTTGACAGATGATATAACCTGGCACTTTGTACCATTCAATACCGCCATCCATCGCAAAAGCAACCGTCACAGCTGGATTTAAATGTGCACCTGAAAAAGTTCCGACTGCATAAACACCTAGTGTTACCGCAAGCCCCCAACCAAGCGAAATATTAATCCAATCACTGCCTAAACCTTTTGATTTTGCTAAGTTCAAATTGGCAACCACGCCGCCCCCAAATAAAATCAGAATGGCTGTCCCTAGAAATTCCGCAAAATATGGACTCATCTTAATTCACTCCTTAAAAAAAGACAAAAAGACTCCTACATAATTGAATACAATGTAGAAGTCTCCTATCTCTATCAATATTTATATTAACTTATTAACAGAATATCTTTTTATGAAAGCGTTGTCAATAATTATTCACAATTTCACAAAATTACGTTCCAAAAATTTACCATAATGTTTTATTGCTCGTTGTAACATATTCCGCACCACTTGTTACGGCTTCTTGTACTTCTTCTTCTAAATCAATCAGCCCACCAGCAATCACAGGTGTCTTTGTTTCATCATAGATTTTCTGTATTACCTTGCTTGCAACTCCAGGTAATACTTCCACAAAATCCGGCTTTACTTGTTGGATTAAGGCAATACTACGTTTAAGCGCATGACTATCAATAATAAAGACACGTAAAATTGTCGTTACTTTTAATGTCTTTGCTTTTTTAATCACTTTAGGTTTCGTCGACACAATGCCTTTCGGCTTGAATTTTTGAATTAAATACTCACAACCGAACTCATCGTGCGCAATACCTCTTGTTAAATCCACATGAATATACATTTCCATGCGATGTTGCTTCAATAAATCAGTAATACTTTGTAAATGACCAATATGCGCATCTAATAACACGCAAGTAGGATAATCCGTTTTCACCAATTTTTCTAAATCGCGCATTTCACGGATTGCAGGTAAAATGTGTGGTTTCAAGCTCATATCTCCTTTACTGGATACGTTTGAATAAACGCTCCATTTCATAATTTGAAAAACTGATGATAATCGGACGACCATGCGGACAAGTAAACGGATCTTCCATTTCTCTCAACTGATCAATTAAGTCCGCCATTTCATGATTTCGTAAATAATGATTAGCTTTAATAGATTTTTTACAGCTCATCATGATGGCCGCTTCTTCTCTAATCTTCTTAATCTCTACTTTTTTATGTTCTAACACATACTCTACCATATCTTGAATAATCTCTTCTGCCTCTGCTTTAGGGAACCAGACAGGATAACTATTCACGATATAGTCATGCGCACCGAACGGTTCTAAATGTACCCCTACTTTATCTAATTCATCCTTGAACTCATCAATAATCATTTGTTCATCTTTTGAAAAATGGAACGTTAACGGTATTAATAAATTCTGAACTTCATTCGTTACTTCTCCAATTTTCTCACGGAAATACTCATATTTAATGCGTTCTTGTGCCGCATGCTGATCAATCATAAACATGCCAGTCTCATTTTGCGCAATAATATATGTCCCATGAACTTGGCCGACTACTTCCATATATGGCACACGGTGTTTAGGTTGCGCGTTTTGTGTTTCACGAACATCTGGTGTTGGTTGTGTGTCATACGCTGCTTCTTCTGGTGTATGTGTTGTAGCTTCATTTTCATTTAATAATGCATCGTCATTATCAGAATGATTATCTTTTTCTTCTAAATCAGACAGCATTGCTTTTTGCATCTCTTGATACGCTTGATAATCTGAAGCTGATGTATTCTTTTCAGAGACCTGTTCATTAGAAACTTCAAGCTCTGATTCAGAGGTAGGCATATCATTCGAAGTTTGAGTAGATTGTTGCTGGTTTCTTTTTTCAAAATCTATTTTCTGTTGTTCAAATGATTCCAACACTTTGTTCTTTTTATACAATTTGTTTTCATCATTGTGTGGAATTAAGATTTTATCTTTAAACGCATCTCTAATTTTTTCTACAATTAAATCATATAACTGTTCTTCTTTAGAAAGTCTGACTTCTAATTTTGTAGGATGCACATTGACATCTACTAAAATTGGATCCATTTCAATATTGATATAACAAATAGGATAACGGCCGATTGTCAGCAACGTATGATACCCTTCTAAAATGGCTTTATTTAAAATGAAATTCTTAATATAACGTCCATTGATAAAAATAGAAATATAGTGACGGTTACTACGTGAATGTTCTGGTTTAGCGACATAACCTTCTAGGTGGTAATCACTCGTATCACCTGTGATATGTACTAAATCTTTAGCCACTTTCATACCGTATATTTCTGCCATCACTTCATTCGTACGCCCAGAACCATTTGTTTTAATCAGCACTTTGCCATCTGAAACTAAAGTGAAACGCACATCTGGATGACTCATGGCCATACGGTTGACGATATCTGTAATCTTGCCTAATTCTGTATACAAGCTCTTCACATATTTCAAACGTGCTGGTGTATTATAAAACAAGGATTCTACTAAAATATCTGTCCCTTGTTTCGCTTTCGCCGGCTTTTGGTTTAAAATTGCGCCATCTTCTGCATAAATTTCATGACCGTTTTGTCCGTCTGTACATGTTTTTAATGTCACTTTTGCTACAGAAGAAATACTGGCCAAGGCTTCACCACGAAAGCCTAATGTTCTTATATGGAATAAGTCGTTATCTTCACTTAACTTACTCGTCGCATGACGATGAAAGACTAACTTCAAGTCATCTTCCTCTATACCTGTTCCATTATCTACAACACGAATAGATTCAATGCCAGACTGTTTAACTTCTATATTAATTTCACTTGCTTGTGCATCAAGGGCATTTTCGAGTAATTCTTTGACGACTGATCCAGGACGTTCTACGACCTCACCCGCCGCAATTTTATTAGCGAGTGAAGTTTGTAATTCTTTAATTTTGCCCATGATTCGTCACCTCTATTTTAATTGATTTTGTAATTCGTTTAATTTAATCAATGCTTCAAGCGGTGTCATATTAGAAATATTAAGTTGTTTCAATTCCGCTTCTATCGCACTTTCTTTCGGCGCACTATCAAATAAGTCAAAGGTACCTTGGAAGAACTCTGCTTCATTTCCTTTAGACTGTTTTGTTTCTTCTGTGCTTTCAGCCACCTGCATTTCTGATGTTTCATTCGTCGGAATATGCGGCTGTGGTTTATCTTTTGCTTCAAAGGCATCTAAAATCACTTGTGCACGGTCAATCACTTCATCAGGTAAGTCTGCTAATTTCGCAACTTGAATACCATAACTGTCATCTACTGCACCCTCTTTGACTTTATGCAGGAAAATCAATTCGCCTTGATATTCATTTGCTGCGACATGTACATTTTTAAGACATGGTAACGATTGATCTAATGTTGTCAGCTCGTGGTAATGAGTAGAGAATAAAGTCTTCGCATGAGACGTTTGTGCTACATATTCAATCATGGCTTGAGCGAGTGCTAAACCATCAAATGTAGAAGTACCACGACCGATTTCATCGAAGATAATCAAGCTGTCTTCAGTCGCATAAGTTAAAGCTTTTTGTGCTTCTAACATTTCTACCATGAACGTACTTTTACCTGAAACTAAATCATCCGCTGCACCGATACGCGTAAAGATTTGATCAAAAATCGGTAAAACTGCTTCACCACATGGAACATATGCCCCCATTTGCGCCATAATACTGATAATCGCAATTTGACGCATATATGTTGATTTACCTGACATATTCGGTCCAGTAATTAAGTAAATAAATTGTTCGTCATCTAAGTAACAATCATTAGGTACATAATCATTATAATCCATCACACGTTCTACCACTGGATGGCGTGAATCGACTAAGTTCAATGTTTTATCTTCACTGAACTCAGGTCTGACGTAGTTATATTTTTGCGCGATTTCCGCAAAACTTTGAAGACAGTCAATTTCTGAAATTAATTTTGCTTGTTTTTGAAGACGTTCAGTATAAGTTTTAACTGCTTCTCTCAATTTCACAAATAATTGATACTCTAATTCAACCGCTTTATCTTCTGCGCCTAAAATCAAATCTTCTTTTTCTTTTAATTCGTCAGTAATAAAACGTTCCGCATTCGATAAAGTTTGTTTACGTGTATAGCCATAATCAGCAGGTTCAAAGTCTTTTAGATTCGCACGCGTAATTTCGATAAAGTAACCGAATACTTTGTTGAAGCTGATTTTTAATGAGCGGATGCCAGTACGTTCTCGTTCTTTTGCTTGAAGTTGCGCAAGCCATTGTTTCCCATTAATTGACGCTTCTAAATATTCATCAAGCTGTTCATTGAAGCCTTGTTTAAATAAACCACCATCTTTTACAGAAATCGGAGGCTCTTCCACGATACTTTGTTCTAATAAATCGAGTAAATCATCTAAAGGCTCTAACTGTCTGAATTGTTCTGGCAGCTGTTGGTCAAATTCATCTAGTAAAGCTTTGATATTCGGAATTTCAGATATTGAGTGCTTCAATTGGATTAAATCACGTGCATTGACGTTACCATAACTGACACGTCCTACAAGGCGTTCAATATCATAGACTTGGTTTAAGTAATTACGGAGTGTATCACGTTCGATGAAGCGGTCTATCAATTGAGACACTGCATCTAAACGTTCATTAATAGCTTGTTTATAAATTAATGGCCGATCTATCCATTGTTTTAAACGACGTGCTCCCATCGGAGTTTTCGTTTCATCCATCAGCCATAATAAAGTACCTTTTTTAGACTTCAAACGGATACTTTCTGTTAACTCTAAATTACGTTTCGCATAATAATCCATTTTCATAAAGTCTACTGCTTCGTACACTTTGACATCTTCAATATGATCTAAGTTTCGTTTTTGTGTGTGATGAATATAATCTAATAAGACTTGTACAGCACGATGCATCAGGTCATCTTCTACTTGATTCACTGGATAGTCTTGATTCGTGATATCATCTACAACAGTCAACGTTTCAGTCGCAAGCGACATTTGTTGTTTTAAGTTTTCTTCTACTGTTTCTGCTGTCACAATTTCATTTGGATTAATCGTTGTGATTTCATTCAGCAACATACTTTCATCTTTAAAGTGTGTCACTTTTAATTCACCCGTAGAAACATCGCAATAACTTAACGCAATGTCACCATTTTCTCTGACGAAGCTTAAAATATAGTTGTTTTGTTTCTCATCAACACCGCCCTGGTTCATAATCGTACCAGGTGTAACGACGCGGATGACTTCACGGCGTACCATGCCTTTTGTAACCTTCGGATCTTCCATTTGTTCACAAATGGCCACTTTATAGCCGTTATCAATTAAAGTTTCGATATAGCTTTCTGCTGAATGATACGGCACCCCGCACATGGGTATCGGATTTTCTTTTTTCGCATCACGCTTCGTCAACGTGATTTCTAACACTTTCGATGCGACTTTAGCATCTTCATAAAACATTTCATAAAAATCGCCTAGTCTGAAAAACAGTAAGCAGTCTTGATATTGTGATTTAATTTTTAAATATTGCTGCATCATCGGCGTTACATTTGTCATGATTTTCAATCATTCCTTCTAATTTTAGGTTTAATCATTATAAGTGATTGTATAGGAAATTCATATTCTTTTCACTTGTCTTAACTCATCTATTTTAACAAATTATGTTCTCACAAACGAGTATCGTCTTTACACTGTAATTTTAATCTAATTTAAAAAATAATAATAAATCATAAAACCATAGTTAACTTTTATAAACTTATAGTAAATATGTGCAATTCTCCTTAAATCTTAAGCTATCATGAAAATATCTTAAACAAAGGAGCATGAATACATATGAAAATTAAATCAACTATTTTTTCTACTCTCATGATTTCTACTGCACTTCTCGCAACTTCCCAGGTAACTTATGCGAACACTGACACTATCGGTCCAGCTTCAAATGCGCATAATCAGTCTACAAAAAACATGTCGAATCATCCGCATAACATCTTAAATCAAAATGTTTCAATTGCACATCGTGGCGCGAGTGGTTATGCACCTGAACATACTTTCTTCGCATATGACAAAGCGAAACATGAACTTAACGCAGACTATATTGAATTAGATTTACAGATGACTAAAGACGGCAATCTTATCGCGATGCATGATGAAACGGTAGATCGTACAACTGGTGGAAAATTCCATGGTCCCGTCAAAAATTATACGACAGAACAACTGAAACAAATGGATGTCGGTACTTGGTTTAACGTTGAAAATCCACAATATGCGAAACCTGAATATGAAGGCGCAAAAATTCCGACGCTTGACGAGATTTTAAATCGTTATGGTCAAGATACTAATTATTATATCGAGACAAAGTCACCAGATGTGTATCCAGGTATGGAAGAAAAATTACTTCAAACACTGAATCAACATGGCTTATTAACTCCTGCAAAACTAAAAAACGGACAAGTTGTGATTCAAAGCTTCTCACAAGAAAGCTTACTGAAGATGCAACGCTTAAATAGCCATATTCCGCTTATTCAACTAACAGATATTGGTCAATTATCCGCTTATACTGATCAACAACTAGACTTTATTTCATCTTATGCACAAGGTGTCGGCCCTGAGTATCATGATGCGACACCACAAAATGTCGACAAAGCACATCGTCACGACTTACTTGTTCATCCATATACAGTAAATACACAACCAGAGATGCAAGCATTGCTGAATGCAGGTGTAGATGGTGCATTTTCAAACTATATTGATCAGTATATCCAGTTACGTGATCAAAAATAGTACTAATTGACCACATATAGTTATTTCATGTATGAGCTTCTAACAGCTTACTAGTATTTTCATTCTATAACTAAAACAATATTTAGTTATAAAAACCAGAAGATATAACAATGACCCCATTCACTTCATTTAAGAAACGAATGGGGTCTTATTTATTAATCTTTAGGCAACCAACGAGAGAGTTTGCCTTTTTTAAATAATATCATTAATACAACATAGCTGATAAAAGCACCGACAGCACTTGAAGTAATAAAGGCTGCCATTAAAGGTTTAATCGCAAAATGTTGTAAACCGAGTACGAATGCTAATGGAATACACATAAAACTTCCGATTAATCCTGTACCGATGACTTCACCGATAGCTGCCATAAATAAATGTTTACGGTAGCGGTAAAGTGCACTTGCCAACAATACACCAATCATACTGCCAGGAAACGCAAAAGCTGATCCTGTGCCGAACATCATTCTAATTACAGAAGATAGAAAGGCTTGTGCCAATCCAAACCACGGTCCTACAAATACAGCACATAGCACATTAATCATATGCTGAATCGGTGCTGCTTTAATCGGTCCAATAGGGATAACAATCAAACTGCTTAAAACCACATTAATGGCGATAAACATTGAAGTCAGTGTAAGTTTTCTTACATTCACAATAAAAAACGCCCTTTCACTTATAATTTAAAGTTACTGCTTGTGGTGCGCTGCATTTAACTGATCAGCCATCGTATTAATCATCATCTGCAATAAATCATTCGCATCTGCTTGGGCATCACGAAACTCTGTCACAATCGGCAACGCATTGATTTTTTGTTGAATCTCCGCAATCTCTGCTTCACTACGCTTGAAAGCTTCCATTTTGCCATAGTTCTGCAAATTGACTGATTGCTTTTGTCGTTGTTTCAAATCAGCCATCCACGCATCGATATGATGATTACGATGTATTTGTTGTTCAACTTTTTGATATTCTTTAACGGTTTCTAAAGCTTTTATTTGATCACTGAGTGCTTGTGCCTTAGCGATAATCTCTGCTTTATCGTACATTATGCTTCAACCGCTTCAGCTTCCACAATATTTAAGAATGTACCGTTTAAAGAATATTGTTTCGCTTCATCAATTTTCACTTTCACTAATTGACCTATTGCTTCTTTAGGTCCTCTGAAATTGACAAGTTTGTTTTTCTCAGTATAACCTGCTAAAACATTTTCATCTTTTTTACTGCTGCCTTCACATAGTACAGTGACCACTTCACCTTCGTATGCTTTTAAGGTACGTTCTGAATAATAACCGACTTTTTTATTCAAACGTTGTAAACGTTCTTTCTTCACTTCAGTTGCCACGTTATCTTTCATACGTGCTGCTGGTGTACCATCACGTTGTGAATAAAGGTACGTATACGCATGTTCGAATTCAACTTCATCATATAGTGATAAAGTCTCTTCAAATTGTTCTTCAGTTTCATTTGGATAACCGACAATGATATCTGTCGTTAACGCAACATCTGGAATTGCTGCTTTGATACGATTTACTAAATCTAAATAACTTTCACGTGTATATTTGCGTCCCATAATTTTAAGTACGGCATCATTACCAGATTGTACCGGTAAATGAATATGTGGAACAATATTGCCGCCTTTGGCAATAACTTCAATCATGTGGTCTGTGAAGTCCCATGGATGACTTGTTGTGAAGCGAACACGTGGAATATCAATTTTAGCGATATCTTCAAATAAATCGCCTAAACCATATTCAATATCTTGTAAGTCCTTACCATATGAGTTAACATTTTGTCCTAATAATGTAATCTCTTTATAACCTTGACGTGCTAAATCACGTACTTCTTCAATAATATCTTCTGGTCTACGGCTACGTTCTTTACCACGTGTAAACGGAACAATACAATATGTACAGAACTTGTCACAACCGTACATAATATTGACCCAAGCTTTGAAATAGTCATCACGTACTTTAGGCAAGTTTTCAATAACATCGCCTTCTTTTGACCATACATCAATGACCATTGCTTTAGATAAATAAGCTTCTTCTAAAATTTCAGGCAACTTATGAATATTATGCGTACCGAAAATCATGTCCACATTTTGGAATGATTTTAAGATTTTATTTACAACTGATTCTTCTTGTGACATACAACCGCAAACGCCGATTAAGCAATCTGGACGATCACGTTTTAAATGTTTTAAATTACCGATTTCACTGAACACTTTATTCTCCGCATTCTCACGGATTGCACAAGTATTCAGTAAAATAACATCCGCTTTCAACATGTCGTCTGCTAACGTATAACCAAGTGCCTCAAAAATACCTGCCATTACTTCTGTGTCATGTGCGTTCATTTGACAACCGTATGTTTTAATAAAGAACGTACGGCCTTTACCCATATCTTTAAACTTTTCATCTATTTGGAAATCACGATTATATTTTACTTCTTCTTTACCGCGTTTTTTGGCTTCTTTTAAACTAGGAGGTTGATACACTGTTTCGAAGTACTGACTATAATCTTTTTCTTTTTTATTTCGTTGAGCAATGACGTCTAAAGAACCTGCTTTTCTTTGTTCTTCATTCACTTCGCAAAATCCTTTCTATATCCCCGATTTATCATTATTACATTATATATGGTTTATCATAAAAGTGCAAAATGATTCTTGTTCTCATAAGAAAAAGCCGGTCAATGTGACCGACTCTTTGATTAGTGTTTAGATTTAGGGTTCAAAGCATCTTTTAATCCTTCACCCACGAAGTTGATACATAAAATTGTAATCGTAATAATCATCGCTGATGGCATCCAAATCCATGGTTTACTGCTTAATACATCCGCTTCTTGCGCATCCGATAACATATTCCCCCATGTCGGTGTTGTTTTCGCAATACCGAAACCAAGGAAACTCAAACCAGCTTCTGCCACGATTTGTACCGCAAATAATAATGTTGCTTGTACAATGATGACACTTAAAATATTTGGAAGTAAGTGTTTTAACATAATTTTATAAACAGGTGTTCCAATTGAAACAGCCGCTAAGAAATATTCATTTTCTTTTTCCTGCATGACTTTACCACGTGTTAATCTGGCAATCCCAACCCATGATAAAGTAATGATTACGGCAGCTAAAATAAATGCTGAGCCATATGGATTTTTGATTTTGTCACTGAATGTCGCATTTAATACGATTGCGAATGGAATGAATGGGAACAACATAACAAACTCAGTAAAACGCATTAAAATGGTATCTACTTTGCCGCCATAGTAACCTGAAATCATTCCGACAATCAAACCGATGATTAAAATTCCGGCAGTTGTCACAATCCCAAAGACCATAGAGACACGACCAGAATAAAGCAGACGACTTAAAATATCACGTCCACCGGCATCTGTGCCTAACCAGTGTTCTGGTGACATATCCCCTTTAATATAAACCAAATTTTGTAAGTTTGGATCGTACGGCGCAAGCAGTGGAGATAACATTGAAATCACAAATATCGCAATTAATGTAATCAGCGCTGTCATTGCTAATTTATTATGTGTGAAGTGAATCATGGCTGTTCTCAGCGGTGAATAACTTTCATGTTTCTTTTTTGATTTTTTAGACATGTTTTCTCCTCCTTAGTTGCTCTTAATTCTAGGGTCTACAATACTGTATGTGATGTCGGATATTAAGTTCGCTAATAGTCCTAAAAATGCAAAGAATAAAAGTAATGCCATCATTAATGGATAGTCTTTACCGCTGATTGCTTCAATTAATAATTTACCGATACCAGGATAAGAGAAAATCGTTTCAGTAATTACAGCCCCACCGAAGATAGATAACACATCTCCACCGAAGAATGTCACAATCGGAATGACTGAGTTTCTTAAAATATGTTTGTTGTAAATTTTGTTTTCTGAAATACCATTTGAACGTGCTGTTCTGACATAGTCTTTACGTGAATTTTCGATAATATCATTTCTTAAGAATTGTACGTAACCTGCTGTCGACATAATACCTAGAATTAATGCAGGCAATAAGGCATGATAAATTTTACTCATATAGTACGGGAATGTACCTTCTTCCAAACCAATCGTCACTGAGCCTTGGAATGGGAACCAGTTTAATTGGAAAGCAAATAAATAAATTGCGAACACACCCGCTACAAATGAAGGTAACGCGAGTAAGAAATAGTTCGCGATTTGTATAGAATAATCTAAAGGTGAGTACGGTTTCCGTCCTGAAACAATACCAAGCGGAAACGCTAAAATATAAGTAAATATCAAACTTAATGTACCTAGTGTAATTGTGTTTGGCATTCTTTCTTTAATTAAATCTAAAACTGGACGTTTGAATCGTACAGATTCACCTAAATCACCTTGAGCGATTTTTTCAGCCCATTTCATATATTGCACATGAATCGGCTGGTCATAGCCTAATTTTTTTCTTTGCTGTTCAATATATTTAGATGCTGAACTATCAGTTGACGTTACAGATCCTGTAAAAGCATCACCCGGCTGCATTTTCGCAATACCGAAGATAACGATTGAAATTAAGAATAATAACGGAATCATCAATAATAAACGACGAACAATTAACTGAATCATTTTTCCACCTCTTCCTCAATCAATAAGCATGCTGCGAAATGATTTTGACTGACTTCTTTATACTTTGGCTTAGTTGTTTTACACGCTTCTTGAGCAATCGGACAACGGGTATGGAATGGACACCCTGTCGGTGGATTGGCAGGAGAAGGTAAATCACCTGTTAATAAAATACGTTCTTTTCTTTTTTCTGGATCAATTTCAGGAATAGCTGAAATCAAAGCTTGTGTGTACGGATGTTTAGGATTGTTATAAATTTCATCTGACGGACCTTGTTCTACAATGTGTCCGAGATACATAACTCCAATGTAATCACTCACATGCTTTACGACACTTAAGTCATGGGCGATAAATAAATAGCTGAGATTAAACTCTTCTTGCAAATCATCTAATAAGTTCAAAACTTGAGATTGTACAGAAACATCTAACGCACTGACAGGTTCATCTAAAATGATAAGTTTTGGTTTTAGAGCGAGTGCACGTGCAATACCGACCCTTTGTCTTTGACCCCCTGAAAATTCATGCGCATATTTGTAATAGTCTTCTGTATTTAGACCTACTTTGACAAGCAGTGCTTTGACTTCTTTTTCGAGTTCTTCTTTAGATATTTTATGATAGTTTTTAATCGGTTCAGCGACGATATCGCCGACCATTTGAAGCGGGTTTAATGATGCATAAGGATCTTGAAAGACCATTTGAAAACCTTGTCTCGCTTCTCTCAACTTTCTACCTTGAATCTTTGTGATATCCTCACCATCGAATAAAACAGTACCATCTGTCGGTGTCTGTAATCTTAAAATGCTGCGTCCTGCTGACGATTTACCACAGCCTGATTCACCAACAAGCCCCATTGTTTCTCCTTCATTAATTTTAAAACTGATACCGTCTACTGCTTTAACTTGACCGATTGTTCTACGAAAAAATCCACCTTTAATTGGATAATATTGCTTAAGATTATTTACTTCTAAGATTGTCTTTTTATCCATATCGTTCCTCCATTATTGCTCGTCATATAAATGACAAGCGACTTTATGTTTTGCGTCAATCGATTTTAAAGCGACGTTTTCAGTTTTACAGATATCCATAACATGCGGACATCTATTTGCGAATTTACATCCTACTTTCGGCATATTTACAAGTGAAGGGACACTACCTTCAATGACTTCTAATTTTTCAACATCACTGTCTAATTTAGGTATCGATCTGATTAAAGCTTGTGTATAAGGATGTTTTGGAGATTTGAAAATTTCATTAGTCGTGCCAGTTTCAATAATATTACCAGCATACATTACGGCAACGCGGTCACAGAGTTCTGAGATAACAGCTAAGTCATGCGAAATGAAGATGATAGACATATTCGTTTCTTTTCTGATTTTTCGTAACAACTCTAAAATTTGGGCTTGTACTGTAACGTCTAAGGCAGTGGTAGGCTCATCAGCGATTAATAAATCAGGACTACAAGAAATAGCTAATGCGATCATGACACGCTGTCTCATCCCACCTGATAATTGATGCGGATAGTTATCAATGACTTCTGCGGCACGCGGAATACCTACTTGGTTAAGCAAATCAATCGCTTTGGCTCTCGCTTCTGATTTATTCAATTTCAAATGCAGCATGATTTTTTCAGTAAGTTGATTACCAATTGTAAATACTGGATTTAAAGCTGTCATCGGTTCTTGGAAAATCATTGAGAGTTCTTTACCTCTTAGTTGGTTATAGTCATTCTCACTGATGTTGTCGACACGCTTACCTTTAAAGACGATTTCTCCTTCTTCAATCTTGGCAATTTTTTCTGGTAATAACTGCATCACAGATAAACTTAATACAGATTTACCTGATCCTGATTCACCTACGATCCCAAGAATCTCCCCTTCTTCAACTGACAAATTAATATCATTAACTGCAGAATGCCATTCTTTCTTTATGTAAAAGCTGGTTTTTAATTGTGTTATTTCTAAAATATTCCTCGATGTCAATTTCAACACTCCCTTTTTTGCTTAGAAAAAGCCTCGAAAATAATCGAGGCTTTTCATGCAAAATTATTTTTCTACAGTCCATTCATTTGCAGGGTTAGAACCTTTGAATGAAACTTCAAAGTTTTTAACTTTATTGCTAACTAAAGTAATATCTTCAAGTTCTACAAGAGGGATAACTGGAACATCTTTATTCCAAAGTTTTTGCCATTTCAAGTAGATATCTTTACGTTTTTCTTTGTCGTTTCCTACAACATCAAAATCAGTAGCTTCTGCTAATAATTTATCTGATTCTGGGTTGTTGTAACGTGATTCATTCCATAATGCATTTGATTTATATAAACCTGATGGATCTGGGTCAGCCCCTTGTTGCCATCCTCTGAAATAAACTTCAACGCTACCGTCTGATTTTTCTAAATCTGCATTATATTTACTGAATTCAACCATGCTGACTTTAGTTTTCAAACCAACTTTTTCCCAATAACCTTTAAGTGCTGCAGTTCTTGGTTCAAATGTTGGGTTTGTACCTGCATAGTGTTTCAAGCTGATTTCGAATTTTTTACCTTTAGGGTCTTCTCTGAAACCATCGCCGTCTCTATCTTTATATCCTGCTTCATCTAATAATTTTTTCGCTTTTTTAACATTGTAGCTATAGTCTTCTAAGCCTTTATTACCTTGAGATACCCAGTGACTTGTTGGAATTAATGAGTTCGTTGGTTTAGCGTAACCATACATGAATGCTTTAATCCATTCATCTTTATTGATCGCATAATCCATTGCTTTTCTTAAACGTACATCTTGGTATTTAGGAAGTGGTTCTCCGACTTTCATTGCTTTTTTATCATATTTGTTTAATACAAATCCGATAATTTGGTATTGTGTTGATGGTGCTGTTAATATTTTAATGTTGTCTGCTTTAGAGTCTTTGACTTGTTTCGCCATTGGTGGTGTACCTTCGCCTACCATGTCGATGTCACCGTTTTGAAGAGCTTTAACCATCGCGTTTTGGTCTACAACTTTGTAGTTGATTTTATCGAGCTTTGGTTCACCTTTCCAGTAATCTTTGTTTTTCTCTAATTGTACTGATTCGCCATCTACGATTTTTTTAACTTTGAATGCTCCATAACCGATTGGATGTTTACGAACAGCGTCTGATTTTGCCATATCTTTAACTGGAATATCTTTAAAGATTTTTTCACTCAATAAGTCGCCAGCATAAATTTTCAATAAGTTATTAACTTTTTTCTCTTTGAATGTGATTTCTACATTGTAGTCATCAATCTTTTTGATACCTGAAATTGTATCCGCTTGACCTTCTTTTTTCGCTTGTGCCCCTTCGATACAATCTACGTTGTCATAACGTGGACCATCGTAGTCAGGATTTGCTAATGTTTCTAATGTGAAAATCCAGTCATTGATTGTTAATGGATTACCATCTTGCCATTTCACACCTTTTTTCAATGTGAATTTATATTTCTTAGCAGGTTCGATTTCTTTCCATGACACTAAGTTTGGTTCTAATTGTAAATGATCATCCATTTTGAATAATCCATCACTGAATAATCCGATAACACCTGAATCAGTAACTGATGATGCAAAAATACCAGAGAAGTTACCTTCTGGTGGTGCACCTGTACCAATATTTAATGTACCGCCTTTTTTGTCACTCTTGCCCGTACTGCTTGAACCCTTAGTATTATCAGAATCCGACTTTTTGCTGCCGCATGCTGATAGTACTAATAACAGTGATAGTAAAACTATCGCTAACTTAAACCATCGTTTCTTCATATAATTCCTCCTCTTGCTGTTATCTCTATGCCGCTTATATGAAATTATTATATTAATATTCAGACTATTGTGTCAATGACGCTTCTATTTTTTATTGTTTTTATAATTAGGTTGTTTGATAAAACAAAAAAGCACTCCTGTAATTAGGAATGCTTTAGCAAATAATATTTATTAATCATATTTTGCGGTCAAATCTTCCATTGTAATACCAGTCGGTACATAATAGAACTTCACTTGACTGATGACACTTGGTACTTCTAGTTCGACCATTCTGTCATTAATATTTTGAATTAAAATCAAACACTCGCTCATTGTGCCTTGAACGGTTGTTTCTAATGGCGATACTCTAAATTTTAATCCAGATTGTTCAATAATAGAAATCGCTTCATCAACATATGGAATAACGTCTTCACCATTGGGGGTTTTAGGTAATACTTGAATACTCATCAATGTATCTTGCATCTTTCAAACCTCTTTTCACTATTTCATTAACTTTACTGTATCAAAATTTATATTTTCTATCGAATATTCTATCTTAGTTTTATGGAAATCATACAGTGTGGTAATAACAGCTGATAATAATGAGGCGATGATCAATTTCTTTATAGACTAGGCGGTGGATTTCATCAAGTTTCAAAACTTTAAAACCACCTTCACTGATTCGTCTAACATATAGAGGCACAGGATGATTATCTTCATCAAAAGGAATTTCACCTTTAATTTGTCTGATTGCTCGATTAAAATGTTTGATTAATTCTCCATTTAAACTTTTGAAATGGGTATGATCATTATTTGCTGTTTCCGTAAAATCGATTAATAAATGATCGTCTACTAACACTTTTACGAGATGTCCATTGATATAATCTCTAATACAGTGTGCTAAATGTTTTCGATTGGCTTCGTTTTTTAATAAATAAATGCGTGCATCATACCCTTGTGGTGTTTCATTTTCAATTATATGTTCATTTGAAGGATCTACTTGCTGTCCTTCTAAGTAATTATGTGCAATTTTATTTAATAAGTGCTCTTGTGTCATAGGAGTTTCATTTCCGTTTATCTCTTTCTTCATTTTGTACACCTCTTAAATGCGACTTATTTAAACATTACCCTGATTAAGCGGTATGCCAAACTTTTATTTTAAACTTTAGTCAATCTCAATTTAATGGATATACAAAATAATCATATAAATATATTTTCAGAATCATAAATAAGCCTTCATACCCTTACAATAACTTATACCCGTTATTTGAAGAATATGAAGGCTATTTTGTATTTTAAATAAATTGTTTTGTTAGTTCATCAAATTGTGATTGGTCAATGTTGATATCTTGCTTAGCTAAAGCTTCTCCGCTCATCACTTCTAATTGTGATTCATAAGAAGGTGTTTCTTTATCTTGATATACAATACCTGTCAGCAATGATTCATGATTGATAACTGCTTGTGTTGCTTTACCTTTATCTGATGGATCATAATCTTCTAATTCATCAACAGATACAAGATTTTCTTTAAACCAATCATACGTATTTACTTTATTATAAGTCACACATGGTGAGAAAACGTTCACAAATGAGAAACCATCATGGTTGATTGCTTCTTCGATTAAAGCAGTCAATCCTTTGATGTCACTTGAGAAACCTTGTCCTACAAATGTTGCACCTGATGATAATGCTAATTCTAACGGTGCGACGTTTTGTTCAATGTTGCCTTTTGGTGTAGTTTTTGTCACAAAGCCAGGTGCTGATGATGGTGATGTTTGTCCTTTAGTTAAACCATAAATTTGGTTATCCATAACGATGTACGTAATGTTCATGTTACGACGTAATGCATGAATGGTATGACCCATACCAATCGCATAACCATCTCCGTCACCGCCTGAACAAATCACTGTTAAATCTTTATTGGCCATTTTAACACCTTGCGCAATCGGTAAAGCACGACCGTGAATCGCGTGCATACCATATGAGTTAACATAGCCTGATAAACGACCTGAACAACCGATACCTGTAATTAATGCCACTTCTTCTGGTTCTAAGCCTACATTTGCAGCTGCTTTTTGAATCGCTGCTTGGACTGAGAAGTCACCGCAACCTGGACACCAGTTAGGCTTAACGTTATTTCTAAAATCTTTAAATGTTGCCACCTGTAACCACTCCTTCAGTTTCTTTGGCAATTTCTAAACCTTTTTCTTCAATTTCATGTGGTAAGAATGGTGTACCATCATACTTCGTTTGATTGATTAATTTTTGATGGACGTTCACATTCATTTTTAATATATTCGCAAGTTGTCCTTGATAGTTATGTTCAACAACAACTACTTTTTTCGCTTTATCTACCGCTTCTTGCACAATTTGTGTAGGGAACGGATGCAATTGTTTAATTTGTAAATGATTGACTTTAATACCTTCATCTTCAAGACGTGCTTTACCTTCTTGAATTGCACCTTTTGTTGAAATGAAACCAATATATAAGATATCCGCTTCATCATACGGTTGATCGTCAATCACAGGTTCATTGATTAATAACTTTTCTGTCTTACGCATACGTTTGTCCATTTGTTCTTGACGGTTTTGTGCAGACTCGCTAGGTTTACCTTCTGGACTGTGTTCTACACCTGTCACATGATGAATACCGCCTTTAACACCTGGAATTGGTCGTGGTGATACACCGCTTGCTGTTAATGCATAACGTTTGAAGTAAGATTTATCATCTTCATCTCTTTCAATATCACTTTGAAGCAACTCGCCACGTTTAATTTCTACACGACTGAAATCTAATTGTTCAACAGTTTGTTTACCTAATGCTAATTGTAAATCACTTAAGATAATGACTGGGCATTGGTATTCTTCAGCTAAGTTGAAAGCTTCAACTGTTAAATAGAACGAATCTTCAGCATCTGTCGGTGCTACGACAATTTTAGGAATATCGCCATGCGTACCATAAATCATCTGCATTAAGTCAGATTGTTCTTCTTTTGTCGGTAAGCCTGTTGATGGACCGCCACGTTGTGTATTCACAATCACTAACGGTGTTTCAGTCATACCTGATAACCCGATAGATTCCATCATTAACGACAAGCCAGGTCCTGCTGATGCTGTAAATGCACGGACACCTGCATAGTTTGCACCGATAGCCATTGTCGCAGCCGCAATTTCATCCTCTGTTTGGATAACTGCACCATTTACTTTTGGTAAGTTTTCAATCATATATTCCATGATTTCTGATGCTGGTGTAATCGGATAAGCAGCCATAAATTTAGAACCCGCTGAAATCGCACCTAAACCAATCGCATCGTTACCGATCATATATAAATGCGGCTCAGACTGGCTTGCTTCAAGGTGGTAGTCACCTTTTAAGTCTGTCATTTCTTCTTTCATAGCTTCATAGCCTGCATGTAACGCTTGAACGTTCATGTCTACAATATTTTCGCCTTTTTTACCGAATGTATTCGCAATTAAAGATTCGAAAGATTTGATATCTAAATCCATAATGGCACATGTTGCACCAATTGCGACCATGTTTTTCATTAATTTCGTACCTAGCTCTTTTGCGATATCTGTAAAAGGCAGTACGATCAGTTGGGCTTTACAATTTTCAGGACGAGACGGTTTTGCTTTTGCATCTACAATAATTACGCTGTCATCACGCATTTCATGATGGTTTAATTCAATCGTTTCTTGATCAAATGCGATTAGAATATCTAAATCATCGCTGATCGCATGTACAGGTGTTGTTGATACCCTGATTTTATTATTGGTATGTCCGCCTTTAATACGGCTTGAGAAATGTCTGTATCCGTAGAGATAATACCCTTCACGGTTCATTGCTGTGGCAAAGATTTCTCCAGTCGATTCAATTCCTTCACCTTGTTGTCCGCCTACTTTCCAAGATACTTGTGATTTCATACCTAGCTTTGCCTCCTGTAATATAATTCATCTATCATCATAACAAAATAAACCACTGTATTACTATGATAACAGTGGTTTTAAGTGAAATTCATACTAACGGACGATACCCTATCAGACCATTTCGAATGGGTTATCTTCGTTAATTAAAATCCGTTCAATCTTTTTGGTTTTACCATTTTTATCTAAATCAATAACTACACCAGATAAAACTTCTCTTCCCTCGTCAGGTACAACATGACGTTGCGGTAAACTTGAGATAAAACGGTAAATGACTTCATCACGATTAATACCTAAAATACCATCATAGAAGCCAGTCATACCGACATCTGTAATGTAACCTGTACCTTGAGGTAAAATACGATTATCTGAAGTTTGAATATGTGTATGCGTTCCAACTACAGCACTTGCGCGGCCATCTAAATACCATCCCATCGCATTTTTCTCTGATGTTGTTTCCGCATGAAAATCTACAAAAATATAAGGCGTTTCTTTTTGTGCTTCTTTTATCAAAGCATCTGCTTTTTTAAATGGATCATCGTTATCTTGCATAAAAGCGCGTCCTTGCAAATTGATAACAGCAAGTTTTGTGTCATTAATCTGCATATAACGCATGCCGACACCTGGTGCTTCATCAGGGAAGTTCGCAGGTCTGACCATACGTTTCGCATCATCAATAAACTCATAAATCTGACGCTGACCATACGTATGATTGCCCATCGTCATAAAGTCTACGCCTTCACGTAATAATTGTTTATAAATTTTTTCAGTCAGTCCTTTGCCGTGTGCCGCATTTTCAGCATTCACAATTGTCGCAGTCGGACGGTAATGTTGTTTCAATTTAGGAAGATACGTCGTGATTGCCTGACGTCCTACCTTACCTACGATATCGCCGATAAATAATATTCTCAACGTTCCTTCATCCTCTCATATTAGTTAGTTTAATGGAAAAAGCATCAATTGAAAAGTATCAATCGCGTTCTGAAATCAAAGATTCTTTTAAGTTTTAATAACTTCATCTTTAATTTTATGTAGAGCGGGTAAAAGTAATTAAATCATTCATACATCACATTGTTGTATTTGTAAAAAATCTGTCAATTTTCGACTAGAAGTTTTACTTTTTCAGGGTGTGTTTGTATGTTATGATTTGTCTATCAAATTTATAGGAGATGTCGTTATTCAATGTCAATTAATATTGATCCCGAAAAGTTCGCAGAACTAGTACTTCAATCAAATCCGTCAAAAAGTGAGGATGCTGAAGATATCGCAAAAGAAGCTTTAGAACTTTATGTTAATGCTTATCGTTTAGCTGAAAGATACGCACAATTATCTTCAAACGCTTTAGATACATGCGAAGTACTTAAAGAAGTAAAACAAACAGATTTACTTTTATCTAAATAAAGACAACGATTATAAAAATAAAAGCAATGCAGTGATATACACTGACACATGAAACACGAGAAGTTAAGCAAAATATGCTTAACTTCTTTTTTATGTTCAACTTTTTATTGCTTCTTCAAATGTTCTATCAATAAGCTTAGATTATCATCAATGTATTTATTCTTATGTGTAAACAAATAAAAATCACGTTGTATATCTACAGGTACTACGCTTAAATATTGATGATCATAAGGAGTCAGCGCTGAAGAGGAAACAATAGATATTCCCATACCACTTCGCACCATATTTTTAATCAGTGTGGTATTATTCATTTCAACTAAAAAGATATCATCTAAGCCTAGTTTCTCAATTCCCTTCTCTTGGTATGCACGCGTACCTGAGCCTCTTTCTCTAATATAAAACGTTGAAGCTTGTTCAAACACTTGCCCTTTTCTACGAATTAAAACTAACTCATCATGTTCAATTTTAATTTTATTTAACGCATTGTCTTGAATTTCTTTTTCTACAATACCTACATCGATACTATTATGTTTAAGATGTTCAATAATATGTTCTGAGTTATCTAATCTCGCATGAATGTGTAATTTAGGATATTTTAGAGCCAAGTCTGCGAGATGTTCAGACAATCGATATTCTCCGTAAGTGTAACTGCTGCCAATGGTTAGTTCTCCTGAAATTGTATGAGGTGCTTGTTTTAAATCTTTTCTCAAACGATCTTCAAGTCGCTGTTTTTGTATCGCATATCGAAATAAAGTTTCACCATCAGTTGTGAGTCGCATGTTCGAATGTTTAAATTCAAATACCTTCACGTCATAGTCACTTTCTAAGCGTTTAATATCTCGGCTGATTGAAGGTTGCGAGGTATATAAGTTTTGTGCTGCTTTCGTGTAGCTTCTCGTTTTTACGACTTCAATTAATACTTTAAAAGGATCCATTGTACGTCCCCCGACTCTTTGACTTTTCACTATTATAACAAATTTGTTATGAGCGCTATACCAAATATTTATTTAACGTTATAGTCAGCCAATGATAACCTTAATTTTAAGGAGGCATGACTATGACAACATTTAGACAAAAACCTTTCATACTAGGGATACTCTTTACTCTGGTTATCGCACTCATCAGTATGTTGTTAGCGAAGTTGCCGATTCTCGCAAATGTAGGTGCATTGACTATTGCGATCTTATTTGCGATTGTTTATCGACATATTAAAGGATATCCGGAAACACTTAGACCTGGCATTGAATTTTCAGCGAAAAAGCTTTTGAAATTTGCGATTGTCTTGTATGGTCTTAAATTAAATATTAACGAAATCATTACACAAGGACGTACATTATTACTCGTGGATATCGGTGTAGTTATTTTTAGTATCGGTTTTATTTTCTTATTAAACAAATGGCTTAAAGGTGATCGTGATATCGGTCTTCTATTAGGAATCGGAACAGGAATTTGCGGTGCAGCTGCTATTGCCGCAACTTCTTCAATTCTAAAAGCGAAAGAGAAAGACACAGCATTAAGTGTGGGCATTATCGCATTAATCGGAACACTCTTTTCATTGGCCTACACTGTAATTACTTCTATCTTTAATATTGCGCCACAATTATACGGTGCATGGTCAGGCAGTAGTTTACATGAAATTGCGCATGTCGTATTAGCTGCTGGATTTGCGGGAGAAGCTTCACTTAAAATCGGACTACTCGCAAAACTCGGACGTGTATTTCTATTGATTCCAGTCAGTTTGATTTTACTCGCAATCATGAAATACAAATCACAACATAGTGCACAAAAAGCTAAAATAGAAATTCCATATTTCTTATTTGGTTTTATTATTGCTGCATTGATTAATACGTATTTACCATTGCCAGAACCTTTAATGGCAGTATTAAATTTCTTAGCAACATTACTCATCATAATGGCAATGGTTGGATTAGGCTTGAATGTTGCCTTAAAAGATATTAAAGATCGTGCCGGCAAACCATTAATAGCAATTGTAATCGCATCTATTATATTATCCGCATTAACTTTTGCGACTCTAAGTATGCTGCATATATAAATTTAATATGAATTAAATGAAACTATCCCTTGAGCTCATTCAAAAGCTGAAGGGATAGTTTATTTGTATATAAAAGAACCTTGAGCTATCTCTAGCCCAAGGTTCTGTTGGTTTCAAAAATTATTTTGCATATTCAATTGCTCTCGTCTCACGAACAACTGTCACTTTGATATGTCCTGGATACTGTAATTCATCTTCTATTTGTTTTTTAATATCTCTTGCTAGGCGATGTGCTTTCAAGTCATCGATGTCATCTGGTGATACAATCACACGGATTTCACGACCTGCTTGAATCGCAAATGCTTTTTCTACGCCTTCATAACCTTCAGATAGTGCTTCTAAGCGTTCTAATCTTCGGATATAATTTTCAAGTGTCTCTTTACGAGCACCTGGACGCGCTGCTGATAAAGCATCTGCTGCAGCAACTAGGATAGAGATAATAGATGTTGGTTCAACATCCCCGTGGTGGGAATGAATCGCATTAATAACTGTTTCGTTTTCATGATATTTCTTCGCAAGTTCTACACCAATTTCGACATGGCTGCCTTCTACTTCATGATCAATCGCTTTACCAACGTCATGTAACAAACCAGCACGTTTTGCCAATGTCACGTCTTCACCAAGTTCAGCTGCAAGCATTCCTGATAAATGTGCAACTTCGATTGAGTGTTTTAAGACATTTTGGCCATAACTTGTTCTGAATTTAAGTCGACCGAGTATTTTAACTAGGTCTGGATGCATGTTATGAACGTTAATTTCAAATGTAGCTTGTTCACCAGCATCTCGGATAATATCATCTACTTCTTTACGTGCTTTTTCTACCATGTCTTCGATACGACCCGGATGAATCCGACCGTCTGAAACAAGGTTGACTAAAGCTGTGCGTGCAATTTCTCGTCGAATAGGATCGAAGCCTGATAATATAACCGCTTCTGGTGTATCATCTATAATTAAATCGATACCCGTCAATGTTTCTAAAGTACGAATGTTTCGACCTTCACGGCCAATAATACGACCTTTCATTTCATCATTCGGTAAGTTGACTACCGATACTGTTGACTCTGAAGTATGTTCAGCAGCTAAGCGTTGAACCGTTGTTGCCAACAGTTCTTTTGCGGTTTTATCAACTTTTTCTTTCGCTTCATTTTCCTTTTCTTTAACAAGTACTGCAATATCTTGTGACAGTTCTTCTTCAACACGTTGAAACTGTTCTTTGATAGCTTCATCACGTGTGAGACCGGAGATGCGTTCTAATTCTTGTTCGTGCTTCATTATTATGGATTGAACACTACTCTCTTTTGCATCTACTTGTTGTTGTTTTTCTTCAATTTTCGATTCTTTTTGCTCTAAAATCTCATCTTTTTTGTCTAATAGATCAGACTTACGCTCTAAGTTATCTTCTTTTTGAAGAAGGCGGGTCTCTTGTTTTTGAAGATTTCCACGTATTTCTCGAAGTTCATTTTCTGTTTGTTCTTTTAAACGTTGATTTTCTTCTTTCGCCTCAAGTAATCTCTCTTTCTTGAGATTCTCTGCTTCTTTGTTCGCCTGATTGATAATATCATCTGCAGTTTGTTTTGCTTGCACTTGTTTATCGTGCAAAACTTTTTGGGCAACTATATACCCTACAACAACTCCTAGAATACAACCCAGCAAAATGAGTAGGAGGGTTAATAAATTCACACAAACACCTCCTTTTTCTAGGATTTTGTTTATTTGTATATCAATTTCAATATGATTATATGAAGTTATATAAGAATCATACATACCAATTGTACTTTTTTAACATGAGAAGTGTCAAGGTTAATAGTTTACATAACCTTCATAATTACACCGCAAAAAGAAAAACCTGGAAGCTATTTCCAGGTTTATAAAATAGATACTATTCTTCTTCAAATAAAGATGCATTTTCACTATTTTTTTCTGCTTCTTTTTCTTCTTTCTCTTCAACATCTCCATCAAAAATACCAAGTTTTTGACGTAATTTTTGATCGATGTCTGCTTTAACATCAGGATGTTCTTTCAAGTAATTCTTAACGTTTTCTTTACCTTGACCCATACGGTCGCCATTGTAAGAATACCAAGCACCTGATTTATCAACGATATCATGTTCAACACCTAAGTCGATTAATTCGCCTTCTTTAGAAATACCTTGTCCGTACATAATATCAACTTCTGCTACTCTGAATGGTGGCGCAACTTTGTTTTTAACTACTTTAATTTTAGTACGGTTACCTACAATTTCTTGGCCTTGTTTTAATTGTTCTGCACGACGTACTTCTAAACGTACTGAGCTGTAGAACTTCAATGCACGTCCACCTGGCGTTGTTTCAGGGTTACCGAACATTACGCCGACTTTTTCACGGATTTGGTTGATGAAAATCGCTGTACAGTTTGATTTAGAAATAGCACCTGAAAGTTTACGTAAAGCTTGTGACATTAAACGAGCTTGTAAACCAACGTGTGTATCTCCCATTTCACCTTCAATTTCAGCTTTGGGTGTTAATGCTGCAACTGAGTCGACAACAATAATATCTACTGCACCACTACGCACAAATGCTTCTGCAATTTCTAAACCTTGTTCCCCATGGTCAGGTTGTGAAAGGTATAAGTTATTGATATCTACACCTAATGCTTCTGCATATACAGGATCTAACGCGTGCTCAGCATCAATAAATGCTGCAATGCCGCCTTGTTTTTGTACTTCAGCAATCGCATGCAATGCAACTGTTGTTTTACCAGAACTTTCTGGTCCGTAAATTTCTACAATTCTTCCTTTAGGGTATCCGCCTACTCCTAAGGCATTATCTAATGTAACAGAACCGCTTGATACACTTGAAACTCGGCGCGCTTTGTTATCGCCTAACTTCATAACCGCACCCTTACCAAACGATTTCTCCATATTCTTAATTACAGTATCTAGCGCTTTTTGACGTTCATTATTCAATGTCTGGCCTCCTATTCGAGATATCTTCTCAAATTTATCTTAATTCATACTATACAGGTTTCTATCCTAAATTACAAGAAATAAACGAATATTTGTTCGGTTATTTCTTGTTTTAAGTGATAACCAACCGAACACTAGTACTTATAAATGTAATTTTTTGTCTATTTCTTACTTAGAAAACATATTTATCAAACGGATATAGACATAGTTTGGCGTTCTATGTTTAATTAAATTCCTTTTTTGCGTCATAGTAAACGCTTCTATTTTGAAGTCATCTTCTGTGCGTACACCTAAATACACTTCATCCTCTTCATGCAATAAGGCTACACCGATATCAGTTTGATAAAGTTTACGTACTTGTTCTGCACCTGATTTTAATCGTGTTTTAATATCTAAGTCTTGTTCTACAAAGATAACATCATCAACCAACATACCTCTTAACTTATCAACTTTATCATCTTCTTTAAGTTTAGAGTAAACTTCTCCTGATGTAACACCATCATAAATCGCAAAAGTACCCGGTACTTTTTCAAGTGTTGCTTGTTCGATTGTTGTTTCATCAGAACCAAAATAATAATCTCCAATACGATTAAGAATTTCTGTTCTAATTGGTTTGATTAAAGACTTACATGTAGCTTCATCTGGTCCACTTGCTGTAACACGAATTTTAACTTCATGAGAACCAGCTAAAGGAGCAATTGTTGGATTAGATTGATTGTCGATTAAGTCTAACAATTCTGTTTCAACACGTGATTCTCCGATACCCGCAAACTTCAATTGTTCAGAAAAGATTGTACCGTTTTCTTGCATTAATAATGGAAGTAATTCTTCTTCTGCCATCGGATTCATTTCTTTTGGTGGTCCAGGCATTAACGCAATACGTTTACCATCTTGTTCTACTAACATGCCAGGTGCCATACCTACTTTATTTGGCAGAACCGTTGCCCCTTCAATCACTAATGCTTGTTGTTTATTATTTTCGCTCATTTCTTGTTTTTGTTCTTTAAAGTAGCTTTCAATATATTCTAATGCTGTTTCATCTGTAACCAGTTCACGCCCTAAGACTTTTGCTACTGTATGTTTCGTTAAATCATCTTTTGTCGGACCAAGTCCGCCTGTCATTACGATCGTATCGTTAACTTCTAGAGATTGACGCAATAAGCGTTCTAATCTAGCTTCATTATCTCCAATTACCGCTTGTTCTACGACATTTAAGCCAACACCGTTAAATAATTGAGAAAGGAACTTCGCGTTTGTATTGAGTATTTGTCCTAATAGGAGTTCTGATCCTACTGCTACAATAGAAATTTTCATAAAATTTCCTCCATTACCTTTGAGAATCTTAATTCATACTATACAAATATAAGAGTGGCATAAACATAGTGATTTGTGAACTCATATGCATTCAGTTCACCGCTATGTATATGCCACCCTTAAGATGATATAGATTATGATTGTTTTTTAAACACATCTCTACCTTTGTAGAAATATTCAATACCTGAAAGAACTGTAAAGAATACACCGATGTATAACAATACTTGTCCGATTGGGAAACCAATCCATACGACAAGTGGTTCACCAAGTAAAATCCAAACTAATGCAACCATTGTAACTGCTGTTTTAATTTTACCTAATTGACCTGCAGCGCTGACAAATCCTTGTTCAATTTGAAGTAAGCGTAAGCCTGTTACCGCAAATTCACGTGCAATGATAATAATCGCTACAACTGAATTCGTTAAATCAAGTTGAACTAAAACGATTAAAGCACTTGCAACTAACAATTTATCTGCTAGCGGGTCTAAGAATTTCCCCATGTTTGTCACTAAATTCCATTTACGTGCTAAGTAGCCATCCGCAAAGTCACTGAGTGAAGCGATGATAAAAATCAAACCGCTGATAAAGAACTCAATACGAATCGAATGACTTCCGATAAATGTCATATTGCCAAAGCCGAAGTCGACTAACGCAAAAAGAATAAATACCGGTATTAAAATTACCCTGAAGATGGTTATCTGATTGGGTAGATTCATAAACATTTCCTCTTTTCTTGCTATTTTATAATAAGAATACTGCTGCCACCCATAAGACCAAAGTTACCACAATAAAAATACTGAGCCAAACAACCAGTTGCTTAGAATCTTTACTTTGTGTTTTATAATCTGGCGGATTTGAACCACTGAATTGTTCAATAGTTTCATCATAGTGGCTATCTGCAGAATTCGGCAGCTCCTCTTGATGATGAGCAATCAGGATAGAAGCATCTGTATTCACAGCTTTGGCATATTTCTCAATAATACCTTCCGCATAATTCGGATTAGAAAGCGCATTAAAATCATTCGCTTCGATAAGAGTCAAAGTTTCTCTTTTCACTTTAGTCTTTGACTCTAATTCATTTAACGTCATGCCTAAGCGTTCTCTTTTCCCTTTTAATGTCTGTCCAATTGTATTGCTCATGTTTTGACACTCCTTGAAACATTATTCAAAAAATCCGAATCCTCCGCCAAAGTCATCAAAGGAATTACCGAAATCTAAGTTATTCTTACTTTTAACTGTTTGTTGTTTCATATGTTCATATTTGATTTCTTGATCTTCAGTTTCTCTCAACTCAATAATATAATCAAAGTCTTCTAACTGATAATCACAAGAATCTACAAATAAATCCGGATGTTCTACCACTTTGATTGCTGGTAAAGCCATCACTTCATCGACTAATTGACGATGCTTAGGATCATTTTCTCTGGCAGTCACTGCCCCATCGATAATATAAACATGTTCTGGTCCGTATTCTCCTTTTAATAGAGAATTACGTATGGTTTGTTTAATCAATGTAGAACTGATAAACAGCCAACGCTTATGCGCACAGACACTGCCTGCTACAATTGATTCTGTTTTACCGACACGTGGCATGCCACGAATACCGATTAGTTTATGGCCTTCTTCTTTAAAGATTTCTGCTAAAAAGTCTACCAGCAGACCTAAATCCTCACGTTCGAATCTGAACGTTTTCTTATCATCTGCATCTTGTTTGATATAGCGGCCATGTCTGACTGCTAAACGATCACGTAATTGCGGTTTACGCATTTTAGTAATCGAAATTTCATCAATTTGACTTACAATATCTTCAAAGCGTCGCATTTTGTCTAAACTGTCTGCACGAATTAATAGACCTCGACGATTTTGATCGACGCCATTAATTGTCACAATACTGATCCCCATCATCCCTAATAGACTTGCGACATCTCCTAAAAGTCCAGCTCGGTTAAAGGTAATTTCATATTCTAAATACCATTCAATTTTTCTTTCTGGTGCTATCATGTTTTAACACGCCCCTTAGTTCAACAACATATAGAATTCATCAGAATGAAGTGATACATACTCATTTTCAATAGAATTGAAAGATATCTACATTATACATTATCTCTAAGTATATGAATATGGAATTCATGTTTAAATATACCAACCGCCATTGACTTTCTGTATTGTACCTGTGACACTTTGTGCACGTTTATCATAAAGATAAGCACATGTGTACGCAACTTCATCTGGTGTAACCATACGTTGTTGTGGCAGTTCATCAATAATAGCTGCTAATTCAGAAGGTTCAAACTCATCTGCCATATTACCACTGACCATGCCAGGTGTCACAGCATTGACTGTAATATTTGTCATCGCAACTTCTTGGCTTAAAGCTTTCACAAAGCCGATTTGTGCCGCTTTCATCGCAGAATAAACAGTTTCCATGCTCGCACCTGTTTCTCCCCATATTGAAGAGATAATTAAAATGCGGCCTTGAGCACTTGCTCTTAATTGTTCTAAAAAGAAACGTGTGATAAGCATCATGTTTTTAACATTCAACTGATAACATACATCAATGTCTGTTGCTGTCATATCTTGAAACATGCCATATAAACTGCGACCAGCTGCATAAACTAAAACATCCAAATTATGAATAAATGAAAATACAGATTCCATGTTTATATCTTGCGTCAAATCCGCTTGTACAAACGATACATTCTGACTCTCATATTTAGCTTTTAGCTGATCTGGTGACGATTGATTATAATGAACAATGACCTCATAACCATCTGACAATAATTGTTCTACAATAGCGGAACCAATAGAGCCAGAACCTCCAATGACTAATGCTTTCATTTACTTCTTAATCTCCAGTCTGCTGTCAGCAATTTGATCAAAGTTTAAACTTTTCTCTGCCGCTTCATTAATACTCTCTAACGTAATACTATCTACAATTTCCAACATATTGAATAAGCTGACACCTTCGAAATAAAGTTTTGTATATTGATTCGCAATATATTCTGGTGAGTTCAAACTTGAAATAAACTCTCCAATAAATTGTTTCTTCAACAATTCAAAGGCTTCTTCATCTTCTAAATTGCCGACCTTAGCTTTCAACTCATCCAACAATAACGACTTCAACTTATCTGGGTCTGGTGTTGAACTTGTAATTAAAGAGAAGCTGTAAGAAGGTTCTAACACAAATTGATAACCAAATGTATCATCAATTAAGCCTTCATTTAATAAGTTTTGATAGAAGTCTGTTTCTTCGCCTAATACCATTTCGAAGAAGAATGTCATTTCAATATCACGTTTCATAAAGACTTCTTTTGATGCTTGTTGCGGTACGTTTTTAAAGCCAAGCATCAATCTTGGAATTTGAATATTCATTTCCTCAACCACTTTGGTTTGTTGAACTGCTTCAGGCTCTTCTAAACTATCGCGTACAATTTCAGGTTGTGCTGTCAATTCTCGTTTTGCTTCATGATCACGAACTAAATCATGAATACATTCAGGATCGACATTACCTACAACAAACATCACCATATTAGATGGATGATAAAATGTTTCGTAGCAAAGATATAAATCATCTTTTGTAATTTCATAAATACTTTCAACACTGCCAGCAATATCTACTTTAACAGGGTGTTGTTTATACATTGCACGTAATGTATTGAACATTAGCTTATAACCTGGTTGTTCTTGATACATTTTTATTTCTTCAGCAATAATCCCTTTTTCTTTTTCAACTGTTGCTTCAGTGAAATAAGGCGTCTCTACCATGTTCATCAAGCGTAAAATGTTCGACTCTACATTTGAGGTTGCGCTAAATAAATAACTTGTGCGATCGAAACTTGTAAAGGCATTGACTTGTGCATTATCTTCCGCAAAGTCAGTAAATAAGTCGCCTTCTTCTTTTTCAAATAATTTATGTTCTAAGAAATGCGCAACACCATCCGGTACTGTCACAAATTCATCACTGCCTAAAGGTTTAAATTTGCTGTCTAATGAACCGAACTGTGTCGTATATGTAACAAATGTTTTTTGGAACCCTGGCTTTGGAATGATAAAAACTTTTAAGCCATTATCCATTTGCGCTTCATATACTGTTTCATCGATTAACTCATAATAACGTTTTTTCATTTATGCTTCGTCCTCCTTCGTCAACACATAAATCGTATCTAGGATGGCACTTTGTGTGAGACGAATAACATCTTCTTTCGTCACATCGTGAATTTTTTGTCCATAATTACCATTTGTTAAATCTTTCGGTAATAAGATTTGATTATGCGCAATTTCTACCATACTTTTCGGACGATCTTGTGATTCATTACGTTGTGAAATTAAAATTTTCTTCGCAAGTTCTAATTTCTCTTCACTGAATTCACCACGTTGGAATTTTTCAAATTCCGCTAAAATCGTATCTTTCGCAACTTCATATTTTTCAGCAGAAACACCACTTAACACAAACATGTAGCCATTCTTACCATCAATTTGTGAATGTACAGAATATGCTAAACTTTGTTTTTCACGTACTTCATTGAACAAGACAGATGATGGATCACCACCAAACATTGTATTGAAGACCACAAAGGTATAATAATCTGGTTGTCCATAGTATGTGTTGAAGCGATAACCGATGTTCAACTTCGCTTGGTCAATTTCGTCATATTCTACAATAGTTTGCGGCAGTTCGTCTTTAGAACGTTGTGCTTGAATGACTGAAGACACTTGTTGTAGTGGTTTAATATCAAACAGTTGTTTGATTTTGTCTGTGACTTCTTCTGAATCGACATTACCTACGACATAAACAGCACAATCATCGTTCTCTAACATGGATTGGTATGTATGATATAACAATTCTGGTGTGATTTGAGGTATATGTTCGATTAAACCTGATGCTAGATAACTATATGGTTGATCGCCAAACATGTTTTTCATTAATTTTAAGAACGCCAGTTGTGCTTTATTATCATTGATTGCTTCTAGTTTCTTTTTCAATAATGTCTTTTCTTGTGTCACAAATGTTTCATTGAAACGTTCATTTTCAACTAACGGATGATAAAGAATTTGTTGAAGTAATGCTAAACCTTCATCAAACAAAGGGTCTTTATGTTTTAAGTAACGTTCGTTCACAATTTCTAATGTAATTGTGATGACATGTTTATCCTTGAACTTTGTCACGAAACTATTGACATAAGCCCCATATAACTCTGAAAGTTTTCTGTTAAACGCTTTATCTGTCGGCCATTCTTTTGTGGCTCTGACAAGTAATTTACTTAACAAGGCACGCGCAGTCATAGTTTCTTCATCCAGCGGTGCCATAAATTTGAATGTGATAATTGTTGTTTTAAATTTATCCGTCGGCATCACCTTAATGCGCGGCTCTGTATGATTGTGTTGTTGACTCACACTGTCACACCCTTTCTTAATTTTCTTCAATTTTGCGTATTGTTTTAAATTTGACTACTTCACTCTTGAAGTAATTATAAGAGTAAAGAATCGGTCTGTTTTGATGGTCATAATGGATTTGTCTTAATAGCATCAATGCTTCATTTGGTGCTGACTCTAAAGCTTCTGACACTTTAGGTTCATAGCTGACCGATTCAATCTCTGTTTCTGAATATGCGATACTGATATCAGCAAAAGCTTTGATTGCAGTTAAAATGGATTCATCATGCGCTTGAAATGCAGCACAAGTCAGGTAACTTGTTGCCACTTTATCTAAACAATAAACAACAGGACTACCATCAGCGGTTCTGATTCTTTCAATCAACGTGACAAATTCGCCTTCTTTTAAATCCAGCGCTTTACGATCATACATTGTTGCTGGTTGTTGATCTAAATTCATAAAAATAGTGCCCGCTTTATAGCCTTCATTTTCAATCATTTTGCTGATGCTTAACAACTTATCAAGTGGATAGAAGAAAGGTTGAGAAGTTTTAACACTCGCTGTTGCTTCAAAGTTTTGTGTTAAAACTTGTTCCGTAATAAGTTCATCCACTGCATCATATACATCATCAGTTTTTGCGTTAACTTCTCTTGCGATTGATAAAGTACTTGGAACCGGATCACCCGGTTGCAAGTTACCTTCTTCAATTTCATTTAATATCCATTCTTTAATTCTGTATATCGAATTCGTATTTGTCATCATTACACCTCACCATTATCTAAATCCACTAATACTTGTCGTGGTTTACTGCCTCGTTGTGGTCCAATCACTTGGTTGTTTTCTAAATCATCCATTAAACGTGATGCACGGTTGTAACCGATTCTGAATTGACGTTGTAAAAGGGATGTACTCGCTTTTTGCTGTTCGACAATAAATTGATAAGCTTCATCATATAGCGGATCTTCACTTTTCTTTTCTCCGCCCTCTGGTGTTGTACCAGGTTCCATTTCTTTAACATAATTCGCTTTTTGTTGATCAATTACAAAATTCACTACATTTTGAACTTCTTGATCACTTAAGAATGCACCTTGGATACGCGTTTGAATAGAACCGCCATTACCAAAGTACAACATATCCCCTTTACCTAATAGCTTCTCAGCTCCGCCTCGGTCGATAATCGTACGAGAGTCTGTTTGAGAGCTGACCGCAAAGGCAATACGTGATGGAATATTGTTCTTGATTAATCCCGTAATAACATCCACAGATGGACGTTGTGTCGCAATAATTAAGTGAATGCCTGCAGCACGAGCCATTTGTGTAATACGTTGAATCGCATTCTCAACATCTTTACCTGCAACCATCATCAAGTCAGCTAATTCATCTACAATTACGACAATATAAGGTAATAGAGATTGTATTTCATCTAATTCCTCATTTTGACGCTTCATATAGTCATTATAGCTTTCAATATTTCTCGTACCCGTATGTTGGAATAAATCATAACGACGTTCCATTTCCGCCACAATTTTCTCTAACGCTTGCGATGCTTTATGAGGATTTGTGACCACTGGAATTAATAAATGCGGAATACCGTTATATACATTCAATTCTACCATTTTTGGGTCAATTAGCATGAGTTTTACTTCATGTGGTTTCGCATTCAGTAAAATACTCGTAATGATACCATTGATACATACAGATTTACCGCTTCCGGTAGAACCTGCCACAAGCAAGTGCGGCATTTTATTTAATTCTACGCTGATAGGTTCGCCTGATATATCTCTACCCAAACCTACCTCTAATTTATTCTTAGAAGGGAATTTTTCATCTAAGACTTCTTTTAATGAAACTAATGCGATTTTATCATTCGGTACTTCGATACCTACTGCTGAACGACCAGGAATCGGCGCTTCAATACGCACATCTTTGGCAGCTAAAGCTAACGCAATATCATTATGCAAGTTGACGATTTTGCTGACTTTAACCCCTTGTGCTGGTTGTACTTCATATTGAGTCACTGCCGGACCGATTTTGATTTGGGTTACTTTCGCATTAACATTAAAGTTCTTCAATGTATTTTCAAGTAAGCGCCCTTTCTTTTGAACTTCAGCACGTGAAGTTGTTTTTTGTTTCACTGGTTCATTCAAAATTGAAAGTGGCGGTAATTGATAGTCTGAATTTTCAACTTCACCCGCTTCAGAAATACTGCCCATATCTTCAGATGATTCTGTTGATTCATTTGTTTGTGTTTGTTCTACCAACTGATGTTTTTCACGTTTTCTTTTAGGTGCAGGTTCTGCTTGAGGTTTAGGTTCTGCTGGTTTTGGTGTCTCTTCTTTTTGATCATCACCGAAAATCGGAATCGCAGCTTCTTGCTTCTCTGGTTCTGACATGGGAACTTCTGTAAAGTCGCTGACATCCTTCACTTCTTCTTGTTGTGCACGCTCTGCTGCTTTTTCTTCTTTACGGCGTTGTTTTTCTTCTGCACGCTCAGCTTGACGTGCTTTACGTTCTTTTCTATGTACTGCTGCTTTTTCACTGCCTGATTTTAATTTCTCTAAGAAAATTTTAGCCACATCACGATGACGTTGTTTAGATAATAAAATAAAACTAGAAATAAAAAGTAATATTGTTAAGATGACAACGCCGACAATGGATACAAGCGGTATAGAGAAATGAACTAAATAATAACCAAGCACCCCGCCGCCGAAATTCGGAAAATGGGTTTTATCATATTGACGATACACATAAGAAATAACAGGTTCACGGTCGCCCGCCGCACCTTTCGTAAAGACTAAATACAACTGTGTCGCAAATAACAACGCAACTTGTAACACAATTGAACCTGTTAATCTTCTAGTTTTCGGCAACTTGCCGTTATAAGCTAAAAAGCCTGATGCTAATATAACGAGAATGTAGGTTAAGTATCTACTATAGCCAAACAAGTAATTGAAAAGGGTATCAATTACTCTTCCGATTATTCCTAATTGGAAGGCACCTAGAACAACAAGCACTACCGTAATAATCGCAGCAATATAGCGTAACGGTGCTTCATTTTGTTTTTTCTTTGTGGTTTTTCTTCTTGCTGTCGTTTTACGTTTCGTATTTGTTGTTCTTTTCTTTCTTTGTGCCAAAACATACACCTTCTTTTCCATAAAATATGTCTTAGTGAATATGTATTATGCGTACAGACAAACTAAGGTGCCTATACGCACACATGCTAAACTTACTATCCTTCTATTTTAACATTTAACGTATAGACCACATAGTTACACATGATTAAAATATGAGCTATACGATGAAATGCTATGGTACGCATGTTTGCACACCATAGCATTCTTGTATGTTAATCTTGCATACTTTTAATTAAACTTCAGAAATAATTGGGATAATCATTGGACGGCGTTTTGTGTTTTCAAACAACAACTTGCTGATTTTATCACGCATATTTTGCTTGATTTCAGACCATTCAATACGACGTTCTTGAAGACCTTGTTCCACTATCTCGCGTACTTTTTCTTCCGCTTCTTTCAACAATTCTTCACTTTCTCTGACATACACGAAACCACGTGATTGAATTTCAGGTCCTGCCGCAATTTGTCGGTTTTTCGGATCTAAAGTCACAACCGCAATGAAAATACCATCTTCTGCTAATAAATGGCGGTCACGTAAAACGATATTACCGACGTCACCGACACCGATACCATCAATCAGTACGTTACCTGATTCTACTTTTTCATTTAAAATCATATCTTCGCCATCGAAGTTTAAGACATCGCCTTTTTCAGCTAAGAAAATCTTTTCAGGTGCTACACCTGCTTCAGCCGCTAATTTTGCATGGGCAATCTGCATTTTGAACTCGCCTTGGACAGGGATAAAGTATTCTGGCTTCATGATGTTAATCATCATTTTGAGTTCTTCCATGCAACCATGACTTGATGCGTGGATTTTCTTATTATTTGGGATGATATCTGCTCCGGCACGTGCTAATTCATTTAACGTGTCACCGATAATTACTTCCATGTTAGCTGACGCTGTCATGGCTAAGAAGACTGAATCGCCTTTTTCGATATTCATAATTTTATGCTTTTGACGCGCCATTTGGTTCAATGCTTCTACAGGTTCTCCTTGCATACCTGTCGCAATAATTACCACTTCATTTTTCGGATAATTTTTAACTTCATTAATAGGAATTAATAAGTCTTTTGGAATATCAAAGTATCCCATTTTACGTGCAATATTGAATGATGTTTCTAGTGAACGTCCTAAGAATGAGACTTTACGATTCAATTTGCAGGCAATATTTAACACTTGTTGAATTCTGATAAAGTTTGATGCATAGCAAGACACAATCAATCTGCCATTCACTTTTGTAAATGCATCTAACATATGAGATTCAATCACATTTTCAGGTGTGTTGTAACCTGGTTTCTCCGCTTCAGTCGAATCACTGATTAACGCAAAGACACCTTCGTCTCCGATTTCAGTCATTTTCTTAAGATCTGGCGCATAGTTGCCTTGTAAACTTTGGTCAAATTTAAATTCACCAGTATACACAATTGCACCATATGACGTATGAATCGTTACACCTAAACTATCTGGAATACTATGTGATGTATTAAAGAATGAAACATTGACATTTTTAAAGCGCATTACAGATTCATTGTTGACTGTATAATATCTGACTTTCTTATCAATTTTACGTTCTTTCATATATTCTTTAACAAGTGCTAATGTCAATTTAGAACCATATACTGGTGCGTCAACTTTTTCTAAAACATAGCTGACTGCACCAATCGCATGCTCATGTCCATGCGATAAGAATATACCTTTTAATTTATCTTTATTTTCAATGACATATTGAATATCAGGAATTACAATGTCGACACCCAGCATTTCGTCTTCTGGGAACATAAGACCTGCATCCAACATAAACATTTCATCGTCAACTTCAACGATATACATATTCTTCGCAATTTCACCCACGCCGCCAAGCGGGATGATGCGAATATCATTATTCTTTTTCTTTACTAAATTCAATTTTTCTCCTCCTATTTATAATCCCCGACCATATAAGTATTCACTCTATATTATAAGTTAAAATCTTTTTAATGTACACTAATGAATCCATAGGCCAGCACGATGTTAAACCGTACATATGTATAAAAGAATGCTTGTGAAGCAACATCAAGTTGTACAAGCATTCTTCTTATTCAATCTCATATTCTATTAGTTTTCTTTATTTAATAATACACGGTGAGATGCATTCACACGGCCTTTACTGTCAATTTCAGTTACTTTAACTTCAATTGAGTCGCCAAGTTTCAATACATCTTCAACTTTATTGATACGCTCATTCGCAATTTGTGAGATGTGTAATAACGCATCAGTGCCTGGGAATAATTCTACGAACGCACCGTATTTTTCAATACGTTTAACTTTCGCATTATATGTTTGACCCACTTCTGCTTCACGTGTAATTTCTTCAATAATTTCACGCGCACGATTGATCATCGCTTGATCTACTGCACCGATAAAGATAGTACCATCTTGTTCGATATCCAGTTTAACACCTGTTTCATCAATGATTTCATTGATTTTCTTACCGCCAGGTCCAATAACATCTCTGATTTTGTCTGGTTTGATTGTCATTGTTTCAACTTTAGGTGCATACGCACTTAATTCTGGTCTTGGTTGATCGATTGTTTGAAGCATGTGTTCTAGAATTGTTAAACGACCGACACGTGCTTGTTCTAAAGCTTCTTCAATGATTTCTCTAGTTAAACCATCGATTTTGATATCCATTTGGATTGCTGTGATACCATCTTTAGTACCGGCAACTTTGAAGTCCATGTCGCCTAAAGCATCTTCCATACCTTGAATATCTGTAAGAATTGTATAGTTATCATCGCGTGTTACAAGACCCATCGCAATACCAGCAACTGGTGCTTTGATTGGTACACCTGCATCCATTAAAGCAAGTGTAGAACCGCAAATAGATGCTTGTGATGATGAACCGTTTGATTCAAGCACTTCGCTGACAATACGTACTGTATATGGGAAATCTTGTGTGTCAGGAATGATATATTTCAAAGCACGTTCGCCTAATGCACCGTGTCCGATTTCACGACGACCTGGTGCACGAACTGGACCTGTTTCACCTACTGAGAAGTTCGGGAAGTTATAGTGATGCATAAAGCGTTTTTCAACTTCAGGTCCTAAACCGTCAATTAATTGATATTCGCTTAATGCGCCTAATGTCAATACAGATAACGCTTGTGTTTGACCACGAGTGAATAAACCTGAACCATGTGCACGCGGTAATAAACCGACTTCAGATTCTAATGGACGAATTTCATCTGGCTTACGCCCATCTGGTCGTACTTTTTCATCCGCGATTTGACGACGGACTTCTTCTTTTACTAAATCATTTAAGATTGCATTTACTTCAGCTAGTAACGCTTCGTTTTCCGGATCTTCTTCATCTTCGAAAATCTCAATAATTTCGTCACGAACTGCGTCGATATTTTCTTCGCGTTCTTTTTTATCGAATGTTTGAATTGCTTCTTTCAAACCTTTTTCTTGTGTTAATGCAGTTACTTTTTCTTCTACTTCTGCATCACGTTCAACTGGAATAAATTCTGATTTCTCAGGTTTAAGGTAATCAATAATTTCCTCTTGGAACGCTACTAAACGTTTGATTTCTTCATGACCGAAGAAAATTGCATCTAACATTTCTTTTTCAGTAATCTCGCTTGCGCCTGCTTCAACCATGTTGACTGCGTCTTTATGGCCTGCAACTTCTAAATCTAAACGAGATTGTTCTTTTTGTTCTACAGTCGGGTTGATCACATATTGACCATCAACATAACCGACATTTACCCCTGCAATCGGACCTTGGAATGGGATGTCTGATACACTTAATGCCATTGATGAACCGATCATTGCTGCCATTTCTGGTGAACAATCCGGATCAGCACTTAACACGATATTCATGATTTGAACATCATGGCGGTAACCTTTAGGGAATAATGGACGGATTGGTCTATCGATTAAACGCGCAGTTAAAGTTGCTTCGTCAGCCGGACGACCTTCACGTTTTTTAAAGCCCCCAGGAATTTTACCTGCTGCATACATTTTTTCTTCATAGTTAACTGTTAATGGGAAGAAATCTCCATCACGCGGTTCTTTTGATGCTGTCGCAGTAGATAATACAACTGTATCCCCATAACGTACGAGTACCGCACCGTTTGCTTGTTTTGCCATCTGCCCAGTTTCAATTGTTAACGGACGGTTTGCCCATTCGGTCTTAAACACTTTCTTGTCTTGAGACATTAGGAATCTCCTTTCTCTTACTACCTCTTTTACATTAATAATTCTATCATATCATTTACATGATTATTTTTATACGCACATTCGTATCTAAGCTATAAAAAAAGGAAAGCAACCAACGATGGTCCTTTCCTCTAACTGGTATCAGCGTTTTACTTAAGAAAAGATTAACGACGGATACCTAATGATTTGATTAATTCACGGTAACGTTGAATATCTTTTTTACGTAAGTAGTTTAATAAATGTCTACGACGACCTACCATTTTTAATAAACCACGACGTGAATGGTGGTCTTTTTTGTGTGTACGTAAGTGTTCGTTTAAAGCATTGATTTCTGCAGTTAATACTGCGATTTGTACTTCTGGTGAACCTGTGTCTGTTTCGTGTACACGATATTGTTTGATTAATTCGTCTTTACGTTCTTGTGAAATTGCCATTGTCAATTTCCTCCTTTAATAATTTAGTCTCCCCAGTCTGAGTCAGGCGTCGGAGTATCGACCTGCCAAGAGTGAGGACTGTTTTTAATCTTGTTTTGATTACCACATGTGTAATCATTCCGACCTAAATATTATAAGATACTTCATCACCGAAATCAACCGATAATAAATATTTCGCTTGTTCTTTATCTTTATTCATTTGTTCTACAAGCGGATCAATACCATCAAACTTGATTTCCGGTCTTAAATAGTGGTGCCAAAAGACAATCACACGTTCACCATAAATATCTTCTTCAAAATCAAAGATATTCACTTCAATCACGACATGTGATTTCTTAGGATCATGAAATGTCGGTTTCACACCCACATTACATACACCTCTATAAATACGTTGTTCTGTACCGATAGCTAAGCTGACTGCGTACACACCTTTTTTAGGTAATACATAATCGTCGCTCGGTTCAATATTTGCTGTTGGGAACCCGATTGTTCTGCCACGTTTTTCACCTTGGACTACTGTTCCTTTGATGCGGTAACGATAGCCTAGTTCATCATTTGCTTTCTGCAAGTCGCCTTCTTTTAATGCTTTTCTAATTTCAGTTGTTGATATTTTCTCTGAGAACATTTCTTGTTTGCTCACAATCGTTGTATTAAAGTGTGTTTTTAATTCTTGGAGTACAGACATATTGCCTTTACCGTGTTTGCCGAATGTAAAATCAAAGCCTGCAACGACTTCTTTCACATGGTTTGCGATTAAATATTCGTTCACAAACTCATCAATCGAAACATCCGCAAATTTAGATGTGAAATTCACAATAATAACATAATCGATGTTATATGATTCTAAAATTTCGATTTTATCACTTAACGGCGTTAAATAATCCGTTCTTTTTTGTTTAGGATTCAATACAACCGATGGATGGGGATCAAACGTCATAATCGCTTTTTTCAAATTACGTTTTTTCGCAATCTCATTTAAAGTATGAAAGACTTGCGCATGCCCTTTATGCAAGCCATCAAAAAATCCCAATGCCATCGCAACGTCTTCTTGTATATATTGCTCAGGTTGAATTGGATGTGTAACTTCAATTACTTTCATTTTGCGATGCTCCTTTAGTTAAATACCTTTTTAGGTTTGATTTCATTCGGTTTCTCAGCGTGCGGAATATAAAGTGCTAACGCTTTTTCTGTTTCTTTATCTTCCATCACTGTTACTTCATCAATCGCTTCAGAAAATTCATTTTTATAAAATTTCTGTCCATTTAAAATACGTTTTTTGATGTTCGGGTCGTCAATTTGAATATGAGGCAACCCTTTCAAACCATATTCTATCGGAAATAGCTTTTCCTGTAATGCTTCTTGCTTATATAATTCATCAATTTGATCCAAAGTTAAACTTTCATCGATAGAAAAGCCGCCGCTTTCTACACGTGTTAATTGAGACATATGTGCCGGATAACCTAATGCTCTGCCGATATCAGTTGCTAACGTTCTGATATATGTCCCTTTCCCACAACGTATAAATATATCAAATGAACATGTGTCATCTTTATACCGAATCTCAGAATTACGTTCAATTTCATAAATGCGCACTTTTCGTTTAGGGCGCTCAACTGTTTCATTATTACGTGCGTACTCATAAAGCTTACGTCCATTCACTTTAACAGAAGAATACATCGGCGGAATTTGTTCAATTTCACCTACAAATGATAAAATCGCTTCATCAATTTTATCAGCTGTTAAATCTTTACTGACTGCTTTCGTTTCTAGCACCTCTCCAGTTTGGTCTTCAGTAGTTGTACTCACACCGACCGTAACCGTTGCTTGATATGCTTTACCCATTTCCATGATATAGTCACTGACTTTAGTGGCACCACCGACACAAATCGGTAAAACGCCATTTACTTCTGGATCTAATGTGCCTGTATGTCCTACTTTTTTAGTATGTAAAATTTTACGCAATTTAAATACAACATCATGGCTTGTTAAACCACGTTCTTTAAATACAGGTAAAATACCCTCCATCAACTACACCTCTTCTCTCTGTCATACCTCTACTATTTTACAATAAATTCAAAATGAAATATAGGCAAAGAAAATAAGCAGCTGTTGAACGCATATAACCCTTCAACAGCTGCTTATATTTTTAATCATCAAAATCATCATCGTCGTCATCATCTTTAATTTCGAACCATGACACAGACAGTACTTTTTTATTGAGGGCATTCACTTTAATTACTGCGCCTTCATCATCGTCTACGATTTGTTGAACCGTATAAAAAGGTGGATTGTGCTCTTTTTCTAAATCAATATAAACAAATTGACCTGGCACTTGATGTTGTGCGACTGCTTTTGCTGTTTCTTCTGAAATATAAGGTGTCTCTTTCTTCTTAGTTGCTTTTTCTTGCTGTGATTTAGACTTAGTCGGTTGTTTGACTTTTACTGTATGGACATTTTTAATTGCGCCGTCTTTTTTATCCACTTCTAAATCATACTTCAACCCTTCATCTAACAATTTTACTTTATAAGTTGTTTTTGCTTTGTTCAAAGAAATAGATTGAATTTTGCCGTCATAACGATCATCTACTAGTTGTTTAACTTCTTGTTGGGTGTAGTCGTGTTGCGTGGACTTGAAATAAATCACTGCACATAATATCACTATCAATATACAAATAATGACTATCAACAGTATTTTAATCATCTTTTTGAGCACCATTTGAAGTCACCTTTTCTATAATCAAAATAAACGTTGTGCCAACATCAAGCACACTTTGTACTTGAATTTCTATGTCATTACGTTTGGCTAATTCAAACGCGATATAGAGTCCTAAACCAGAACCCCCAGATTGTCTTGCTCTTGCTTTGTCCACACGATAAAATTTATTGAAGATCTGTTCTAAATCTTCTGGTGGAATACCAATGCCACGATCTGAAATATTCACGTTTATGTGCGTTGGATGTTCTGTCGCATGTATCATCACATCATCTTGACTGTACTTAATCGCATTATCTAAAAAAATTGTCATCAACTGTTTGAACTGATCTTCATTCACAAATGCACGTGCAGTATTATCACAGTGAAATACAATATCTCTATCATATGCATGTGCGAAACGTGAAGCCTTATGCTCTAATATTTCATTTAAATCAACAGATTGCCGTTCGGCCTGTTGATTACTGCGCTCTACTTTAGCTAAATCCAACATTTGCTCAGTTAAATATTTCAGTCGTTGTGCTTCATCGCTGATCGCATCTATACTTTCATTTAAAATATCTTCTCTAGTTTTTCCAAACCGCTTCAACATCTGACTATAAGAATTAATCACAGTAATCGGTGTTTTCAATTCATGAGAAGCATTGGATATAAATGCTTGCTGCTTTTCATCATGTTCCTTTAAATTTTCCATCATATCATTATATGTCTGAGTTAATGCTTGCAACTCTTTAGTATCCTTTTGATTAATATCCATAATGACATAATGATTCGTTTCAATCGTCTTTTTCATTTTCTCAATCAATTGATTTATCGGTTGTAAAATAATTTGAGTCAGTAATCGATTTAATAAAAAGACAATCAACAAAATAAACAATGTAGAAAGTGTTAAAACGACTTTTAAAATATCGTATTTACTATATTTGAAATCGATATTCTCAAAAATTTGTAAATTACTGACTTCTCCATCTTTCCAAACGAGCGGAATACTGACTAAGATAAAATGATGCCCTTTTTTATAAATAGCCTTTTTATATTGTTTATTTTTATACGGTTCACTTAAATCTTTATATTTTGGATTAGATGTGACTTGAAATTTACTATCATCATCTTTACCTACAATCGCAATATAACCATCAGTTAAAATCAAACTTTGCAATACTTTTTCTTTGTCGTTATGATTTTCTTTGGCCTTTCGTAATTCCTCCATCGTGCTGATTGCTTTATCTTCTAATTGTGCGGTTTCCGCATTTAACGAAGTGGTACGATAAATAAAATAGATCGTCAAATTAGTAATAATGACAACAATCGCAATCATCAAAGTGATATAAATTTGAAGTTGTGTTCCTAGTTTCATAACTAAGCTCTCATCATATAACCGATACCTCTGACACTTGATATAATTGAAGTATCAGACGTATCTAATTTCTTTCTTAAGTATCTGACATAAACATCTACAACATTCGTATCACCTACGAAATCATAACCCCAGACATACTCAATGATCTGCGCACGATCTAAAGCAATGTTTTGATTGGTCATAAAATAATACAACAAATCGTACTCTTTTTGTGTGAGTTCGACTAGACTGCCATCGACAAAAACTTCTCTAGATTGTGGATTCAATTCGATGTGATCATGTGTTAAAACTTCAACAGCTTCTTTTTGATTTAATTGCTGCTGTTTTAAATGTACACGAATACGTGCTAATAATTCTTCAATTTCAAATGGCTTAGTCATATAATCATTTGCACCAGAATCTAAACCGCTGACTTTATCCATGACTTCATCACGTGCAGTTAACATAATAATTTTAATATAGTCATCATCATTTCGAATACGTCTGAGCACTTCTAATCCATTTAAATCTGGTATCATCACATCAAGTAAAATCAAATCAATCTGACGTTCTTGATAAAGTTGTAATGCTGCTTTACCAGAATGCGCTATACAGACATCATAGCCTGCATAATCCAATTCTAGTTCAATGACGCGTGCTATTTTCTCGTCATCTTCCACAATTAAGATAGTTTCCACTTTCTATTCACTCCTATTTCAATGCAAGCCCAACATATTGCCAATAAACATAATACATCACAATCATGGTAAGCATATATACTGGCATGATACCTAAACTTAAATACATGAGCTGTTTAATTGTAAATGGTCTTTCTTTATTCTCATAAAACAATAACAAGGCTTTAGAACTGACTGGAAAAGTTAAGCAGTAGTTCGTACCGATCAGCGCAATAAATACAACTGCTGTCAGGTTTAAACCAAACATTTTACCAAAAACAATCAGTAATGGAATAAAGACGACTGCACGTGTTGTATGACTTGTAATATACAAGTGAGAAGTCACAGTCAATACTACAATAATCACTAGCGGCACAAATTCATTTACCAGTTTGACATGATGCATCACTTGATATAATTGATGTTGAATGACATCGAGCACTTTATATTTCACCAATAGATTGCCAAGTGCAGTCGCACCCGCTACAAAGAAAATTAAGCTCCATGACACTCTGTTAAATGCTTCACGCCATCCGATCAAATCAACTTTAGGCATAATCATAATCAAGCTCATTAAAATTGTCACAAAGGCAATATCGAAGCCATGCAGTGGTTCAGTAATCCAAAGTATCACTGTCAAACTAATGAGGACTGCTGCTTTTTTCTCTTTTTTAGTCAATGGTTGTTTTTCATATTGTATTATATTTTCTGTTGAAATCTTTTCAACAGGCTTCATATAAAACTTTTTTATCATAAATAAGCTTATTATTGCAATAATTATCCCAAATGGAAAGCCCCATAGTAAGAATTGAAGATAAGAAATAGAACCATCTGTTTGATTTTCAAGTAGCCCAATCCCAATAATATGACTGCCTGCACCGATTAAAGATAAGTTTGTTCCCATCAAAATTAACACTGGCATCAATATGCCTAAATACTGACGATTTGAATTAAAACGATTGCCAAATGCTTGATATACAGGTAGAAGTGCTGCTGCACGACCTGAAGTAGATGGAATAATTAAAGATAAAATTTGTACTAAGATAAAGACAAAGATATTCATACGTTTCCCAGACGTACACTTCGCTTCAATCCAGCGAATCAAACGATCTAATAAACCACTGGTTTCCACTACGCCACCAATAATAAATGCGCCAATCATTAACCAAATCACATGTTCTTCTAATGATTGATACAAAATATCTTGCGGCATACCGAGTAAAATACCTAAACATACAACCAACATCGCAGATAACCCTGCTGGCATTTTACTAAAAATAAATAGTCCTAAAGATAACACAAACAAAGCCACACTCAATTGTCCTAAATAGGACAAATTTGTTTCTAAAAACAGCCATAGCGTGAAAATAAGATAAAGAATGGCTGCGATTAATTTAGAATAACTCATCTTTAAAGCACAAAATGTCTTTGTTTAGTTGTGTGTGTTTGTGACTTTGTTTGATTCATCTTCATACCGATTTGAATTGAGTGATATATATTTCGTGCACATTCCTTTAGCCATTTTGATGCATACTCAATAGAATCATCTAAACTTGAAGGCTGTTTAATAATGCTGTGAAAGGCATTAATACCACTTTGATAATTAAATTCCGCATCTTGACCGATTGTGCCTGCTAATGCAATCACAGGTGTATCATATTGTTGAGCAATTCTCGCTACTTCAGCAGGAATTTTTCCGTTTGGCGTTTGGAAATCTAAACACCCTTCTGCTGTGATGACTAAATCAGCTTGTGCAATAACAGGTTCAATATGCAAGTACTGTTGAATTAATTCAAAACGTGGATGCAATGTAGCGTTCGCAAAAGCGATTAACCCTGCACCTAATCCACCAGATGCGCCAGAACCTTGTTGATAAGCAACTGACTCACCTGTTGAACGTTTTATTAAACGTGCCAAATGATCAAGGTTATCCGATAAATGTTCGACTTCTTTTGGACTTGCACCTTTTTGTGGACCGAATACTTTTGCGACACCTTTTGGTCCACATAAAATATTCGACCAATTCACTGCTACATCTATAGGTGTATTTAATACACGCGGATCAATATGAGATAAATCCATATCATGAATACGGTCAATTTCACCTCCGCCATGGATAAATATTGTTTTACCTTTATAATCTTTGAAACGTGCACCGATTGCTTGTGCCATGCCGACACCGCCATCAGATGTTCCCGAATCACCACAGCCGATTAAGATACGTTCAGCGCCATGATCTAATGCGTGGATAATTGCTTCACCTACACCGTATGTAGAAGTGTGAAGCGGATTTCTCTGGTTGCTAGGCACATGTCTTAGACCCGCAATTGCGGCCATCTCAATTACCGCAACTTTTTGTTTGTTTTCATAAAACATACCATAAAATGTTTTGCGTTTTTGTCCTAATGGATTTTCTGCATTTAAATGATAAAGCTGACCATTTTTAATTTGCGTGATAGTTTGCGCAAATCCTTCGCCTCCATCCACCATGGGAATCACTTGAATATTTAAACTTTCATCTGCTTCATGCAGACCTTTTTGAATTGCTGTACCGACTTCTGCTGAACTCAAGCTTTCTTTAAAGCCTGAGGGTATCACTGCAATTTTCATTGTTATAACCTCCTAGTAAAAATCCTTATCGCCTATGTTAAGGAGGTTAAGTTTGTAAAGAATTAGAGAATTATTAGAATTCAATTAAAAAAGCAGCTATGCACTTGCATAGCTGCCCAGACCGTAGACAAACTACCGTTATAACTTGAAAAAGTGTAACGGTAGTTTATTTTTTTTATGAAATTTTCGAAAATATGTATAAAAATCTTTATAATAGAAGTCCTCACGGACTCTTATGTAAG
>NZ_JAHMSB010000004.1:0-232509 GCF_018986355.1 Staphylococcus sp. CWZ226 | reverse complement strand
GAAAAACCAGAATCAGAAGAAGAGTCTGAATCAGAATCGGATGATGAGACATCAGAAACAGATGAATCTGAGGAATCAGAAGAAGAATCAGAGGGTGAGACTGAAGAGTCTAAAGACGAAGCTGAAGATTCTAAAGAAGATACTTCAAAAGACGAAGAAGCATCAGAAGAACCTGAAGCGGATGAGAAAACATCAAAAGCATCAGCTGAAAGAACTTCAGAAAAACCAGAATCAGAAGAAGAGTCTGAATCAGAATCGGATGATGAGACATCAGAAACAGATGAATCTGAGGAATCAGAAGAAGAATCAGAGGGTGAGACTGAAGAGTCTAAAGACGAAGCTGAAGATTCTAAAGAAGATACTTCAAAAGACGAAGAAGCATCAGAAGAACCTGAAGCGGATGAGAAAACATCAAAAGCATCAGCTGAAAGAACTTCAGAAAAACCAGAATCAGAAGAAGAGTCTGAATCAAAATCAGATGATGAGACATCAGAAGCAGATGAATCTGATCAATCAGAAGAAGAATCAGACGATGAGGCTGAAGAGTCCAAAAAACAAGCTGAAGATTCTAAAGTTGATGACACTTCTGACGATAAAGATGAAGCTTCAGATGAGAAAAAAGAATCCGAAGAAGATAGTAAATCAGACGATGAGGAATCCGAAGACGAAGCAGAGGAAGATTCAACTGAATCAGATGAGTCTAATTCGAAAACAAAACAGCCTAAGAAATCTACATCAAAGAAAAAAGCTGATAATTCTAAACCAGATAATCAATCTGACGAAGATGATGAAAGCGAAAAAAATGATAGTAAAGAAAAGGCAACGGGGGAATCTAAAAACTCAAAGATGCCAACTGAACCTGAACAAACTAAAGATGAAGACAACGAGGAAGAGAAGGGTTCAAAAGAAAAAGACACTCAATTCAACCAAGTTGCCAGAGCAAAACTCAAAGGCTTGAAAACATCAACGGCAAGCCTGTTCAAAAAGGATGATAGTGATGACGAACAATCAGAAGAAATTGAAGAAAATGAAAGACAAGAAACTAAAACAAATCAACAAGATGAAAAAGAACCTGAAGAAAAACTTCAAGAAGAACAAGAAGAAACCTCTTCTAGGCAAAAAGAAAAAACACAGACCACTAAGAAGCAAGAAGAAACGTCTGAAGAAAAAGCTGGAACGTGGATAGAAAGTCATGATGACACAGGTGACAGATAATTAAACGAGAGGAATGATATAATGAGTAACAAACAAACATCTAAAGATGATATTCTTGAATCATTTGTAAAAGCCGCAAACGAAGACGACTTTACTCTAGATATTTCGTTATTAGTCGACGGTGCCATTGTGACTGGTACATTGATTTCAGCGAAAGAATACTTTAAAACATTAAGCAAATCATTTAAAGGCGGCAATGCAACGTCTAAACAATTTAGCGAAGACTTAGATGAAGCTGGTGACTATGCCGCTGAAAGTGATAACGATGAAATCAATTATATTCACTTAAAAGATACAAGTATCTTTATCAGTGAGAATAAACCTACACCTTCAAGTGGTAAGTTGATTTGGAGAGGTAAATTAAGCGAAGTAAACAGTTTCTTTTTAGGGAAAATTAAAAGTAATTAAAACTTAATATAAGCACTGAATAAATAGTGTGATATAAAACAAGGGACCGTACTTATCAGCTGAAAGTACGGTCCTTTCTATTGTTGTAAGCTATTTCTGTTTTACTTACAGGACTCCATTGTTATGTGTACAACTTGTAAAAAGAGCTTTTAATTTGTGTAATACTTTTAATAATATCAAACATTGAGTGACATGTATGTGACAGTTTTATATAATAATGTCAAGGAGTTGGTGACAGTGAAAGTAAAATACATCGACAAACGTCACTGGCGTCGTCTGATTGAAAGAGATTATACTGAAGTTAAGGTGAATAATAATAAATTCAAAGGAATCATTGGCTTAATCACAATGAAGAAAGTAAAGGAACCTTTAAAAGTTTCTGTCGTCGGTAAAACCATGATAGTCGCAGATGATAACTATCAATGGCTTCAAATTGTACCGGATAAGAAACGTTACAGTATAACAGTGATGCTAGATGAAAAAGGCAACCCACTTGAATATTATTTCGATATCAATATTAAAAATATCACGCAAAAAGGTAAAGCACGCACAGTAGATTTATGCTTAGATGTTATTGTATTGCCTAATGGAGAATATGAGTTGGTTGACGAGGATGATTTATTACGAGCATTAGAAACAAAACAAATTTCGAAGAAACAATATCACGAAGCATACATCATTGCACATCAGTTAATGATGAAGATTGATCATGATTTTCCAAGTATGCAAGAAAATATCATGTATTGCTATAATAAGATTAAACATAAGTATTTAAACGATAAACATACGACGCATCATCACCGAGGATAACAGTCAGGAGAACCCAGCATACAGTGTGAAAGAGTGTTTGTATGAAAGGTACCATGCTGTCGCTGTCATAAGACTGCCGCATGGTTTTTATTTCATAGTAGAAAAGGATTGAAGGAAGTAGGAGGATAAAACGTGAAGATTGAGGATTACCGTTTGTTAATCACGTTGGATGAAACACGTACATTGCGTAAAGCAGCTGAAATTCTTTATATTTCTCAACCTGCTGTAACACAACGATTAAAGGCCATAGAAAGTGCCTTCGGCGTTGATATTTTTATTCGTACTAAGAAGCAGTTGATCACTACAACTGAAGGTGCGATGGTTATTGAACATGCGCGCGACATGTTGAAGCGCGAGCGTTTATTTTTTGATAAGATGCAAGCACATATGGGCGAAGTAAATGGCACTATCTCTATAGGGTGCTCTTCTTTAATCGGCCAAACTTTATTACCCCAAATACTTAGTCACTATAACGATCAATACCCCAATGTTGAAATTCAAGTAAAAGTAGGTTCTACTGATCATATAAAAGCGCATCATCGTGATTATCACGTGATGATTATCCGTGGAAGCAAGATTTTGAATTTGAACAATCAGCATTTGTTTAATGATAAACATTATTTTATTTATCCTAAGGGTCAAAGAGATAAAGCACCAGAACTGCCGTTTATTGAGTTTCAAGCTGATCCGATTTATATTAACCAGATTAAAGAATGGTATGGTCGTAATTTAGGACGTGATTATCATGCGATGATATCCGTAGACCAAGTTGCGACTTGTAAAGAAATGTTAGTCGGCGGTGTAGGTGTAACTGTATTACCAGAAATTATGGTAAAAGATTTAGACACAGAACGTTTTGACTTTGAGCAAGTTGATATAGAAACACATCCGTTAGTGCGTTCAACCTATCTAAGTTACGATTCTAGTATGTTGCAATTGCCACAAGTGGAATCATTTGTAGAATTAGTCGTAAATGATATTGCGAAAGCTCCGCAGAATTAACTGATGTGTAAATAAGACATCCTAGCTAGGGTGTCTTTTTCTCTTGTGTGAAGATTTCTATATAGAAACGCCGCTTTTTGAAATTATATGCTGTTTTAATGGAAATCTTTGTACATCTATTCCAAAAGGTAAGAAAATTGATTAAACTAGAGATTATCTAAATAAGTTTTAAGAGAGGTTAGACTATGTTTGCAGCGTTACTGCACATTAAAAATTATAAATTATTCGTAGTTAATATGATGCTGGTCGGTATGGGGATTGCGATTACGATTCCTTATCTTGTTTTATTTGCGACAAATGAACTTGGTATGACAACTACTCAGTTCGGTGTCTTATTAGCACTAGCCGCAATCAGTCAGTTTACTGTTAATACCATTGTGGCACGTTTTTCTGACAGAGGGAATGTAAACCGTAAAGTCTTAATTATCGGTGCGCTGTTTATGGGCGCAATGAGTTTCGGTATTTACTTCTATGTTCATACAATCTGGCTGTATATTGCGTTATATGCTTTGTTCCAAGGTTTGTTCGCACCTGCAATGCCTCAACTTTATGCTTCAGCTCGTGAATCTATTAATGCATCCTCTTCACGCGGTCGTGCAAAATTTGCTAATACAGTATTACGTTCTATGTTCTCGTTCGGATTCTTATTTGGTCCGTTAATCGGAGCTTTGTTAAATAAAAGTATGGGCTATGCCGGTTTGTTCGGCGGTACAGTAGTTATTTTATTATTTACACTGTTACTTCAAGTCTTCTTCTTTAAAGAAGTGAAAACAAATCGCCCAATTGAAGAAGGGACACATATCGAGCGTAAAGCCCCAAGTATGTTGACACACAAGAAGTTAATCGTACCATTTGTTGCATTTATCTTACTCCATATTGGACAGTGGATGTACACGCTTAATATGCCTCTATTTGTGACGAATTATCTTCATGAGAGTGAAGACTATGTCGGAGTGCTTGCGAGCTTGTGTGCAGGCTTAGAAGTGCCATTTATGATTATCCTAGGTGTTTTGTCTGCGAAACTTGAAACAAGAACCTTATTGATATTCGGCGTCTTGTTTGGTGCACTCTTCTTCTTCAGTATCGGAGTGTTTGATAACATTTATATGATGATGCTTGGGCAAGTCTTTTTAGCAATGTTTTTAGCGGTATTATTAGGGATTGGTATCAGTTACTTCCAAGACATCCTGCCTGATTTCCCGGGTTATTCTTCAACACTCTTTGCGAATGCGCTTGTAATAGGTCAATTATGTGGGAATTTACTTGGCGGTGTGATGAGTCAAATCGTAGGATTAGGGAATGTATTCTATGTATCCGCTGCTTCTTTAGCATTAGGAATGATTTTAATCTTCTTTACGAAAGAGCAGAAATTTATTGAATAAGAAAGAGGTTTACCATGCTAGCAACAATTTTATGGCTATTGATTATTGCGTGTTTCGTTACCGCATTTATTGGTTTGATTAAACCTGTTATCCCATCAATGCCAATGATGTGGATTGGATTTTTAATTTATCAAATCGGTTTTCATAACGGAAAATTATCTTGGGTCTTTTATATCTCAATGATTATTTTAACAATCTTTATTTTTGTGGCTGATCTGATGATGAGCCAATACTTCACTAGACGCTTTGGCGGTTCTAAAGCAGGGGAAATCACAGCTTTAATCGGTGTGATTGTCGGTTGTTTTGTTTTCCCACCATTCGGTATTATTTTAGTTCCGTTAATCGCAGTGTTTATTGTAGAAATGGTATTAAGACGTGACCCAATGACTGCACTTAAAGCCAGTTTTGGTTCAGTTGTCGGCTTTTTAGCAAGCACTGCAGCTCAAGCCATGGTCATGATCATTATGGTCATTTGGTTCTTCTTAGCAATTTTAATTAACTAAATTATTGAGAAATAGTGCAAACACTAACAGCCTCAAAAGCAAAGATAATCTTGCTTTTGAGGCTGTTTTTTAATTTATCATAAATAAGTATTGCTGTTTTTCTTCACAAAATGATGGTCGACATAAAACGCAATTGGCGTGATGATGAATGAGACAATAATAAATGTCCAATTACCAATATGGATGGACGGACCAAATGTAAGGTAAGATTGCGGGATATATAAGACATAAAATAACAGCGCAATTAAGCCGAAAATAACCGCATAAGTTAAAAGCCAAACCCAGTTAGACTTATTGAAAGCTTGTATTTGTACCGTTTTAAAAATCCACCATACGAATAAAAAGATGATAAATAATCCCATTAAAACGATGATTGGGAATGTGAAATAATAGATAGGTTTTTCACCTATGAAGAAGCCTATAAATCCTTTAAAGAACGCAAAAATACCAAGTAAAAACAAAATGTGATGCCAAATATATTTGAAAATATTTTGTACCGTTTCGTTTTTTAGTTTTTTAATCGTTTCTTTCGCATGCGCACGAGGATTATGATCAAAGAAATCCATGGCTAACATACCCTGGTTTTCTGATTTTAGCAGTTCTTTTAAAATACGATTCAACATTAATTCAGAATCATGAGGGTTGACGCGTAAATCAGCACGAATATAAGTCATATAGCTTTCGAAAATTTCGCGGTCTGTATTATTAAGATGCAACGCTTTTACGTTATTTTCGCGCATCAATTGTTCTGTAGATTTAGCCATTGCTTTTGCCCTCCGATTCATATTATACAATCAAGCATATTATGACTAAATTGCGCGCATAAATCAATGATTGAAGCAATATCTCGCTTTCTTTTTTTAGTGTATGCGTGGAAACTATGAGCGAAGCCGGATACATGGTAAAATATACATAGCAAATTGACGTTACATAGGCGTTGGATTCATGGTAAAAGGAGTTAAAGATACATGAAAAAAGTGATGATGGTGCTGTTAGCTTCAACTTTAATGTTAAGTGCTTGCGGTAAAAGTGACGAGAAGACAGCGCTTGAGAATGATATCAAACAACTAGAGAAAGAAAATAAACAGTTGAAAGATAAAAAAGAGAAGTTGGAAAAAGAACAAAAATCAGTGAAAGAACGTGTAGATAAGTTAGAAGATGAAGTGAAAGATAAAGTTGCGACAGAAAGAGCAAAACAACAATCTGAAGCAGAAGACAAAGCTAAAAAAGAACAAGAAGCTAAAGATAAAAAGGAAAAAGCAGCAAAAACGTCATCTAACACAACAAAAGAAAGTGATCAAAAATCACACACACCGCATTCTGACAAGAAAGAAAACAAACCGTCTTAAGCGTTTGTTTGAAAAGTCAGAAGGGTATTAAATAGGTAATGGATAAACGAACTAAAGGAGTCGATTGAATCATGTACGAACAACAATTTTTTGAATTAGAAGGTAATAAGATGACTTTAAGAGAAGTCGGCAAAGCCATCGAAAAAATTACAGGCTACCAACATGATGCGCCTTCAGCACAAGTAAGACGCAGAGTTGCGCAAAAGCCTAATTTTGAATCAGATACAGATACATTTGAAGCAACTTATAAATTAAGTCATTTAGGCGATTTTGTTGACGTAGTATTTACAGCACCTAAAAGCGAACGTGATCGTTTACAAGAAGTGCCTGTAACTGTTCAATTAATCAGTTATAATACGCGTTCTGAATTTCCTCAAGCATAATCGCAACTATAAGTAATTTCGACAATCTTATAAAGTATACAAAAAGGCGCTTATAAGTGAAGTCATATCGCTTTGCATTACTATCATGATTAGAGAACACTTTACTAAAGTGCTTTTTTGTATATCGATTTTTTAGATAGAGCACAAGAGATTGAATGGGTGTACGAGGTGGAATCAAATGAGTGTATATTTGGAAACACAACGTTTAAAGTTAAGAGATTGGGAAGATAAAGATTTATTGCCATTTCAAAAAATGAATGCGAATCGACAAGTTCGCAGATTCTTCCCAAGTATATTAAGCTATCGCCGTTCTGAATTGGATATGCAGGCGATGCAGAAACAACTGAAACAATCAGGCATTGGTTTATTTGCGGTAGAATTGAAAGAAAGCGGAGAATGGATTGGCTTTATCGGATTGAATTATCTCCCTAAACGCAGTCAGTATCCATTTAAAGATCTGCCTTTCTTTGAAATTGGATGGCGTTTGATACCTGAGGTTTGGGACAATGGTATCGCAACAGAAGGGGCAAAAGCAGTGCTTGAATATGCCAAAGAAAAAGGTATCGAAGAAGTTTATAGTCTGACAGCCAAAACAAATATGGCTTCAAGAAGAGTGATGGAAAAAATCGGTATGACATATTTAGAGGACTATGAATTACCGAATGTGTCAGCAGCACATCCATTAAAAACACAAGTCAGATATTATAAAAAGCTGAATGAATAAAGCGAGAAACTCAAGGTGACGTTTCTCGCTTTTTGTTTGGAATGAACATAGAGTATGTTATTTAATTTAGAAGTGTTAATCATAAGTACGTGTACCGACAGAACGATAGTGTTCTAAACCGTCGAATAAATCATCTAAGTTATCATAAAGCGGAGCTAAGCCGCGATATTTATCATCAATAAAACCAGCTTCAATCATAGATTCAATGAGTTGTTGAAGCGGTTCGAAAAAATTGTTGATATTAAAAACTGCCATCGGTTTATCGTGGATACCGATTTGTGCCCAACTATATGTTTCAAAGAACTCTTCAAGTGAACCAGCGCCGCCAGGTGCTAAGATAAATGCATCGGCTAATTCACTCATTTTGGCTTTGCGACCATGAAGTGAATCTACTAACACTAAATCTGTTAAGCGTTGACTCGTAATTTCTTTATCATCTAAGCTTTTCGGCATCACACCAATCGCTTCTCCACCGTTATCTAAGACGCCATTAGAAATTGCGCCCATTACACCGACAGAGCCGGCACCGTAGACTAAAGTATAACCATTTTCTGCCATGTATTTACCTAAAGCATAGCCTTGCTCCATATAAACTTTATCTTTCCCTCTGCTTGCGCCGCAAAATACTGCAATACGTTTTAATTTACTCATAAATGTCATCTCCTAAGAAGAAATCTGATTGATTACACGTTTAAATGCTTGCTCAAAATGATTGCGTGTCTCTTCTGAGAACTTTTTCGGACCTTTATGACGTCCGCCTTGACGTCTGGTTTGTGCATTCAAATAACGTTGTTCGAGTAAGGAATTAATATTCTTATCACTATATAGCATACCATTATGATGCATCACGTACTGTATTTTATTAATCAATAGGTTAGCTAAACCATAATCTTGTGTGACTACAATGTCATTTGGCTTGGCTAATTGAACAATTTTATAATCCACTTGATCAGGACCATCATCGACGTAAACGACACGAACATGGTCAGGATAATCTCGCATTGAAAAGTGTGCATAACTACGTACCAACACAACAAAAATGCCTGTCCCTTCAGTCAATTGAATAATTGAATCTGTAACGGGACAAGCATCACCATCAATAATGACTTGTGTCATTTAGAGATTCGGCTTATTTTCATGTTTTTGAATCTCTGCGATGCGTTCTTCTTCGTTGGCACGTCTAGCTTCTTCTTCAGCTTTTAAACGTTGTTCAATGCGATCTTCTAAAATACGGTTCATGTCATAAGCTTCATCTTTATTTTCTTGTTCAAGTTCTTCACCTTTATTGTGAAGTTGTTTGTCAGATTGACCGCCTGGTACAAGTCCGACTTTTTTCTCGTATTTCTGAGCGTCTTTTAATTCTTTCACGAGACGTTTACGAGTTGCTTCTGAATCTTTATCTTCTTTTTTATGGCGTTTTTCAATGTTTTTCTCTAATTTCTTCGCCATTTTTTCAGCTTCTTTAGCGTTTTGTTTTTCTAATTTGTCACCTTTAGCTTTGATGCGTTCTGGGTCATTGGCTTTCGCTTCTTTTTTAGCTTGGCGTTTTTCTTCGATTTCTTGTTTCTTCTCGCTTACATATTGTTTAAGGTCAGAAGATTTATTAGAAACCGCTGACGCAGCTTTAGAAGATTTATCTGATACACCGCTCGCAAATTGTGAAGACTTGTCAGAAACACTTTGTCTTAAACCTGCGGTTTTATCATTCAATTTTTGTACATCAGGATGATCTTTGATGCGTTTTCTTTCCACAATTAAAGGTACAAGAATGATAGGTAATACCGTTAACAATGTTCTAATTAATCGTTTCTTCTCCATTTGAATGGCCTCCATTTATTAGTATATAACATTTAAATACCCCGACTGATTAGGGGATAAACGAATACCCTTGTATCATACATAACTTTTTCCATCGATTAAAGCATCAGTAATTGAAGGTATGAAAAAAACCAGCATTGAAATTCAATGCTGGCGAGTGTATCAATTAAATGCCTTTTCCGATTCCGAATCCGAAATAAAGGATTGCGATAAAGATAACTAAAATAATACGGTAAATCGCAAAAGGTACCAATTTAATACGGTTAATTAAGTTTAAGAATAAGCGGATAGATAATAATCCGAATAAGAATGCGGCAATAAAGCCGATTAAGTAAAACGGAATGTGATTTAAATGAATATATTCCATATGTTTTACCAATGATAAACCACTTGCGGCTAACATAACTGGTACAGCCATAATAAATGTGAAGTCAGAGGCAGCTTTATAGTTTAATTTCATTAATACCCCAGTTGAAATTGTTGAGCCGCTTCGACTGAACCCTGGCCACATCGCAACCGCTTGTGATAAACCAATAATAAATGCTTGAACATAAGTAATTTGATCAAGATGCTCACGGTGTGCATAACGACGGCTGAACTTTTGTGCGAAAATCATATAGAACGCACCTAATAAAAGTCCAATCATAACAGTCGGCACACTGAATAAGTATGTTTCGATTAAATCATCGAATAATAAACCTAAAACACCAGCAGGAATCATCCCTACTAAAACGTGCCAAATCGTTAGACGTTTGTGTTTAGATTGAGCCGTTCTGCTTAAAGTTTCTCCTTCAGTATGTTCCGTAGATGGTGCAGTATGTTTATACTTTCCAAGGCGGAACATTTCAAAATAACGGTTTCTAAATACCCACGCTGCCGCAAATACAGAACCTAACTGTATGACGATCTTAAAGGTGAATGCGGATTCTGATCCTAAGAAGCTCGTCGATTTCAGCCAGATGTCGTCTACAAGAATCATATGTCCTGTTGAGGATACAGGCGCAAATTCTGTCAAACCTTCGACAATCCCCAAAATCAGCGCTTTGAGTAATTCTAACAATAACATAGTGTACCTTCCTTATTTCAAAATATATTTTGTATGAATGTATGTAAATACCAGTTGAAACAACTTTTATGATAGCACATAAAAAAATCTTTGTGCTACTAATTCTCGTAGTAAATTGAAAGATAAGACTTAAGATGTAGGTCTTTCAAAAATTATGACAAAACTTTGAAGGTTAATTTCTTATTTGAAATTAATTTTGAGTCGAATAAATTGAAAATTCTACTTATATGTTTTAAGTTGAAGATAAGACATTTTTGACACAAATGACTATTAAGGACATAAGACGTCCTGATATCTATTAATTAAAGATGAAACGATAGTAAAGTGGGTGGGACAAGTATGCATGACATACATACGTGTTCCACCTTTATTGTGTCAAAATTAATCGATGCCTGATTAAATAAAAAGGGTGAAAAAAGATGAAACATTTAATGCGTTACGCACTGAAATACAAGCAATACCCCATCGTCATGGGTATCATTTGTGCACTATTAGCTGTGATTGTAGTCGTACAAAATGTGACCATTGCGAAAGTGTTAGATAAAATGCTGATTCAGAATTCGCATCATTACCATATTTCAACGTTATTGATGATTTTATTGGCCGCTTTATTATTACGTGCAGTATTGAATATGTCCAATCAATGGATGGGGACAGAACTCGCATATAAAGTGAAAGGCACACTGCGTCGTCGTATGGTAGATCATCACACGAAACAACCTGTCGGTGCTCAAATGAGTGTGATGACTGAAAGTATTGATGGAATTACGCCATTTTATCAAGATTACTTACCTCAAGTGTTTAAAGCAGTACTTGTACCTGTAGTGATTATTATTGCGATGTGTTTTATTCATTTGAATACTGCGATTATTATGATGGTGACAGCACCTTTTATTCCTGTGTTCTATATCATTTTCGGATTAAAAACACGTGATGAATCTAAGGAACAAATGACTTATTTAACACAATTCAGCCAGCGCTTCTTAAACTTAGCGCAAGGCTTAGTCACTTTAAAATTATTCAACCGTTCTAAACAAGCTGAACAAGCTATTTATCAAGAAAGCACACGCTTTAGAGATTTAACAATGAATATTTTACGCAGCGCCTTTTTATCTGGGTTGCTATTGGAATTTATCAGTTTGTTAGGTATTGGCTTAGTTGCGCTAGAAGCAGGGCTTGGTTTGGTGCTCTTTCATAATCTTACTTTCGAAACAGCTGCGATTGCGATTATTTTAGCACCAGAGTTCTACAACTCTATTAAAGACCTTGGCCAAGCATTCCATATTGGTAAACAAAGTGAAGGAGCAGCAGATGTCGTATTCGATGCGCTTGATCAAGAAATGGATAACGCTACTTTAACCAAACAACACGTCAATCCTAAACAAGAGGCGTTGATTCAGTTGGAACATGTATCTTATCGTTATCCAGAAGCAGATAGAGCAGCAGTTAAAGATGTGAGCTTTAATATTTATGAAGGTGAACAGATTGCCTTAGTCGGTCCAAGCGGTGCAGGGAAGACGACACTTTCTGAATTGATTTTACAGCACAGACAACCGACAGCTGGCTATGTTTCTTTTCAATTCGAACACTTAAAAATGGGTGTGTTAAGTCAACAACCTTATATTTTCAATGCGACAATTAAAGAAAATGTCTCAATGTTTGAAGCGGTTGAGGATGAAAAGGTGATTGAGGTGTTAGCAGCGGTTGGTTTAATGGAAAAAATCAATCAATTGCCTCAAGGTATTGAAACGTATATCGGAGAAGGCGGCGAGATGTTATCAGGCGGGCAAATGCGACGTATTGAATTATCGCGTGTATTGTTAGCACAACCAGAATTGGTTGTTTTTGATGAGCCAGCCACAGGTTTAGATGTTTGGACAGAGCGTACGATTCAAGAAGCACTGAATACTTATTTTAAAGAAAGTACCGTTATTATGATTGCACACCGTGAAAGTACAATTCGTATGGCACAACGTCGTATTTATATGGAAGGTGGCCATATGATTACAGATGATCAAGTCATTTCCACGCAAAGAGCCAAAGGACGTGATAGACAATGAAACGACGCGGCATTCAATTTAAGTTAGATAAAGATTTAGCTTTAGCGATATTGTTTGGAGTCATCGGTAGTTTAGTCGCAATCGGTATGTTCTTTTTAAGTGGTTTAATGATTGCGCAAGCTGCGAAAAATGTACCGTTATATGGTTTGATTGTCTTAGTGGTCAGCGTGAAAATGTTTGGGATTATCCGTGCGATTATGCGTTATTTTGAACGTTTATACTCACATCGAACAACTTTCACGATGTTAAGAGACGTCAGAACACAATTCTTCAAAGGCTTGATTCAAGTTGTACCGGATATTTATCGTAAATTTAAATCCAGTGATTTGATTGCACGAATGGTATCACGCGTAGAAGCGTTACAGAATATTTATTTACGCGTTTATTATCCGCCTGTGGTTATTGGTATCACGGCAGCTATTACGATATTAACCTTGTGGTTCTTTTCTTGGATGCATGCCGTCTTATTATTAGTCAGTATGTTAATTTCATTAGGTGTCTTACCTTGGATTTCTGCGAAGCGTGCACAATTATTGAACGCACGAGCAGCTCAAGATGAATCATCATTTTTAAGCCGCTTCTACGACTATAAAGAAGGCTATGAAGAACTAGCACGATTCAAACAATTAAAACCCTATCATCAATCTGTACTTAAGGCACTCTCTAAATACAGCCATCAACAACGTAATGAACAACGTTTCTTAACGCTTTATGAATTTATGTTAGATTTAGTTTCTATGTTGGCCTTGTTCTTTTGTGTTTGGTTAGGTGTCATACAAGTTCAAAATGGACAATTAGATGTCATCTATTTAACAAGTATTGTATTGATGTTGTTGACGTTATTTGAACAAGCAGTAACGATGAGTAATGTGGCTTACTTTAAAGCAGATACAGACCAAGCATTAGTAGAAATTGAAGAGGTCTTGCAAGAAGTGCCAGAAACACCTGAAAGTTCAAAACAAGTGAATAATACGCAGATACTAGCAGTTGACGATGTGACTTTCCAATATGAACATCAAGTTACAAAGGTATTAGAACACATTCAATTAGATATCCAGCCTGGTGAAAAGCTTGCGATTATCGGACCTTCAGGTTCAGGTAAGAGTACTTTACTGCAAGTGCTGGCTGGTTTATATCAAACAACACAAGGTTCTGTTACTTATCAAGGTCAATCAGTATATGAGATGTCTGAAGCGTCTAAAGCAGAAACGTTTAATGTCTTATTGCAGCACCAGCAACTCTTTGATGGTACAGTGCGTGATAATTTATTATCAGATTACAGCGATAATGAAATGCGTGCTGTCTTAGATGACTTAGGTTTAGCGTATATTGATTTAGACTATGAAATTACCATGAGTGGGGAAGGACTATCAGGTGGAGAATTGCAGCGGATTTGTCTTGCGAGATTATTCTTAAGAACAGCACCTGTTTGGCTGATAGACGAACCGACACGTGCATTAGATTGGCATAATAGCCATCATGTGATGCAACGTCTCTTTACCGAAAGTGAGACGCTTATTGTCGCAACGCATGATTTAGAATTGTTACCGCAATTTGATCGCATTATCGTCATGATTGAAGGTCAAATTATTGAAAGTGGCACTTATGACAGTTTGCTTCAACAACATGGTGCACTTTATGACATGGTGACTTTAAACCGATAAGACTATGTATTTACTCAAAAGATAAGCACACTGAATCCAACGCTGAGAAGTAAAATGAAGAAATAGAAAAAGCGGTTGAGACCTCTATAACAGAAGTCTCAACCGCTTTGTTTTTGCTTTATTTAAAAGTGAAAAAACTAAAAATGCAAGTTATCACTCTAATTTTAATGGCATTCGAAATTATGAGTTTTGCTTAGTTAAAGAATCAATCAGTTTATCTAATAAACGATTCAATTCTTTTTCTTCTTTTTTGTTTAATCCTGAGATATCGCCTAAGTGGTTACAAGCACCGCCTAAATCTTCTTCAATCGCTTCGCTCTTTTCAGTTAAGTGAACAAACACTTCACGTTGATCGACTTCAGAACGCTCTCTTTTGATTAAATCTACTTGTTCCATTCTTTTTAAAAGTGGGGATACTGTACCAGTATCTAATGCAAGTTCAGTAACGACTTTCTTCACATTAACTGGTGATTCTTCCCATAAAATTGTTAATACTAAAAACTGCGGGTAAGTTAATTTGTACTTCTTAAAAACGTTATTTGAATAGTAGCGATTTACTTGTCTTTGAGCGTTGTACAAACTAAAGCATAAACGTCCGCCTAAATTAAGTTTTTCAGTCATAAGTTCTCCTCCAGACATTCTATCCGTTATATTTTTCTGTGTACCGGAATTCGTTCCGTCTTGTTGTGAAAGTTTGAGCAGTGACAAAAATGGAAATTTTATCTATTTTGTCGACTCCTCACAAGCCATGTTAAAATTAAAGCATGCATTGATTTTAGAAGATATCTTGCATTAAATCAAGTTGTAACATAATATAATATGTCCATTAATGATTGTACCATTAAGTCCTTTAGAAATGAGTGTTAAAAATGGAACGAAATAATAATAGTAAATTATCTATTTGTATTGTAACAGGTTTTCTAGGAAGCGGTAAAACGTCTTTCCTTAAATATTATACTGAGCAATTATTAAAAAGAGATGAGAAAATCACTGTAATTATGAACGAATTTGGTGATTTCGATGTCGATAGTAAAATTTTAGGAGATAAAGTTCAAACGATTTCCTTGCAGAACGGATGTGTCTGTTGTGATTTACAACAAGACCTTATCGCGCAACTATCAGCAATAATCAATCAAAATCAGTCACAATTCGTCATTATTGAAGCCACAGGGATTGCACATCCACTTCAACTCATCCAAGCTTGCTATGATCCATTGCTTACTGACTATGTGAATCCGCCGCTTGTGGTCGGTTTAGTTGACGCACCTAGATTTTTACATCGTGCGGATTATTCTGAATCAACGCAAGCATTGATGGAAGAACAGCTTGCAGTCAGTCAAACGCTGATTGTCAATAAGACAGATTTAATCAGCCAAGATGAGCAGCAAGTGCTGATCGAAGCTTTAAAACAAATCAATTCGAATGATGCCATCTATTTTACAACCTATGGTCAAGTCAATATTGATGAATTGCAGGCATTAGAGCCAGTCAATATGAAGCCAAAACACCAACATTTACATCACCATGGTATCAGCTCAATTGCGTATACCTTTACTTCGCCTATAGATAGACAAATGTTTTACCAGTTTATCTTACGTTTGCCAGACAACGTCTATCGTTTGAAAGGTTATGTAAGATTCAGAGATGCACCAGAAACAACGTATTTATTCCAATTCGCCAATGGGCTGCCAGATTACGAGCCGATTCAAGATGAGGTGCAAAATACTATTGTATTGATTGGTGAACAACTCGATAAAGAGCGTTTACGCAATCAATTAGATGCATTGCAGTTCACTTGAAAATTGACGTGCATATCAAGGTAACACTATAATGAATACAACGTTTAATAGTACAAGGAATTTGTAGGGAATACAATACTAAAATATTTTAATCCATTATGCATCCCTACTACACTATAGTGAACCTCATTTTTAAATTTAGCAAGCGCTAACATAAGTTGTAATAAAAATGAAATGAGTGAGAGGGGTAAACACAATGGATCGTGTTAAAATCAATCGTAACGTAACTTATTCAAAGATGATTCAAGGTTTTTGGAGATTAAATGATTGGCAGATGACAACCCAAGACTTAAACCGTTATTTGCACCAGTTAGTCGAATTAGGTGTAACGACAATGGACCATGCAGATATTTATGGTGATTATCGTTGTGAACAGTTATTCGGAGAAGCATTGGCTTTGTCACCTGAACTCAGAGACCAAATTGAATTAGTTTCGAAATGCGGTATTATCTTGCCGACCGATCAATTCGCACAATTTGATGGCCATCGTTACGATTTAAGCAAACAACATATTGTAGAAGCGGTGAACCGTTCATTGCAGAATCTACAAACAGACGTACTTGATACGTTGTTGATTCATCGTCCATCTCCGCTCATGGATCCAAATGAAGTCAGAGATGCGCTTGATGTTTTAGTAGAAGCAGGTAAAATTAAATCATTCGGTGTTTCTAACTTTAATAACACACAGTATGATTTGCTGAACCAAGGTATCAAATCACATAAACTGCATATCGCAGTGAATCAACTAGAAGTTTCACCGTATCATGCAGCACCTATTTATGATGGAACAATTGATCATATGTATCGAGATGACGTTAAGATTATGGCATGGAGTCCGCTTGCAGGCGGTAAATTACTGAATGTAGAAGATGCTAAATCTAAACGTGTCATGTCTATCATCAGCCCACTTGCTTATAAATATAATGTGGCTCCAGCCAGTATTGTCACAGCGTGGTTGGTGAAACATCCAGCTACGATAATGCCAATCATGGGTACAAGTCAAATTGAACGTATGCAAGATGCGGTAAAAGGGTTAGAACTGACTTTAACAGATCAAGAATGGTTTGATATTTATGTTGCAGTCTTAGGTCAAGACATCCCTTGATAAGTGAAATAAAGGAGAATAAGAAATGAATTCAGAAGAACAATCACGTGCGCGCATGCGCTTTGAACGTAACCTTATCGTCTTTCCATATATTATTTTTGCGATTATCGTCTTTTTCTTTGCAACGATTTTTTCAGCACCAACTGTTGTACTGACATTATTCGGTATTTTCTTTATCTATAACGCAGTGTTATTATTCGTTGCGTTTATTAAGCATTACACACGTACGATGATTTTATTATTAGTGTTAACAATCTTCGTCGGTCTCATGTTTACCATCTCAGCAACTGCGCAATTTGCGGGCAGATACTAAGCAATTAAATAAGTAAAATAACTCCCTCTATAAGTGTTTTTCAACACTCTATATAGAGGGAGTTTTGTATTGTCATAAAGAATTCAAAAGAAATGAAAACGTTTTCTTTATTAATAGGACTAGCTTTGATATTCTTAAAGTAAATAAGAATGTATAAAGAAAAATAAATTCGTATTGAGGGGGATTCAAGATGGGGAAAAGAAAAGTCGCAATTATTGGTGCAGGTCATACAGGTGCAACCTTAGCATTTATGTTAGCTGAAAAAACTTTAGCAGATGTGGTGTTATTAGATAAACCTGAAAATGAAAAACCAGCACGCGGCAAAGCGTTGGATATTTCGGAAAGCGGACCGATTTTTAATTTCAACAACAAAATTAAAGGGACATCTGATTATCAAGATATTACTGGTTCAGATATTGTGGTGATCACTGCAGGTGTCGCACGTAAACCTGGAATGAGTCGTGATGATTTGATTCAAATTAATGAATCGGTAATGGCACAAGTGACAGAGGGTATTAAAACTTATGCGCCGGACAGCACGATTATCGTGTTGACGAATCCTGTGGATGCGATGACATATGCAGTATATAAATTGTCAGGTTTCCCTAAAAATCGTGTGTTAGGGCAATCAGGTATTTTAGATACAGCACGTTATCGTACATTTATCGCAGAAGCATTAGATGTTGCGCGTACGGACGTTTCAGGATTAGTACTAGGTGGCCACGGAGATACAATGGTACCGTTATTAAGTACGACTACAGTAGGTGGTGTGCCAATCACTGAACTATTGGAACAAGATAAAATCGATGCGATTGTGGACCGTACGCGTAAAGGCGGAGCTGAAATTGTCGGCTTGCTTGGCAACGGTTCAGCATATTATGCGCCAGCCGCTGCGATTTTTGAAATGGCTGCAGCGATACTTAAAGACGAAAGACGTGTATTACCTGCAATTACGTATTTAGAAGGCGAATATGGCTTTAATGATATTTGTTTAGGTGTTCCGACATTAATCGGTGAAAATGGTGTCGAACAAGTCATTGAAACAAAACTTTCTGATGATGAAAAAGCACAGTTAAAAGCTTCAGCAGATGCGGTAGAAGAAGTAAAAAGTGCTTTAAAATATTCATAAACTATGTGGTAAAGTAAATTATTATATATTGGAACAGGAGACGGACGATTCTAACGCGTTCGTCTCTTTTTTGTACTTTCTCGTTTTATTGTGAAAAAATCTACAAATTTTCGAATAACCCTCTTTTTGTAACCGCATTCTTGTTATAATGGACTTGAAAATGATTAAATATTTCGAAAAATGGTGAACGCATGTATGGGACTGGATAAGCGTACCGTCTTTTCAAATATTTAAAATACGTACTTCTTGAGTACACTAAGCAAATAAGGGAGGAAATCAATATGGCAAGAAAGGAAGCATCAGTAAAATCTGACAAGAAGCAAAAGGGTGTGAAGCCGCTATGGATTATCATCAGCTTTATCGTATTGATAGCGATTGTGTTGATACCAGTGAGCGGGATTCCGGTAATGGCTAAAATGTCACTTGCGATTTTAGCCTTTGCGGTCATTATGTGGGTGACGGAAGCGGTCTCTTATCCAGTATCCTCAACGATGATTGTAGCTTTGATCATACTATTATTAGGATTTAGTCCTGTACAAGATTTAGCAGAAAAACTAGGGAATCCTAAAGCAAATGGTGCCGCTTTACATGGTGCGGATTTATTCGGAACAGGCAATGCTTTGAAGTTAGCATTCAGTGGTTTCTCAACTTCAGCAGTTGCTTTAGTAGCAGCAGCACTATTCTTAGCAGCTGCCATGCAGATTACTAATTTGCATAAACGTTTAGCATTATTGGTCTTATCGATTGTGGGTAATAAGACTAATCGCATTGTGGCGGGTGCAATTATAGTATCTATTATTTTAGCGTTCTTCGTACCATCTGCGACAGCGCGTGCCGGTGCAGTTGTACCTATTTTGTTAGGGATGATTGCGGCGTTTAAAGCTTCTAAAGAAAGTAAGCTTGCAGGTTTATTAATTATCACTGCAGTACAAGCAGTATCTATTTGGAACATCGGTATTAAGACAGCAGCGGCTCAAAATATCGTTGCGGTCAACTTTATCAACCAAAGTTTTGGTCATGATATTTCATGGGGACAATGGTTCTTATATGCAGCACCTTGGTCTATTTTAATGTCGATTGCACTTTACTTCATTATGTTGAAAGTTATGCCGCCAGAACAAAAAGAAGTGAAGGGCGGTAAAGAATTAATTCAGAAAGAATTAAATAAATTAGGCCCAGTGTCACCACGTGAGTGGCGTTTGATTGTGATTTCTGTTTTATTATTATTATTCTGGTCAACTGAGAAAATATTACATCCGATTGATTCATCTTCAATCACTTTAGTTGCGATGGCAATTATGTTAACACCTAAAATTGGTGTGATGAGTTGGAAAGAAGCGGAGAAACATATTCCATGGGGAACAATTATTGTCTTTGGTATTGGTATCTCACTCGGAAACGTATTATTAAATACTGGCGGTGCGCAGTGGTTAAGTGATAAGACGTTCGGTTTAATGGGCTTACAACATTTACCATTGATTGCGACAATCGCATTGATTACTTTATTTAATATCTTAATTCATTTAGGTTTCGCAAGTGCAACAAGTTTATCTTCTGCTTTGATTCCAGTCTTTATTTCTTTAACAGCAACATTACATTTAGGCGATCAAAGCATCGGCTTTGTGTTGATCCAACAATTTGTAATTAGTTTCGGTTTCTTATTACCAGTAAGTGCACCACAAAACATGTTAGCTTATGGTTCAGGTACATTTACAGTTAAAGACTTCTTGAAAGCAGGTATTCCATTAACAGTAGTAGGTTATGTCTTGATTCTGATCTTCAGTTTCACATACTGGAAATGGTTAGGTTTAATATAAAATCATAATGAATTCAAAAAGACGATGGCATCAGGTCCATCGTCTTTTCTATAGAAATAACATGTAGGTTTTAGTGTTACCATACAAAGAAACACACATAAAGTGCTATATATTCTACGAACGTTAAAAGATACATATATTTCAAACGTAGTTTTACATTGAATGGTACTTCCCAATTCGGATACTTTTGTTCAAAATAAGCGATTTGAAGCAAGTAGATACCGATACCTAATGGCAGCAGCATTAAACCGATACTGACAAGAAATGAAAAACCAATCTCATGGATAAAGTGTCCGATAATCAATTGGATAACTATCAGTACCGCAATAAAAACAAGAAGTTGCATTGTCATTTTGCCATGCGCACTCCTTTCACCATGATCAATATCATTGCTTGTAGCAAGGTCATAACGAATAAGAAGAAAAGACCTTTCGCGTCTAAGAATTGAACAACATCTCTGATAATAGAAAGTGGTTGAGTGACTAAGTAGACACTATGGAATCTCAAGAATCGTCCCATCGCAATTCCTAAACTATTCGCAAACATTAAGCCAATGACGATAATGTAATTGAATAAAGGTTTATTGGTTAAATGGAATAACTCAATGTTAATCAAAATATAACAATAAACTGCAAAACAGACGCCACCGACTAAGAAGGTAAAGTACAACCATTCTATAGGTCTGACCCCTTCCATAATCGTAAATGCAAATTGATTAAGATGGATAAGGTCTGTCACCATATAAAAGGTATTCGGGAAGATTAAGACAAAGATTGCTGCGAAAACAATAAATAGCGGCCATTCGAAACGTCGCTTCGGTATAAATAACTTAAGTAACCAAACGAGTTCGAAAGGAATATATGCTAAGAATAAGTTTAATGCCATGAATTGGTAAAATTGATTTAAAGGCAATGTCAGCAGCATTAATATCACAAATAATATGCGTGCAATATAACGTGATTGCATTTCAAAGTCCTCTCTTTAAACATCCCTGTTAATGGATGGATTATCTGAAAACAACAATACTCGTGTTTCAGACGTATTTAGATGAATATATTACAGGTTTTCAGCCTAGATATCAATTAAAAGTATAGCATTTAAAAGACATGTTAAGCATAGAAAAAAGAAATGAGGGAAGAATTAGACTAAAATAATTCAATATTATTTGATTGAGCCGCAGAATAACTATGGTGTATAATAGGTAGTCACGAAAAATTTGACTGAATCAAACAACGCAATAAAGGAGGAAATCATGAGTAAGCAATTAATCACCTTATATTTTAATATTTTTCTAGTCTTCTTAGGTATCGGATTAGTTGTACCGGTGTTACCCGTCTATTTAAAGGACTTAGGTTTAAATGGAAGTGATTTAGGTATTCTTGTTGCGGCCTTTGCGTTAGCGCAAATGGTAATTTCGCCATTCGGAGGCAACTTAGCTGATAAATTAGGGAAGAAATTAATTATTTGTATCGGTTTAGTATTATTCGCTGTTTCTGAGTTCATCTTTGCGATGAGCAGCAACTATCCGCTTTTGATTGTTTCAAGAATTATCGGTGGTTTCAGTGCAGGTATGGTAATGCCTGGGGTTACAGGTATGATCGCAGATATCTCACGTCCTGAAGACAAAGCGAAAAACTTCGGCTATATGTCAGCAATTATTAACTCCGGATTCATTTTAGGACCTGGCTTTGGCGGCTTTATGGCAGAGTTCTCTCACCGTTTGCCATTCTACTTCGCTGGGAGCCTAGGTGTCGTAGCATTCTTTTGTTCTTTATTCTTTATCCAAGGTGCAAAACGCGAAACGACAGATGGTTTCCATACAGTTATCGAACCGCAAGATTTAGCTAAAATTAATATCAAAGCTTTTATTACCCCGGTAATCATTACGTTCGTTTTAGCATTCGGACTTGCAGCATTTGAAACACTTTATCCATTATATACTGCAGATAAAGCACATTACGCGCCAAAAGATATTTCTATCGCGATCACAGGCGGTGGCTTAGCAGGTGCGATCTTCCAAATCTTCTTGTTCGATAAATTTATGAAGTACTTTAAAGAATTAACATTTATACAATTATCACTGCTTTATTCAGCAATTATATTGTTTTTATTGATTGTTGCACATCATTACTGGTCAATTATGATTATCAGTTTTATAGTATTTATCGGTTTTGATATGATACGTCCAGCTATAACGAATTACTTCTCGAATATTGCGGGTAATCGTCAAGGGTTAGCAGGAGGCTTGAACTCTACCTTCACAAGTATGGGGAACTTCGCAGGCCCGCTCGTTGCAGGTACATTATATGATGTGAACTTAGAATTTCCATTGTATATGTCCGTGACAGTCATGTTATTAGGGATTGTGATTATTATGGTTGAGAAGACCATTAGAAAAAACAGAAAGTTGAAACAAAGTTAGAGTATGATATAGAAAGTGTGCTGTTGTGTTTGCAACAGCATGCTTTTAATATTTATTTATCTGAAAAATTTGAAAATGACATTGACGAAATGTGTCACTGGTGGTAACCTTAATACAATTCAATCAAATAGAACTCTTATCAAGAGAGGCGGAGGGATGTGCCCGACGAAGCCCAGCAACCATCGTGTAAACGAAGTGGTGCTAATTCACAAAAAGTCATAGACTTTTGAAGATGAGAGAAAGAATGAAAGCTTTCTCTTATTTTAATGAGAAGGCTTTTTTCTTTTGTTAAGGGTGATTTGATAAATATTACATAGGGATGGTGCAGTGGAAATGAAGAAAGTAAGTAGTTTAATCGGGTTATTGGTATTACTGGTCGTACTCGCAGCGTGCGGCAAAGGTGGAGACAAGGAGAAAATCACAGTAGCAGCTTCTCCAGCTCCGCATGGTGAGGTATTAGAACATGCGAAAAAAGCTATGAAAGATAAAGGGTATGATTTAGAAGTTAAAGTCGTTAATGATTATAAAGTACCTAATAAATTATTAGATAAAGGAGACGTGGATGCGAACCTTTTCCAACACGTTCCTTATTTAAAGGCTGAAAGAAAGTCACATGGTTATAAAATTGAAGAAGTCGGTAAAGTCTTCACAACACCAATGGGTGTTTACAGTAAAAAATATAAAAACATCAAAGATATTCCAAAAGGTTCAACAATCTATGTTTCAAACAACCCCGCTGAAGAAGGACGTTTCTTATCTTTCTTCGTTAATGAAGGCTTAGTTAAAATCAAAGATGGCGTGAAAATTGAAGATGCGAAATTCGATGACATTGTTGAAAATAAAAAAGATTTAAAATTCAATAATCAACAAGGTGCAGAATTCTTACCAAAAACATATAAAAGCGGTGAAGGTGCTGCTGTTATTATGAACTCAAACTATGCGATTGATAATGGTTTAACACCTTCGAAAGATGCGATTGTGATGGAAAATGAATCATCACCATTTGCGAATATTTTAGCAGTTAAAGAAGGTCATAAAGACGATAAAAAATTCCAAGAACTCATCAAAGTATTACAGTCTAAAGACATGAAAGAATTCATTAAGAAAGAATACGGTAAAGACGTAATACCATATGAAGCAAAGTAAAGGAGTCGAATGAATATGGCTAAATTAGGAATTATTGGTGTAGGACGTGTAGGCAGCCAAGTCTTAACTGATGCACAATATTTAGGGCACTTTTCAGAAATTGTCGTGATTGATACGAATGAAAACTTAGCACAAGGTGAAGTGTTGGATCATCATCATATACAAGGTTTGAATCATACACATCGCACAAAAATTCATGTAGGCAGTTATCAAGATATAGTGGATGCGGATGTGGTGATTGTGTCAGCGAGTGCGGCTTCGACACCAGACATGAAAGATCGTACCTTACTCACTAAAGCGAATAGCGTTATTGTGAATGATGTGTTTAGACAATTATCAGCTGTGACGAAAGAAGCTATCGTCATTTTAATTTCAAATCCAGTGGATGCGATGACGTATCTTGCACATCAAGCAGGCTACCCATCTGATAAAGTGATCGGTACAGGTACCATTTTAGAGTCAGCACGTTTTCGTACTTTAATTGCTGATCACTACAATGTGGATCCTAAAGATGTAGAAGGTTTTGTATTAGGAGAACATGGTTCACATTGTGTGCCAATCTGGAGTCGCGTGCGTATTCATGGGATTGAATTACCAGAATTTGAACAATTAACGGGTCATGCGCCAATTGACCGCGGAGCGATTTCTACGGCAATTGACGAAGTCGCGTTTGATGTCTTTAAGAAAAAAGGTTGGACAAACTCAGCGATTTCAAGAGCGGCTGTTCAACTTGCACAGTCGATTTTATTTGATGAACATAGTATTGAACCCGTCAGCGGATTAGTTCAAGGTGCTTATGGATTAGTCGATGGTGCATTAAGTTTATTGACACTAGTTGATAGAAACGGTGTGAAACAGCGTTTGCCGATTGAATTGTCTAATGAAGAACAAAAACAATTGGAAGCGGCACATAACTTCATTCAAACTGCGATTGAACAGGGCGAAGCGGCAATTCAAGCACAAGTATAACCGTTATATATACGAGCAATCTAACATCAGGTTGCTCGTTTTATTTTTGTAATAATTCTTTGATAATCATACTCAATCGTAATATATTGTCATACAAGACGCTGCTTTGTCATTTTATGAGTATGATAAAAAGAGAATATAATTTAATTTAACTTCTGAAAGACAGTTAACACACTATTGAAAGCTCTTACACAATTAAACATTAAACTGCTTCTTTTCGTGTCGGTTCTGTTACATATGTTACGTATATTACATTTGGTTTAAATAGCTTACTACCTACCAAAATGTCATGTTTTTTATGTTAATATTGAAATCACGAAATAGAGGTTAAGAGGTATTAGGAATGAGAGCGTTTATTTTATGGGTGTCCGCTGCCATTCTTTCATGTTGTTTGATTTTCTTATTAGTATTAGTCACAAATGAAAATGAACTCGCGAAATTCCAAAATGGAGTATCTACATTTATGCAAAGTGACAAACAGGTCTCATCTGATCATTCAGCCTCAGATGCACCGCCAACATATCGTAAAGCGGCAGGGGGACCATCAACACAACATGCAGACGCAGCGCATAAGAGTGAAGCTGAATCTAGTTCATTATTTGTGATTTCATTAACGTCCATCACAAATGAATTAAGCCATCAATGGCTTCAGCATTTTCCAAAACAAGGCAGTTATGACAACTGAACTCACTTATAGAGTTGAAGTTATGTCAGAACGCCTTGTTTTTTTATGTCATGATTTGTGTTCGCATGCTATATTAAGAGTGAGGTGAACGCAATGAAACAGAAGAAAACAAATGCGATGCGTATTTTAGATCGCGAAGGCATCGATTATGAAATGCGTACATTTAAAATGGGTAAAGATCATATTGAAGGACAAGAAGTCGCAAAACTAATTGATGCTAATCCGGATCAAGTGTTTAAAACACTCTTATTTATTAACAATAATCACGACCCGTATGTGTTTGTGATTCCAGTAGAACATCATTTAGATATGAAACATGCGGCACAAGCAGTAGATGAAAAGAAACTGCATTTGCTTCCGCTAGATGAGTTGACGAAAGTAACAGGTTATATTCGTGGCGGTTGTTCCCCAATTGGTATGAAACATCTATTTCCAACAGTGATTGACCAATCTGCGCAACAACATGAGAAAATATTTGTAAGCGGAGGTCTGCCTGGTGTCCAAATGGGTGTGAATGTTTCAGAATTAATTCAAGCAACGAAAGCAAAAGTAGCGGATGTTGCGACACATGAAGCAAATTAAGATGAGCAGTGTTGATGAGCATTTGCTCATCTTTTTTAATAGTTTATGATTGTTTTTGAATGATTTTGAAAGATTTTGATTGAAAACGATTAAGAAAGCGCTTATAATAAAGAAGAAATGAGGTGGCGATATGATAACGCAGAAACGGTTTGAACTAATCATACAACTATTAAAAGAAAAAGAATTTTTAACACTACAAGAAATAATTGATTTAACAGGATGCAGCGCTTCGACAATTCGCCGAGATTTATCTAAGTTACAAAAAATGGGTAAATTACAACGCGTTCATGGCGGTGCCACGCTCAAAACAACAGCCTTGAGTGAACCGAAAATGTCAGAGAAGAAAGAACGTAATTTACAAGAAAAACGTGAAATCGCAAAAATCGCAGCTGCACAAATTGAAGACCGTGATTGTATTTATATTGATGCAGGGACATCGACTTATGAAATGATAGAACACATTACAGCACAAGAAATTGTCGCAGTTACTAATGGATTAACCCATGTCGAAGCATTATTACAGCGTGGAATTAAAACGTTGATTATTGGCGGAGATGTAAAAGCAAGCACATTAGCTTCTGTCGGACCGCGAGCGATTGAAACTTTGAAACATTATCATTTTGATAAAGTTTTCATCGGCATGAATGGGATGAATACAGAAGGTAAATTGACAACACCAGATGAACAAGAAGCTTATGTGAAAGAAACTGCAATGAAAGTGGGACATCATATTTTCGTCTTGCTTGATAGTTCTAAATTCGGACCTACGTATTTTGCATGTGTCAATGTACCGAAAGATGTACCGTTTGAAATTTTGACTTCAGCAAAAGCGTTAAAACGTTCAGATATGAAAGCATATCGCAACCATTATTCGATAAGAGGAGTGTAATAAAGTGATCTATACAGTAACTTTCAATCCATCGATTGATTACATTATGAAAGTAGACACGTTTCAAGAAGGCGGACTTAACCGTGCGAAAGAAACGTATAAATTTGCAGGAGGCAAAGGGATTAACGTTTCGCGTGTGCTGAACACTTTAGAAACACCTTCGACTGCATTGGGATTTGTTGGTGGATTTCCTGGGAAATTTATCCAAGATGCTTTACAACAAGCTGGTATTAAAAATGATTTTATTGAAGTAGAAGAAGATACACGTATCAATGTGAAATTAAAATCAGGTCAAGAAACAGAAATCAATGCAGGTGGACCTACTATTTCAAATCAAGCGTTTGAAGCGTTATTAACACAAATTAAAAACACGAATGCTGATGACACTGTTGTTGTGGCAGGAAGTGTACCGAAAAGTATTCCTGATAATGCCTATGAACAAATTGCGAAAATCACACAAAAAACTGGCGCAAAATTAGTTGTAGATGCAGAAAAAGACTTAGTTGAGACTGTATTGCCATATAACCCGTTTTTTATTAAACCGAATAAAGATGAATTAGAAGTCATGTTTGATACAAATATCACTTCTGATAATGATGTAGTGACACACGGAAAAGCTATTCTTGATAAAGGCGCACAAGCAGTGATTGTTTCACTTGGCGGTGAGGGTGCAATTTACATTGATGCTGAACATTGTATTAAAGCTTCTGTACCAAAAGGCAATGTATTAAATACAGTGGGTTCTGGAGATAGTACTGTTGCAGGTATGTTAGCAGGTTTAGCACAAGGTTTTGATGTACATGAAGCATTTCGTAATGCCGCAGCCTCTGGAACAGCAACAGCATTCAGTCAAGATTTAGCAAACAAAGAAATGATAGAAAAAGTACGTTCTGAAATTGAATTAACGGACTTGAAATAGGAGTGAGAAAAATATGAGAATCACTGAATTATTAACGCGAGAGACAATCGCGATGGATTTAGATGCGACATCAAAAGAAGGTGTCATTGATGCTTTAGTAGATCAATTAGACCATGCAGGTATTTTAAGCGATGTCAAAGCGTTCAAAGAAGCGATTATGGCACGTGAAGGGCAAAGTACAACAGGTATCGGTGAAGGGATTGCGATTCCCCATGCGAAAGTTGACGCAGTGAAAAAGCCGGCTATTGCCTTCGGTAAATCAAAAGCCGGCGTAGATTATCAAAGTTTAGACGGACAACCTGCACACTTATTCTTTATGATTGCAGCACCTGAAGGCGGTGCACAAACACATTTAGACGCGTTAGCTAAATTATCTGGTGTCTTAATGGATGACGAGGTCAGAAAATCATTATTAAACGCAGAAACACCAGATGAAGTTTTGGCAATTATTGATCGTGCAGACGATGAAGCACCAGATGAAGAAGAGGAAACAGCGCCAGTTGAAGCGAATAAAGACGCTGAATCTGAAGAGCCATATGTTATCGGTGTGACAGCTTGCCCGACGGGTATTGCACATACGTATATGGCAAAAGATGCTTTATTGAAACAAGCGAAAAAAATGGGCGTCAAAATGAAAGTTGAAACAAACGGGTCAAGTGGTATTAAAAACCGTTTAACTACTGAAGATATTGATAAAGCACAAGGTGTTATTGTTGCAGCGGACGTGCATGTAGAAACAGATCGTTTCGATGGCAAAAACGTCGTAGAAGTTCCTGTTGCTGACGGCATCAAACGTCCAGAAGAATTAATCGACCTTGCTTTAGCAACTGACCGTACACCATTTAAAGCAAGAGAAGGCAGAGGTAAAGGTCAAGCAAGCGGTAAACAAGAAAAACAAAGTGTCGGCAAAACAATTTATAAGCACTTAATGAACGGTGTTTCTAACATGTTGCCACTTGTAATTGCCGGTGGTATTTTAATGGCAATTGTATTCTTGTTCGGACCAAACTCATTCGATCCGAAATCTTCAGAGTATAATGCATTTGCTGAACAATTGTGGAACATTGGTAAGAACAGTGCGTTCTACTTAATTATTCCAATTTTATCAGCATTCATCGCGCGCAGCATTGCTGAAAAACCAGGTATGGCAGCTGGTTTAGTCGGCGGTATGTTAGCAATGAGCGGTGACTCTGGATTTATCGGCGGTATTATTGCCGGTTTCTTAGCAGGTTATTTAACAGAAGGCATCAAAGTGATGACGCGTCGTATGCCACAATCACTTGAAGGTTTAAAACCAACATTAATTTATCCAATTTTATCTGTCACTATTACAGGTCTATTAATGGTTTATGTATTTAACCCACCAGCAGCTTGGGTGAACCATTTATTATTAAACGGTTTAAACAGTTTATCAGGAGCAAACATTATGTTACTTGGTTTAGTGATTGGTGCCATGATGGCTATTGATATGGGTGGTCCATTCAACAAAGCAGCTTACGTATTTGCAACAGCGGCATTAACCGAAGGTAACGCTGCACCAATTACAGCAGCTATGGTCGGCGGTATGATTCCACCGATTGCATTAGCACTTTCAATGTTGTTCTTTAAACGTAAGTTTACAAAAACACAACGTGGTTCAATTGTACCTAACTTTGTGATGGGTGCATCATTCATTACAGAAGGTGCTATTCCATTTGCGGCAGCTGACCCAATTCGCGTAATTCCGTCAATGATGATCGGCTCAGGTATCGGCGGTGCCATTGCACTTGGCTTAGGTTCATCTATCGGAGCACCGCATGGTGGTATCTTTGTTATCTTAGGTACTGACTTCTCCCATTCATTACAAACAATTCTAGCGATTTTAGTCGGCGCAGCCATCTCTGCAGTGATTTACGGTTTCATCAAACGTAAACCGACAGCAGACGAAATTGCCGCATCTGAATCAATGGATGAATAATGAGTTGAATTTTACGAGAATTTAGCGCATTATAGTAAAGGCGTGCTATTAGAAATGACACGCATCACGAATCTAATTTACTGTGGTAGGTAAATGTATATTCGAATAAACAGTTAAGAGAGAGACAGCCTGTTTATCGGGCTGACTCGCTTCTTAGCTGTTTATTTTTATTTGTAAAGAGGTATCATAAAATACCAAAAAATAACTTAAATTCAGTCTGAAAAAATTACTATTTGAATGGTGATTATGATATGATAATCTTGTTAGATTTTACGCTAGTTGGGAGGTGTCGCTGTGGAAATGGGAAGGATGAACTAGGCATTTGTCACTTTGCTCAAAACGATGCGCTAAACATCATTGCCGTACATAGCGGCATATAACTTGGAGGTGAATCCCTAGCAATAGGGAACTAATTGGATAGTACGACCATAATAAACTTGTTAATATTTATATTTTTAATCGCACTGACTACTGTGTTTGTTGGATCAGAATTTGCTTTGGTGAAAGTCAGAGCTACTAAAATTGAAGAAATGGTTGCAGAAGGCAACGGCAGTGCGGCTGTCGTCAAGAAAATGATTTCAAATCTTGACTACTACTTATCAGCATGTCAGCTCGGTATCACTGTTACATCTTTAGGACTAGGTTGGTTAGGTGAACCTGTCTTTTCTAAATTATTACATCCTATTTTTGAACTGATACCGTTACCCGATGCTTTGAATACAACCATTTCAATCGTTATTTCATTCTTAGTTGTGACATATCTGCATGTAGTATTAGGTGAATTGGCACCTAAAACATTTGCGATTCAGCACACTGAGAAAGTTGCGTTACTTTATGCACGTCCGCTTTACTACTTCGGCTTAATCATGAAACCATTAATTTGGTTAATGAATGGTTCTGCACGAATGATTATCCGTCTATTTGGTATTGATCCAGATGAAAACAATGACGCTATGTCAGAAGAAGAAATTAAAATGATTATCAACAACAGCTATAACAGCGGTGAGATTAACCAGACAGAACTTGCTTATATGCAAAACATCTTCTCATTTGATGAGAGACAAGCGAAAGATGTCATGGTCCCAAGAACACAAATGGTCACTTTAAATGAACCTTTTACTGTAGACGAACTATTAGAGACACTTAAAGAATACCAATTCACTCGTTACCCAATTACAGAAGACGGCGACAAAGACCATATCAAAGGTTTTATTAATGTGAAAGAATTCTTGACAGAGTATGCTTCAGGCAAACCTATCAAGATTGCAAATTATATTCATGAATTGCCATTGATTTCAGAAACAACACGCATCAGTGATGCATTAATCAGAATGCAACGCGAACGTGTACACATCAGTTTGGTTATTGATGAATACGGCGGAACTGCTGGTATCTTAACAATGGAAGATATCTTAGAAGAAATCGTGGGTGAAATCCGTGATGAATTCGATGATAATGAAGTGAATGATGTGATTAAATTAAATGATGACACATACCAAATCAATGGTCGTGTGTTGTTAGAAGATTTAACAGATCAATTAGGTATCGAGTTTGATGACTCTGAAGATATCGATACAATCGGCGGATGGTTACAAGCACATAATACAAACTTACAGAAAAATGACTACGTCGATACGTATTTTGATCGCTGGATTATTTCAGATATTGAAAATCACCAAATCATCACAGTCATTTTAAAATATGAATATAACGCTGAACGTCAGTCTCTTTCAGAAGAAGATGAAGACGATGACAACAATAATAAAAGAAACAAAAGAGATAAAAAAGATAACGATGAATAATCGTAATACTGTCAAATCCCTTTTAGACCGTACTTAAAGTACTAGGTTTAAAAGGGATTTTTTAATGTTTAGACACAAATCCGACATGAATTGAAGTTATAACTTAGTTAATAAATAGTTAATGGTATGATATAAATCGCTCATTTATAATAAGCTTAATCATTACAAAAATAAAATGAAATGAGGGTTTATGATGAATAGTAAAACATATTTATTAGCTACTACACTTTTAGCAACAAGTATTACTTTAGCAGGTTGTAACAATGAAAAAGATGAACAGCCAAAAGAAAAAACAGAACAGACATCACATGAACATAAACACGATCACCATAAAGTGCTGACAGGTGAATTTAAATCAGGTGAAGAGGAAGTGTCTGGTCACGTTAAAATCGAAAATCACCAAATTAAGTTAACAGATTTTAAATCTGCGAAAGGTCCAGATTTGTACGTCTATCTGACAAAGGATGGCAATATTAAAGAGGGCAAACAACTAGAAATGGTCGACTACAATAAACCAACACAAACTTTCGACATCAAAGACGCTGACTTAGATCAATATAATGAAGTGACGATTTATTGTAAGAAAGCGCACGTTATCTTCGGTGCCGCAAAAGTAAAATAGAAGGTTAAAGTGATAATTCAACGAGAAGAGAAGTGATTTCATGAAACATTATCTACGTACGATTGAACTCGTAATTTTATTTTTAATTCGTATTATAGCCGGCGGCTACATTTTAGCTCAAGGTTGGGAGAAGTTAACAGGTGGTTTTAAAATAGAACCGCTGATCCCAGTTGTGATTAAGAATGAAGATTCTCCAGTGTGGTTCAAACTCTTTTTTGAACACATCGTTGCGCACAGTGCTCCCGTCTTTAATGTAATTGTACCTTTAGGGGAAATTGCGATTGGTTTAGGGTTAATATTAGGAATTCTGTCACATATTGCAAGTTTCTTTGGCGCCTTTGTTATGCTAAATTATATTTTATCAGATATGATATTTACGTATCCTGTTCAATTAGCACTCTTTATTATATTGTTAATGAATAAAAACTTATTAAAACAAATTTCATTGAGTGCTGTAATCGCATATATTAAAGAAAAAGGTGATACAAGACGTGAACACAATTTTAATCGTTGATGATGAACAAGACATGGTCGTCATCTGCCAAACGTACTTCGAATATGAAGGTTATAAAGTATTAACTGCACATAATGGGGAAGATGCTTTGAACCAACTTGATCCATCAATTGATTTAATTATTTTAGACATCATGATGCCGAATGTAGATGGTTATGAAGTGATTAAGGAAATGAAACAACGACAACTGGATATTCCGTTTATTTATATGTCCGCAAAAACAAAAGAACATGACACCATTTATGCTTTGACTCTCGGCGCAGATGACTATTTAAAGAAGCCTTTCAGTCCAAGAGAACTCGTGTTACGTGCGAATAATTTGTTGAGCCGCGTTAAGCGCAGTCAGTCAGCACAAACAGCTTTAACTTTTGATACTTTAAAGTTGAATGATCAACAAAAAAGTGTGGAAATTAATGGTGCTGTGGTGAACTTGAGAATTAAAGAATTTGAATTGTTGTGGTATTTAGCAACGCATGAAAATCAAGCGATATCTAAATCGCAATTGTTAGAAGAAGTATGGGGTTATGATTATTACGAAGATGCAAGTACAGTCAATGTACATATTCATCGCATCAGAGAAAAGTTCGAACAATTTCATTTCGACGCTTACACGATTACCACAGTATGGGGTCTTGGTTATAAGTTCGAAAGGAAAGCAGACTAAATGTTTTCAATCAGAACACAAGTGATTATCGGAGTGTTATCTAGTGTATTATTGGCCTCTACCATCCTTGGTATTGCTTATAAACTGATGTTGTTCAATGGTCATACCACAGTGTTATTGACGATTAGCGCTATAGTATCGAGTTGTTTAACCTTATTCATCTGCAGTTTCTTTTTAACACCACTCGTTCAAAAGATTAAACATTTCAATGTCAGAACGAAACAATTCGCAGATGGTAATTACGAGATGGAACCTACGCAATTTACTTCACCGAGAGAAATTAAAGAACTGAGTCACTCTTTTAATAAAATGGCCCATGAGATTACCAAACAAATGGTCCAAATCAAGTCAGAACAACAAGAGAAGTATGAATTGATTCAAAATTTAGCACATGATTTAAAAACACCGCTCGCTTGTATTATTTCGTATTCAGAAGCATTAAAAGACGGTGTCGTTCACTCACAAATAGATCGTCAGGAAGCCTATGACACCTTAATCAAACAATCTAATCGCCTATCCAAAATGTTTGACGAGTTAACGCATGTCGCAACATTAGATGCTCCGAATACTTATGTAGTAGAAACAATTCAAATCGACCAATTATTATTGAATATACTAAATGGCTATGAACAACGTATGAAAATAGACAACAGACATTTAGAAGTGAAGTTTTGTGATAAGTTGGCACCTTTCAAACAATATCCGCAACCGTTAGAACGTATCATTACGAACTTAATTGATAATGCGATGAACTTCTCGCCATCAGGTAGTCCAATTTATATTTGTCTTGCTGAAAGCGAAAAACATATCCAAATTTACATCAAAGATAAAGGCATCGGAATTGCGAAAGCAGATATTAAGCGTATTTTTGAGCGTACTTTCAGAGTAGAAGATTCTAGAAATTACCATACAGGCGGTTCTGGTTTAGGGTTATACATCACACAAGAACTGGTGAAACAAATCGGCGGTACGATTCAAGTTGAAAGTGAACCTGAAGTAGGAACTACGATGATCGTATCTTTGCCAAAATTATAAAACAGTAGAAAAGAAAAGCGTAGAAAGTAAAAGTAAGTATTACAGATAAAAGATAAGAACTAATCCCTAATGAATTTGAAAAGAAAAAACAGACAAGGTTGAAGATATAATCACATCTTCAACCTTGTCTGTTTAGTTTTATAAGATATTCACGCTAAATATAAAGTTAAATTAGCTTTGTTGTAATTGTTCGCGACATTTTTCGAATAAAACGTGGTTTTCTAAATGTACGTGTTGTAATGTCGCATTTTCTAACGCAGCTAAACGAGTGTACACTAAACGCCATGTTCCGCAAGCTTCGATAGGCGGTTGGAAATCATTCGTAATTTCATCCATTCTACGTAACAAGTTACCTGTACTGTCATGATCTGCAGTTAAATCTTCGATAATAGCTTCTACGTTATCAACATTCTCACCATTCGCAAATGCGATAAGTTGAGGGAAGTCTTTTTCATCCTCTTTTTGTGTATGTTCTAACATATTGTTTTTAAATGTTGTATATAAATCTTTTAATTCTAACAAGAACTCATGACTTGGACCGTGAACTTTTGCGAGTTTAGTCACATAAGGTGTTAAGTTTTTGAACTCTTCTTTCATTGGTTCGTGGTATGCATCTTGGATGTATTGAATTAAAGAAGGGATGCTTAAATATTTAGGATTTAAGCCTTGTCCTCCGGCATTTTGTTTACTTGCTTCATCAAGTTCAGCTAATAAATCTTCTAAAACAACTCTTTTTTTATCTTTCGCAGCTTCTTCAATAGAAACTTGGCCGCCACAACAAAAATCTATACCAGAACGTTTGAAGGTATCAGCAGTTTTCGGATAGTCTGTCACAACGTTCGCTACAATATCAGTTTTAGTAATCATAATATACGCTCCTTTTCGACTCATCTCTATTATAAGAAGAATAGTGATAAATAAAAACAAAAAGTGTTCTAAATTAAAAGTATTATTGTAATCTTCATAAAAACTTCAAGAAAATTTATTATAAATTTACCCGTATAGAGATTAAAGTAACTCGAAGAAGGGGCGTTTATATTAAAATGCACAAGAAAAATATTACTTTAGATACTATAAGTGTAAATAAACCGTAAACCAATCATTTGTGACAAATTTCTGAATAATTGAAAATGATTCCCAATATCAGTAGATTAATGAAAAATATTAAGAAGGAGAGACCATACCGCTTATTAAAATATTTGTAGAACACAAAGTTTGCTTAACAATAAACATATTAAAATAAAACTAAAATCGAAGAAAACAACAATTTATGTATAAATACATTTATGACAAAATTAAGAACTAATCGAGAATGATATTTACTATCAATTGCAGTAGGCGTATTCTGAAGTTGAGAGTCGAAGTTACTGAGGAGAGAAATCGGGATGAAAAATCCATACAGTAGATTGTCGAAGGTCTTAGTAACAATTTTAGTCGTCGTATTCGGTGTTTTGCTAGCTGGTGGTTGGTTGATATTTAAAAATGAAGCGCCTCGTCCAACAAAAGTGGTGAATGAAAGTGGACAGACGGTCATTTCTAAATCCGAACTAATCAGTGGTCAAGCTATTTATGAAAAATATGGATTGACGGATTATGGTTCATATTTAGGAAACGGATCTTATTTAGGTCCTGATTATACTGCAGAAACATTGCATCATTATTTAAAAGGGATGCATTACTATTATGCTGAACATCTTTATGATAAACCTTTTAAACAATTAAACCAAATGCAGAAAGCAGGCATTGAAGACAAAGTTAAAAAAGAAATACGGGTGAATCGCTATTCAAAAGCTAAAGATGAACTTGTATTAACAGATGCACAAGTTGCAGGCTTGAATTATGTCAGAGATTATTATCATAAAGAGTTTGTGAATAATCCCAAGCAAGCAGGGTTACCACAAAATATGATTGATCAAATCAAGACAGATGATTATATGGTCAAAGGGAATAAAATTGAGCATTTGAGTGATTTCTTCTTCTGGGGTGCATGGTTATCTTCAACAGACCGTCCAGATAGAGATTTCTCATATACAAACAACTGGCCATTTGATGAACAAGCGGGTAATACAATGGCAAGTGAAGCATTGATATGGTCAGCAATTTCCGTTGCGATATTAGTCGCTGGTGTTGCGATTATTATTTACTTCCAAAGACGTTATCAATTCGACATGGAATCAACATATGATAGTGAACGTCGTTTACCTGAAATTAAAATTCAAGATACAATTTCATCAAGTCAGGCCAAAACAGCCAAATACTTTGTGATTGTGATGGTGCTGTTTTTAATTCAAATCTTATTAGGTGAATTAATGGCCCATTATTATGTGGAAAATGAATTCTTTGGTATTCCGCTTCAAAAACTATTCCCATTCAACATTGCGAAGACATGGCACTTGCAGTTGGTGATCTTCTGGGTGGCTACAACATGGCTTGCGACAGGGATCTATATTGTGCCGAGGGTGCTCGGTAAAGAGCTTAAACATCAAGGTAAATTAGTCGATATCTTATTCGTCGCATTATTGATTGTTACTGGCGGTAGTATGATAGGTGAATGGGGCAATATTCTTGGTTGGATTAACGATAAATGGTGGTTATTCGGTCATTTCGGTTGGGAATATATTGAGCTTGGTAAATTCTGGCAAATTTTATTTATCATCGGTATGGTGCTATGGATGATTATTTTAGCCAGAGGCTTCATCCCAGCGATTAAAGATGGCAGTGAACAACATCGTAAACGTTTAATCTTGCTCTTGTTTATTGGCGCAATCGCAATTCCAATGTTCTACTTAGCATCACTCTTTATTATGCCTAACTCACATGTCACTTTCGCAGATTATTGGCGTTGGTGGATTGTACACTTATGGGTAGAAGGCATCTTTGAAGCTTTTGCGGTTATTTTAATTGGTTTCTTAATGGTAGATATGAAATTAACGACAATACATTCTACAATTCGTGCATTGTACTTCCAAATCATTTTATTACTAGGTACAGGAATTGTAGGAATGGGGCACCATTATTACTGGCAAGGCGACCATTCAATTTGGTTAGCATTAGGTTCAAGCTTCTCTGCTTTAGAAGTTGTACCGTTATGTTTATTAATTTGGGAAGCTTACACCCATTATCGTGTTTATAAATTCAGTAAAATTGAATTCCCATACAAAGGTACATTCATCTTCTTAGCTTCTACAGGATTATGGAACGCAATTGGTGCGGGTGCACTAGGATTCTTGATTAATGCGCCAGCCATTAACTACTTTGAACACGGAACACAGTGGACATCTGCGCACGCACATGGCTCAATGGCCGGTGTGTATGGTATGTTCTCAATTGCGATTATGTTATATGTATTAAGAAGTATTACTAAACCTGAATTCTGGACGAAGAAAGTTGAAAAATGGATTTCTATTTCATGTTGGTTATTAAATATTGGTTTAGCTGGCATGGTTTTTATGACATTGCTTCCAGTAGGTTATATTCAACTTACAGATGCATTGAAACATGGTTACTGGCATGCAAGATTGACAGAGTTCTATCAAAAAGACTCAGTCTTTTGGTTATTATGGGGCAGATTGCCTTGGGACTTAATCTTCACAGCCGGTGTAGTTATTTTGCTTGTGATCACAGTTCGTGCAGTCATGCATCTTAAAAAAGTTAAAAATAATGAATATCAAAATAAAATCTGATAGACAGTAAATAGCTTTCACATAAGCGGAAAAAGTAAAAATAAGGACAGTACAGAGTTTCGCGCTCTGCACTGTCCTTTCGTTATATATGAACTTGAATTAAGTTATTTTAACGTACCGATTTTAACGTCATCAGGGTGCTTACCTTGGCGTAAGTCCTGATTTAACTGATCGATTTTTTTAACGTCTTTATCTCGTAATTCAAAGTCAATTGCTTCAAAGTTTTCGCTGATTCTTGAAGGAGTTTGAGACTTAGGAATCACAATTCTATCATGCATTAAATGCCAATTTAAGATGATTTGCGCAGGTGTTTTTTCATATTTTTCAGCTAGCTTTGCGATAACCGGATCTTCAAATAAACCACGTCCACGCATTAAAGGCATCCAAGCGGTAACTTTTATACCATGTTTATCACAGAAGTCTTGTAAGTCTTGTTGGTTTAAGTATGGGTGGAATTCGATTTGGTTAACCGCCGGCACAATTTCAGTATGTTCCATTAATTTTTCTAAGTGATGTTGTTGGAAGTTGCAGACACCGATTGCTTTAACGCGTCCTTCTTTATAAAGTTCTTCCATTGCTTGATATGTTTCAATAAATAAGCCGTCTGCCTCACATGGCCAATGAATTAAAAACATATCTAAGTAATCTACGCCAAGATTTTCTAATGATTTCTCAAAGTAAGCTTTTGTGCTGTCATAACCTTGATAATCATTCCACAGCTTTGACGTAATAAAGAGGTCTTCGCGTGGAACTTTGCTTTTTTTAATTGCTTCGCCTAATTCCTTTTCATTGAAATAGAAATAAGCTGTATCGAAAGCACGATAACCTGAATCTTCAGCAGCTTTTACAGCAGATTCCATATGTGTTTCATCAATTTTGTAAACTCCTAAGCCTATACGGGGGATTTTAACATCGTTATTCAACTTTACTTTCTTTTTCAAGATGATTCGCACTCCTTCTACTTTTTCTTCATTGTATCAAACAAAAGATATGTAATACTATTAAAGAGAAAATGATGTGCAATTAAATTAAAGGTTATTTAATAAAATGAAACAAAAAACAGCAACACCATTCAAATGAATGATGCTGCTGCAAGTTAGTAATTAATACTCATTAAGTATTAAGTCTTATTTTCTTTTGTTTTTGTGGATTGCACCCAAGATTAATGAAAGGATTACAATTAATAAAATTGTACCGATTAACGCTGGGAAGATCGCAATGCCACCTAATGATGGACCCCAACTACCTAAGATTGCTGAGCCTAACCATGCGCCGACAATACCAGCGATGATGTTACCTAAGATTCCTCCTGGAATATCTTTACCTAAAATTGCGCCGGCTAACCAACCGATTAGGCCTCCGACGATAATCATTAATATTAATCCCATAATAGTAGCCTCCTAATTCAATACTGACAATACTTTTTTATTGTGCTTGTTATTTAATACCACTAATTCGTATAGAATAATCATCATTAATCAAAATTATTGTAGAAAGGTTTTGTCCACAACATAAATAAAATTAATATTAAGTAAATAATTAGGTAAACATACCAAAAAGGAGTTAATAAATTCATTACAAGGAATGAAATGATAATTAACAGTGTGCCGATTGTTAGTGATTTAGGTTTGCTTTTCATAAAATAACTACGAAAAGTTGTGTCTTCTGAACTTTGAAAGATGGTTAAGAAGATGAAAGATGCGCCGATTATGAAGAAAACCGGTGCTAAATATGGAACTGACATATAATAGGATTTCTCACTTGTATTGAATACGATGAATAAAGAGAGACTCAATAAAGTGAAGACTATAAAGGCCATAAATTTTTGAGTTTTAAAGGTAATGGGTTTAAACTTTCGATCAGTCAACAGCGCAAGTAATGTCCAGATTAGTATAAAAGCCACCATCGCATGCGAAATAAAATCAAACTTTCCGATAACGATAAGATTAATCACACTGTTTATAGAAACTGCAATAAGAATCGTACTTAATTTGACTTGATTGTTAGAATGTAAATACATATCAATCAAAATGGAAGCTGATATAATCGCAATGTTGATAATTATGTAGATGAGCATAGGGTGCGTCTCCTGACTTCTAATATTCACTGGAATATTATACCAATTTCAGTACATTTAAGCATTTGAAAACACTTTAAAATTAAAAAAGCTCGGGCATTCTGCAGCCCGAAACTTATACACCTTTCATATTACTCCAAAGTAAAGTATGCAATTGTGGTAAAACATAGACTTGGTTCATATCATTGCTTTGCATAACCTTATCTACAAGATTTTCGTAACGTTCAAGCAAACGTGCTGTATGATTTTCTACTTCATCATCTAAGTAAGGATTACCGACTTGTAAATAAAATGGGAGATCTGGATAACGATGATGTATATATTTAGCGAATTCATAGTCGTCATCATCAAAAACGACAACTTTAAGATTTAATGTTTCTTTAACACATTGTTCAATTACTTCATCAAGTATTTGTATATTTGGTTTCATACCTGAGCTCGGTGGTTTAGGACTGATTGTTAAATCATTGATTTGGCGCATCCACGGTTGGAAACGACTTCCTTGTGTTTCTAATGCACTTTCAATGTTCTTTTCTTCAAAGAGATACACTAAATCTTGAATACCTTTAATTAATGCAGGATTACCGCCTGAAATTGTGACATGATTAAAGCAATCGCCGCCGATTTCATAAAGTCGGTCATAAATTTCTTCTGCAGTCATCATTTGAATTTCATCTTTCATACTGCCATCCCAAGTGAAACTGGAATCACACCAGCTGCATCGATAATCACAGCCAGCAGTTCGTACGAACATTGTTTTACGTCCGATGACACGGCCTTCACCTTGAATGGTCGGTCCGAAAATTTCTAATACAGGAATTTTAGCCATGACGGAACTCCTTAGGACGATAAACCACATAGCTAGATGGAGTTTCACGTAAATAGACTTGTGCACATTTTGGACGGTTCGGCTGTTTCTCTAAAATTTCTTCTGTAAGTTGGCAAATAGTTTGTGCGACCACTTCAGTAGATGGCATTTTATCTTTGAACTGCGGTAAATCATTTAATAAATAATGATCGAACTGCTCATGAATTTGTTTTTTTAACGCTGCAAAGTTGATTAAGAAACCGCTATGATTAAGTTCGTCACCAACGATAGTTAAATTAACGAAATAAGTGTGACCATGCGTACGTACACATTTACCTGCATCTTCGCAAGGGATGTAGTGTGCAGCTGCAAAATGGAAATCTTTATTTAATTCGAAAGCATAGGGATGGGCAACTGTTGGATAAATTTGTTGTAACAAAATCAGTTCACTCCTTTTTCTGCTAAATAAGCATTTAAACCACGTGCGCGTAATTGACAAGCCGGACATTCACCGCAGCCATCTGCGATAATCCCGTTATAGCAAGTCAATGTGTTATATCTTACATAATCTAAGACGCCAAGTTCGTCACTTAATGCCCAAGTTTCTTTTTTGTCTAACCACATTAATGGTGTATGAATGACAAAGTTTTTATCCATCGATAAATTCAATGTGACATTCATGGATTTCACAAAATCATCGCGACAGTCTGGATATCCAGAAAAGTCTGTTTCACAGACACCTGTAATAATGTGACGTGCTTTAATCTGATAAGCTAACGCGCCCGCAAACGATAAAAATAATAAGTTACGTGCTGGAACGAAGGTGTTTGGTACACCATCATCAGTATCTTCAATTTGTAAATCATGTTGAGTTAACGCATTCGGTGTGAGTTGAGATAATAAAGACATGTCTAAAATGTGATGTTTTAATCCTTGTTCTTGTGCGATTTGTTTAGCGACTTCAATTTCAGTATCGTGACGTTGACCGTATTGGAAAGTCACAAGTTCTACTTCTTTGAATTTTGCTTTCGCATAAAAGAGACAAGTCGTACTGTCTTGTCCGCCGCTGAAAACGACGAGTGCTTTATCATCATCAAGTTTATGGGGTGCCATAAGTCAATCTCTCCTTTAAAGTGATGACCTAGCTCGATCAATAAAAAAACTCGAACGCTAAAGTGCGTGTATCTTGATGATTCAAAATAACGCTTTTAGGTTCGAGTTGATATAGACAATGACGTAGTATATTGACTATCTCTATAAAAGATAGACGATTGAAAGTAAAAGTCTAGTTTTTTATAGAGGGTATCAGCTAGGAACCTCTGTGTTTCTATGTCGATAGATAGAATAATATATTTCCTAAGTAAAATCAAGGTGTCTCTGCTTCTGCTATTACAAAATCGTGTGACATCTTGTAAAATGAAGTTAAAAGCATTGTTCGACGAAACAAATAGAATGTTGAGTAAGGGGACAAGTTGAGTATGATTATAATGATAGATAACAAAGACTCATTTACATATAACTTAGTAGATTATCTGAAGACAGAAAGTAATGAACGTGTGACAGTTATCGATGTAGATGACGTAGATATAGAAACATTAAAAACGATGCAGCCGCATGCGATTGTGATTTCCCCAGGCCCAGGAAGTCCAAGTGATTATCCGATTTTACATGAAGTCCTTAGCACGTTTGAAGATAGTGTACCTATTTTAGGTGTGTGCTTAGGATTTCAACTCATTGTTGAACATTACGGTGGTGCTATTATTCATAGTTTGCGACCTGTACACGGACACACCACGCTGATTACCACAAATGAGCAAGGTATTTTTGCGGGGTTACCTAAACAATTTCATGTGATGCGTTATCATTCCTTATGTGCAGATGCATTGCGCATGCCAAGTACGCTAGAAGTCACAGCATATAATGAAGAGCAAATTGTGATGGCAGTGGCGCATAGAAGTTATCCGATTTATGGTGTGCAATATCATCCTGAATCTATATTGAGTGAATATGGCCATGCGCAAATTCGACTATTTCTTCAACAGGCAGGTGAAAACATTGCGCGCGCACTTTAATTATCGATATTACACAGATGAAACAGATTATAAGCAGTACCAATATTGTTTCAAGACAATTCTTGATCAAAAGATTGCTTATGATTTAAATGAGGTACATGAAGTCATTGATTTTGCTGAACAAGCACATCAGGCAAGTCATTTTGTTTGTCTGTATTTACCTTACGAAGCGGCACCTGCCTTTAATTCTGAAATGGCAGTACATCTACCAGAAACTTCCAATTATGTTTATGCGGCAGCCTATATATTTGAAGCACCTGAAACAAGGGAAGAAGTAAAAGATAAGGCTGTATCAGCACGTCCGCACTTTCATTTTCGTTTGTCGAAGCCAACTATGATTCAACATATCCAACAAGTTCAAGATGCGATTGTAGAAGGGAATACATATCAAGTGAACTATACAACACGTATGTATGATCGTATCCGTATGCCTATTAGCGAAATGTATGATTATTTAACACAAAGCAGTCACGGTAACTATACAGCGTTGCTTGATACAAATGAATTACAAATCGCCTCGATTTCACCTGAATTGTTCTTTCAAAGAGGTTCTTTTAAAACGATGGAGGACGTGGTATTAAGTAAACCGATGAAAGGCACTATGCCAAGAGGGAAAGATAAAGCAGAGGATGACTATTATTATCAACAACTCGCACAATCTAAAAAAGATCAAGCTGAAAATGTGATGATAGTAGATTTATTACGTAATGATATTGCACGTATTTCAAAACCAGGCAGTGTGAAAGTGTATCAACCGTTTCATATTGAACGTTATCAAACTGTCTTTCAAATGACGAGTATGGTCACAGGACAATTACCGCAAGCAACGTCATTACAACGTATTTTGACTGCACTCTTTCCATGCGGTTCGATTACTGGTGCACCTAAATTAAATACGATGCGCTATATTAAAGCATTAGAAGGCACACCGCGACATGTATATTGTGGTACCATCGGGTTAATGATTCCAAACGGTCCCTCAATATTTAATGTACCGATACGTACGGTGCAATATATTGAAGACGAAGCAGTCTATGGTGTAGGTGCAGGTATTACGATTGATTCAGATCCAGAAGCAGAAGTCGCAGAGTTTGAAGCGAAAACTAAAATATTGGAGTGATAATGATGTACTTATTTGAGACAATGCGTTTATCAGAAGGTAAAATTCCACGTCGAGATTATCACAAAGCACGTATTTTACAGTCAGCTAAGGAGCTTTCTATTCCATTACCTGAAATTCAGTGGGAAGCATTTATCGCAGATATTAAAAAGGAATATCCAACAGGCACTTATCGTTTGAAAGTCATGGCAGATGAATCTGGCGAATTGACTTATCAATGTGTCGACTTACCTGAAAAAAGTAGTTTCACTGCTCAAGCGCAATTGATGCGTTCGGATTACCCAAAGTGGCAATATGTCAATAAAACGTCTCATCGTGAACATGTAGAACATCTTCATGAGACAGATGTTGTTCTTTTTTATAATCTGCAAGGTAAAATTTTAGAGTTTGATATCGGTAATGTGCTGATCAAAGAACAAGGTAAATACTACACACCTTGTTTTAATAATGATTTCTTAAAAGGGTGCATGCGTGCACAGTTATTAGATGAAGGTAAAGCAGAAGAAAGAGATTATACAATAGATGAGTTGAGAGAAAAATTGGAGGCACATGAAGCGGAGCTTTTCTTGATAAATAGCTTGCGAGAGGTTGCCGAGATACAGATTAATCTTTAAAATTAAGTATGATTAAACTTATAAGTAGCAGAAGGGTTTAAAAAGGTGGCAGCATGATTGGAATAGTCCTGATATTAATCATTGTGGTAATTTGGGTTGCGAAGCGGCTGGCACGCTATTTCCTACAACAGCAGAAACCTTTAGCAGCAAAAGCCGTCGTAGGTATAATGCTGCTTATCCAACTCGTGCTCGTATATTACTTTATGAAGATGATGATGACGTATATTTTAAGGTTACTAAATATCTTTTATAATCAATGAAGACCAGAGGTGCATTATGAAAATTTATAGTCAAGGTGACAAAGCAATTGTGGTTTCTGTGGAGAAAGAAGTCACGCAACATACAACAGAAGACCTGTTAGCATTACGTTCGTATTTATTAGAACAAAACTATCCATTTATTACAGAAATCGTGCCGACTGAATCTGATATGATGATTGTCTATAATGCGCGAGATATGATGAAACATCATCATATTACATCACCATTCCAATATATGACGGATTTACTGCACTCTATCAAAATCGAAGTCAGACATGGGGATGCTGTAAAAATGCCTGTAGAATTACCTGTCTACTATGGTGGCGAATACGGTCCGGATTTAGCAGAGTTGGTAGAATACTTCGGAATGAGTGAAGAAGAATTTATTTCATTGCATGCGAATAAAACATACTTCGTATCGATGATGGGCTATTCACCAGGATTCCCGTATCTAACAGGATTAAATGAACGTATTTATGTTAACCATACAGGAGATGAACAAAAATTTATTCCAGCAGGATCTGTCATCCTTGAAGGAAAGAAATGTGGTGTAGTCACAACTGATACATACGGTGACTGGCTTGTTATCGGTTATACACCTGTCCGTTTATTCAACCCAGAAAAAGAAGACTTCACTTTATTGAAGTTAGGTGATACTGTACGGTTCAAACCAGCTGAACCTGAAAATGAAAGTGAAGGAGGCAGTGAATCATGTCAATCATAATAGAAAATCCAGGACTTTTTTCAAGCTTCCAAGACTTTGGACGACAAGGTTACGAGCATGATGGCGTTATTCCTGGCGGTGCAATTGATTTCTTAGCACATGAAATTGCGAATCGCTTGGTTGCGAATGATAAAAATGAAGCAACGTTAGAGATGACGACAAAAATGGCGCGTATTCGCTTCACTGAGCCGACTTTAATTGCACTTTCTGGCGGCAACTTCAAAGCATGGACACAAAACATGCGCATTTTGCCGAACAAATTGTATTTAGTAGAAAAAGGAGATGTCCTACAGTTCTCTGAATCTAACCGTACATCTCGTGTTTACTTAGCAATCGGCGGCGGAGTAGAACTTGAAGAGTGGCTAGGTTCAACTTCAACAGACTTCCTATCTAAAATAGGTGGTTACGAAGGACGCGCATTGCAAGCAGGTGATGCGATTAATATGAAACGTAACTATACTAAACGTCATCTGAAATTATTTGATAACTTGAAGGTTACACATAAAACGGATTGGGGTATTGATGGTTATGCACTTTCTTTCAACTATATGTCTGATATGTTCCATGTAGTGTTAAATAAAGGAGCAGAGGACTTTGATGAAGAAACTTTAAATCGCTTTACATATGGTGAATACAAAGTAACCAGCAAAGCGAACCGTGCAGGGATGATTCTAGAAGGCGATCCAGTAAAGGCCTTTTATGAAGACATGCCGCCACATCAATCTGTAAAACGTGGCACGATTCAAGTGAAACGTGATGGTTCACCAATCATCTTATTAAATGACCACTATACATTAGGAAGCTATCCGCAATTAGGTACAATTGCGAGCTATCATTTAACAAAACTTGCGCAAAAACCACAAGGTGCGCGCTTAAAGTTCCAATATATTGATATTTATACTGCAGAAAATAACTTAATGAAATACAGCAGTTGGTTACAACAGCTATTCCATGGTATTGAATATCGTATGATGCAAGAAATGAATAAATAACATGACACATTAATTTAAATGAATTCAACTGAGAAAGCTGGTTACTTTCTCAGTTTTTTTAATGTGCAAAATGCACAATTACATTCTAAGGCTGGAGTCTGATTTAATCGTGTGTGATTTCCTGTATAATTTTATAATATTAACGCGAATTCAAAATAAAAGTGAACAAGCTTAACATGCATGATGAAAGCATTTTATCTTTTCTTAGCAATAAATTAACATAGAAAAAATATAGTGTAATATGTCAATTTTGGATAGGTTTTCGCTTGAAATGTCGTGTGAAATGTTCTATATTTAGTTACTGTACTACGTAATTTTTGTTACAATAGTGTTACAAAGAAGTAGGCAATGTAAATTTTTGATGAATATAAATTAGAGCAATTTAAATGAAACATGACGCAATTATTGAAAATACAGAGATAAGAAGCAGCACGAGACTGCTTCGCTTTTAATTGATTGGCCATTGAGCAGCAATCTTTTCTATAAGAAACATTAAAAAGTAGACGGGAAATGGTACTGTTTGATGATTGATTGAATACTAAATAACAATAACGGGGGAGACACACATGAGTCTGCAGAAAAAGAAAATAAGCATTTTTGTCTTTTTCTTACTCACTGTTTTAACAGTTAGTTTGAAGACCTATTTTGCTTATTATGTTGATTTTTCTTTAGGAGTTAAGGGATTAGTCCAAAATTTAATTTTGTTAATGAATCCATACAGCTTACTCGCATTAATACTTAGCGTATTCTTGTTCTTTAAAGGTAAGAAGGCGTTTTGGTTTATGCTCATCGGCGGATTCTTATTAACTTTCTTGCTTTATGCAAACGTTGTTTACTTTAGATTCTTCTCAGACTTTTTAACATTCAGTACTTTAAACCAAGTAGGTAACGTTGAGTCTATGGGAGGCGCAGTATCTGCGTCATTCAAATGGTATGATTTCGTGTATTTCTTAGATACAATTATCTATCTGTTTATTTTGATCTTTAAATCAAAATGGTTAGATACACGTACTTTCAGCAAGAAATTTGTTCCAGTCGTAATGGCAGTTTCAGTTGCTTTGTTCTTCTTGAACTTAGCATTTGCAGAAACAGATCGTCCTGAATTATTAACTCGTACATTCGACCATAAATACCTAGTTAAATATCTTGGACCATATAACTTCACAGTTTATGATGGTGTGAAATCAATTCAAAACCATCAAGAGAAAGCAATGGCTTCTGAAGATGATTTAACAAAAGTATTGAACTACACAAAACAAAGACAAGCAGAAGTAGAACCTAATCCGGAATATTACGGTGCAGGTAAAAAGAAAAATATTATTAAAATTCATTTAGAAAGTTTCCAAACTTTCTTGATTAACAAAAAAGTCAATGGTAAAGAAGTGACACCTTTCCTTAACAAATTGTCTTCAGGACAAGAAGGTTATAAATATTATCCAAACTTCTTCCACCAAACTGGACAAGGTAAAACATCAGATGCGGAATTCACAATGGATAACAGCTTGTATGGTTTACCACAAGGTTCAGCGTACTCATTGAAAGGTTCTAATACGTATCAATCATTACCAGCAATTCTTGATCAAAAACGCGGCTACACAAGCAACGTTATGCACGGTGACTACAAAACATTCTGGAACCGTGATCAAGTTTACAAACATTTCGGTATTGATAAATTCTACGATGCGACTTACTACGATATGAGTCCTGAAAACATTGAAAACTTAGGATTGAAAGATAAACCGTTCTTTAAAGAATCAGCAGAATATCAATCTAAAATGAAAAAACCATTCTATTCACACTTGATTACATTGACAAACCATTATCCATTCACATTATCACCAGATGAAGCGGGAATTGAAAAACCTAACACTGGCGATGCGACAGTAGATGGCTATGTTCAAACAGCGAACTACATGGATAGTGCTTTAGAAGAATATATCAACGAATTGAAGAAAAAAGGTATCTATGATGACTCAGTGATTGTCATCTACGGTGACCACTATGGTATTTCTGAAAACCATAATAAAGCAATGGAAAAATTATTAGGTGAAGAAATTACACCAGCGAAATTTATGGACTTGAACCGTACTGGTTTATGGATGAAAGTTCCTGGTAAAGAAGGCGGCGTTGACAACACTTACGGTGGACAAATCGACGTAATGCCGACATTACTTCACTTAGAAGGTATCGATACTAAGAACTTCTTAATGTTAGGTACAGATTTATTATCTAAGGATCATAAACAAGTCGTACCATTCAGAAACGGTGACTTTATTACACCTGAATATAAATATGTGAATGGTAGAGCATTTGATAATAAAACAAATGAACCATTAGAAAAAGAACCTGCTGACTTAGAGAAAAATAAACAACAAGTTGAAAAAGACTTAGAAATGAGCGACAGTGTTCTTAATGGTGACTTATTCAGATTCTACAAAAATCCGGATTTCGATAAAGTAAATCCATCTAAATATCAATATAAAACAGGACCTAAAGGTTCTCAGAAAAAATAAACAATGACTTAGTCATTTCAACAGCGGGTGAATCCTCTTAAGGATTTGCCCGCTTTTTTTGGAATTTACGCCTTTACAAAACTTATACAATTATCCGCTGAAGATGAACCTGTAACAGTATCTTTTGACGCGCAAAGGGTGTATAATATATAGAACTGAAAATTGAGATAAAGGTTGAAAACTCAATTGAATGAACGGACTGAACATAAGTGGAGGCATAACATGGAAGCGTATAAAATTGAACATTTACATAAATCTTATGCAGATAAAGTGATTTTTGATGACTTGCACTTATCTGTTTCAGCGCATGAGCGTATCGGACTTGTAGGGATTAACGGTACAGGTAAAAGTACATTATTGAAAGTTATCGCAGGGCTGGATGATGACTTTGAAGCAGAAGTGAATTGTCCGAATGACTATCGCATTCGTTATTCTTCTCAGAAGCAAGATTTAACTAAAGACAGAACAGTACTTGAAGAAGTCTTGAGTGCGGACACAGATACTGTGAAGTTAATCAGAGACTATGAAAAAGCGGTACAACAGTATAGCCAAACGCAAAATGACCAAAACTTGAATCATATGATGAAAATGCAAGAGGCGATGGACCAAGCAGAAGCATGGGACTATAGTGCAGAAGTTAAAACGATTTTATCAAAGCTTGGTATTCATGATACGTCTGTATCGGTTAAATCTTTATCAGGCGGTCAACAAAAGCGTGTTATTTTGGCTAAAACATTGATTGAACAACCAGACTTATTATTACTCGATGAACCGACCAACCACTTAGATTTCGATTCAATTAAATGGTTGATCAACTACGTAAAACAATATCCACATACTGTGTTGTTTGTAACGCATGATCGTTATTTCTTAAATGAAGTTTCAACACGTATTATTGAATTAGATAGAGGTAAATTAACGACCTATCCAGGTAACTATGAAGACTATATTGCGATGCGTGCGGAGAACGAACAAATAGAGCAGCAACAAAACCAAAAAGCACGTGCTTTATATAAACAAGAACTTGCTTGGATGCGTGCAGGTGCAAAAGCAAGAACAACAAAACAACAAGCACGTATTAATCGCTTTAGTGATTTAGAATCACAAGTAAAAAATCAAACAACACGTGAAAGCGGACAATTGAACCTAGCGCATTCTCGTATAGGTAAACAAGTCTTTGAACTAGATGATGTATCTAAAAGCATTGCGGATAAAACGTTATTTGAACATGTGACGCAAATCATACAAAACGGTCAACGAATCGGGATTGTCGGACCTAACGGTGCAGGCAAAACGACGTTGTTAAATATTCTTGCTGGTGAAGATACTGACTTCAGTGGAGAACTGAAAATCGGCCAAACAGTCAAAACAGCTTACTTTAAACAAACGGATGAACGTTTAGATAGAGATATCCGTGTGATAGATTTCTTAAGAGAAGAAAGTGAAGTTGCGAAAGAAAAAGATGGTACGACGGTGTCAGTAACACAATTGTTAGAGCGTTTCTTATTCCCAAGTGCTACACACGGTAAAAAAGTATATAAACTTTCCGGTGGCGAACAAAAACGCTTATATTTACTAAGATTATTGGTTCATCAACCGAATGTATTGTTGCTTGATGAGCCGACAAATGACTTAGATACTGAAACGCTAACTATTCTTGAGGACTATATCGCAACTTTCGGCGGCACAGTTATTACTGTCAGCCATGATCGCTATTTCTTAAATAAAGTTGCACAAGAATATTGGTATGTGCATGACGGTCAAATTGAGCGTGTTATTGGAAGCTTTGAAGACTATGAAGCTTATAAGCAAGAACAAGAGAAACAACAAGCAGTTGCTAAAGCTCAACCAAAAGTTCAAAAAGAAAGACAACGTAAGGGATTGTCTTATAAAGAAAAACGTGAATACGATACGATTATGGAACGTATTGAAGAGACTGAAGCGCGTCTAGAAGTGATTGAACAAGAGATGGTAGACGCAAGTGATGATTATGCGAAAATTCAAGAACTGAATACTGAAAAAGAAGCATTAGAATCACAATATGAAGAAGATATGACACGATGGAGCGAATTAGAAGAATTAAAAGAACAATAAGGGGTCAATTTTATGGAAACGACATTATCGCATTATTTTGGATATAAAGATTTCCGTCCAGGACAAAGGGAAATTATTTCCAAAATACTAGACAAAAAGAATGTGCTAGGGGTATTACCTACTGGCGGCGGTAAATCATTATGTTATCAAGTGCCTGGATTGATAATGGGCGGCGTGACAATTGTGATCAGCCCATTAATTTCATTAATGAAAGACCAAGTCGATCAATTAAAAGCGATGGGCATTAACGCTGCATTTTTAAACAGCAGCTTATCGCAAAAAGAACAACGAGCGATTGAAGAAGATTTACGTCAAGGTAAGATTCAATTCTTATACGCGGCGCCTGAACGTTTTGAGAATCGTCAATTTATGCAGTTGTTATTCGGATTAGATATTCACTTAGTTGCTTTTGATGAAGCACACTGTATTTCTAAGTGGGGACATGATTTCAGACCAAGTTACCAACAAGTCATTGATAAAGTCCTTTGCTTGCCGCAAGACTTTGCGATTGCTGCTTTAACCGCAACAGCTACTGTTGAAGTACAAAAAGATATTATGGAACGCCTGCATATCTCAGGTGTGAACCGAGTAAAAACAAGTATCAAACGTCCTAATTTAGTCTTTAAAGTCAATCCGACATATCAGAGGCAAAAATTTGTGATGGATTATGTAAAGGCACACAAACAACAAGCAGGGATTATTTATTGTTCAACAAGAAAACAAGTTGAAGAACTTCAACAAGTATTTGAAGATCAAAATATCAGCAGTGCCATTTATCATGCAGGTTTAACGAATAAAGAGCGTGATGAAGCACAAAATGATTTTGTCTTTGATCGCATTAAAGTTGTAATTGCGACGAATGCGTTTGGTATGGGGATTGATAAATCTAACGTGAGATATGTCATTCATTACAATATGCCAGGAGATTTAGAATCTTATTATCAAGAAGCTGGACGTGCAGGACGTGATGGCTTAACAAGTGAATGTATCTTACTGTTTAGTGAACGTGATATTAATCTGCATCAATTCTTTATTTCATCTTCTAAGGGTGATGATGACTATAAAGAAAAAATGGGTGAGAAGCTCAATAAAATGATTCAATATACCAAAACAAAAAAGTGTCTAGAAGCTACATTGGTTCATTATTTCGAGCCAAATGAAAAATTAGAAGAATGTGGCCGCTGCAGTAATTGTCGTAATGAAAATAAAACGTATGATATGACGAATGAAGCGAAGAAAATCATCAGTTGTGTGGTGCGTATGGGTCAACAAGAGACTTATGGTGTGATTATTCAAGTGCTGAGAGGCGAGTTGTCTGATTACATCAAGTATAACCAATATGACAAATTATCAACTTTCGGTATTATGAAAGAGTATACGACATCAGAATGTAGTCATTTAATTGATGAATTGCGCTTCAAAGGCTTCTTAAACGAAAATGATGAGGTTTTAACTTGTGATAAAAAGGTTAAGCAAATACTAAGTGAGGATTTAAAAATTTATACTGTACCATTCAAGAAAAAATCTCGTGAAAAAGTCAATATCAATACTATTGAAGGTGTCGATAGAGCATTGTTTGACGCATTAGTACAAGTCAGACAAGAACTCAGCGAGAAATTAAATGTAGCACCGATTAGTATTTTTACTGATTTTACACTTGAAGAATTCGCCAAACGTAAACCTGAATCTAAACAAGAAATGATTGCGATTGACGGTGTCGGTAGTTATAAATTGAAACATTACTGTCCTCAATTTATTGAAACGATTCATAATTATAAAGCGCAAGTTTAATAGATTTAAATACAGAACAGCAAGTTTCACTGTGCTAACGATAGTGTGAGCTTGCTGTTCTTTTTTAAAATAGAAATAGAATGTGGGTGACCTATGCATGATTGAGTTAAAAAACGTTTCGAAGCAATACGGTAATAAAATGGCTGTCGAAGATGTCAGTTTTAACATTGAAGAAGGTGAGTTCTTCGTTTTAATTGGTCCTTCCGGCAGTGGTAAAACAACAACGTTAAAGATGATTAACAGATTGATTCCCTTAACGAAAGGCTATATTTATTTCAAAGGTAAACCAATCAGTGATTTTCCTGTTTATGAAATGCGATGGGATATGGGTTATGTCCTTCAACAAATCGCGTTATTTCCGCATATGACGGTTAAGGAAAACATTGCGCAAGTACCGCAAATGAAAGGTTGGGACAAAGCTAAGATAGACAAGCGTATTGATGAGTTGCTTGAGATGGTGAATCTAGATCCTGATACATATCGCGATCGCAAACCAGATGAATTATCAGGCGGACAACGTCAACGTGTCGGTGTTGTACGTGCATTAGCTGCAGATCCGCCAGTGATTTTAATGGACGAACCATTTAGTGCCTTAGATCCAATCAGTCGTACGAATTTACAAGAAGATTTGATTGAGCTGCAAGCTAAAATCAGAAAAACCATTGTCTTTGTGACACATGATATTAATGAAGCGATGAAATTAGCAGATCGCATTTGTTTATTTAATGATGGACGTGTAGAACAAATCGATACACCTGATGGCTTTATGCAACATCCTAAGAATGATTTTGTGAGACAATTTATTAATCAATATGACCATGCGGATACGTCTCACTTAACGCTTGAAAAACTTCTGCAAGGCAAACAACTTAAAACAGTTGATACACCAAATGATTTACCGGTGTTGTTGCCAGATACACCTTTAAACAAGGTATATGAAGATTTAACACACTATCCTAGTGTCGTAATTAAACAACATGATCAACACCATCTCTTAACACGAGAAGATGTCTTTAAGTTTTTAGCTCAAAGTAAGAGAGGTGACGTATCATGAATGCATTCTTTCAAACATTCTCAGAGCGAAAAGAGGAATTGCTGAGCACGCTGTTAGAACATATGCAAATTTCCTTTATCGCATTGTTAATTGCTTGTTTAATCGGAGTACCGCTTGGTATCTTACTGACGAAAACAAAGCATTTTTCTGAAGCGGTCATCAACGTTGCCGCTGTGATGCAGACGATTCCTTCACTAGCTTTATTAGGACTAATGATTCCATTGTTTGGTATTGGAACAGTGCCAGCGATTATTGCATTAGTTGTATATGCGTTACTGCCAATTCTCCGCAATACATATACTGGTATTAAGGAAGTTGATCCGTCTCTTGTTGAAGCAGCGAAAGGTATCGGAATGAAACCTGGACGTCGTTTGACGAAAGTTGAGTTGCCGATTGCGATGCCGATTATTATGGCAGGTATTCGTACTGCAATGGTGTTAATCATTGGTACTGCAACACTTGCAGCATTAATCGGTGCAGGCGGCCTGGGTGATTTAATCCTATTAGGTATCGACCGTAACAACAGTTCGTTAATTTTATTAGGTGCGATTCCAGCTGCTATTTTGGCGATTGTCTTTGACTTAGCCTTACGTTTCTTGCAGAAACTATCATATAAGAAATTGTTGATTACTTTAGGCACTATCGTGTTAGTTGTAGCACTTGTCATTGTTATCCCAATGTTAGGCGGCAAAGGCGATAAAATCACGATTGCCGGCAAGCTTGGTTCAGAACCATCAATCATTACGAATATGTATAAGATTTTAATCGAAGAAGAAACAGACAACACAGTGGATGTTAAAGATGGCATGGGTAAAACATCATTCTTATTCAATGCTTTAAAATCTGGCGATATTGATGGCTATTTAGAATTTACAGGAACAGTTTTAGGTGAATTAACTAAAGAACCACTGAAATCCAAAGAAGAAGCTAAAGTGTACGAACAGGCAAAACAAAGTCTAGAGAAAAAAGAAAACATGACGATGTTGAAACCGATGAAATACAACAACACTTACACATTAGCTGTGAAGCGTGACTTTGCGAAGAAACACGGATTGAAAACAATTGGTGATTTACAAAAAGTTGAAGATGATATCAAACCTGGTTTCACTTTAGAATTTAATGACCGTCCTGACGGTTATAAAGCTATTTCTAAAGCATATGATTTAAACTTTAATAAAGTTCGTACAATGGAACCGAAATTACGTTATCAAGCTGTTGAAAAAGGTGACATCAATTTAATTGATGCTTATTCAACAGATGCAGAGTTGAAACAATACGATATGGTCATTTTAGAAGATGACAAACACGTCTTCCCACCATATCAAGGTGCACCGATGTTTAAAGAGAAATATCTCAAAGAACATCCTGAAATCATCAAACCGCTCAATAAATTAGCAGGTAAAATCACTGATGAAGAAATGCAAGAAATGAACTACAAAGTCACAGTGAAAGATGAAGATCCGTATCATGTGGCGAAAGAGTATTTAGAGAAACACAATTTAGTTAAGTAATATGAATAAGAAAGTCTGGGTATTGTAACTCAGGCTTTCTTTTTAGTTTTAACATAATCGAGGTACAATAAATTTGTCGTTGCCAAAGGGTTGCTTAAAGGTATATAATTGTCAGTAAATTTAAAATTATTAGAAACAACATTTTGAGGAGGCAGATGTATCTATGAAAGAACAAATTAAACAGCTCTCAGCGTATCAACCAGGCTTATCACCAAGAGCGTTAAAAGAAGAATTCGGTTTAGACATTGAATTACATAAACTAGCATCAAATGAAAACTTATATGGTCCTTCACCTAAAGCGAAAGAAGCGATTAAAGCGCATGTAGATGAAGTGTTGTATTATCCTGAAACAGGTGCACCGACATTACGCAAGGAAATTGCGGAAGGGTTAGGCATTGATGAAAATCGTATTTTATTTGGAGCTGGCTTAGATGAGGTTATCTTAATGATTTCTCGTGCGGTATTAACGCCTGGAGACAAGATTGTGACAAGCCAAGCGACATTTGGTCAGTATTATCATAATGCGATTGTGGAAGCGGCAGAGGTCGTACAAGTACCTTTAAAATCTAATGGTCAATTCGATTTAGATGGTATTTTAGAAGCGATTGATGAAGACACTGCATTAGTATGGATTTGTAATCCAAACAACCCGACAGGCACATATGTCACACATGATGATTTAGAAGCGTTCTTAGAAAAAGTGCCAAGTCATATTCCAGTTTTAGTTGATGAAGCATACTTTGAATTTGTGACTGCGGAAGATTTTCCAGATACATTAAAGTTACAAGAACGTTTCCCAAATGCGTTCTTAATGCGTACGTTCTCTAAAGCATATGGTCTAGCAGGTCTAAGAGTCGGTTATATCATTGCGACTGAAGAAGCAATTCATAACTATAATATTATTCGTCCACCGTTTAACGTAGGGCGCTTATCAGAATATGCGGCAGTCGCAGCATATCAAGATCAAGATTACTTAAAAGACATTCAACAAAAAAATGCTGAGGAACGTGCAAAATTCTTTGAAATTCCAGAAAGCAAACATTTCTTTGACAGCCAAACGAACTTTGTCTTTGTGAATACGAAACGTCCGCATGACTTATATAAAGCGTTATTAAAAGTCGGATGTATTACGCGTGAGTTCCCAATTGGTGTACGTATTACCATTGGCTTCCCAGAACAAAATGATAAAATGATCGAAGTGCTTAAAGACTTTGATTTTGAAGCATAACCGATAACAAAACAAGTATCAACATAATTCCGTGTTGATACTTGTTTTTACTTTACATATTTTCAAATCAGACTTCACAACTCTATAAAATAAATATGCTATACTCGAAGAGAAGAAAAGGAAAGGAAGTTGCTATCAGTAATGAAGAGAGAATCAATAGCGATTGATATGGATGAAGTTTTAGCAGATACAATCAAAGCATTGATTGAAGAAGTGAATAAACGCACAGATTTAGGTATTAAAGAGGCATTATTAGATGGGAATAAACTACGTCACTTTATGCCTGAACATGAAGGGGTACTTGATGAAGTATTAAAACAACCAGGATTCTTTAAGAATTTAGAAGTTATTAAAGATTCACAAGAAGTGGTGAAGAAGTTAGCTGAACACTATGATATTTATATTGCGACAGCCGCAATGGATGTGCCGACTTCATTCCATGAAAAATATGAATGGTTAAGAGTACACTTCCCATTCTTAGATCCGCAACAATTTGTCTTCTGCGGTAGAAAGAATATTGTCAAAGCAGATTATTTAATCGATGACAATCCAAGACAACTTGCACGCTTTACAGGGAAACCAGTGATGTATACAGCACAACATAACATCCACAATAAAGACTTCGATCGTGTCAATAACTGGAAAGAAGTTGAACAATATTTCTTAGGAAATAAATAAGCAAATTTTACAGACGGGGTCGCCCGTCTTTTTCTTCTTCTACATTTATAGTTGAATTAAGTAATGACATAAAAAAGAAGCATCAAACCACTATTTTGAATAGCGTTTGATGCTTCTTTTATGTGTTAACGTATGCCACGCATACCTTTAATAATCTTTGGTACAAACATAAATGCGATTAAGCCGATAACTACTGCTAGAACTCCTAGGAATAAGAAGTAGTTTTGATAGCCTAACGGTTCGATTAATTTAACAAGTGTTCCGTTAATGGCTTGTGCAGTAGCGTTTGTTAATAACCATAAGCTCATCATTTGAGAGTTGAAAGCTTTTGGTGCTAATTTTACTGCAGCACTGCTGCCTGTTGGTGATAAGCAAAGCTCACCGACTACGCAAATGATGTATGACAGAATAACCCAGTTTACGGATACTGTGCTGCCGCCAGAAGTCATCATGACTACCGCTACTAAGATGTATGAAATACCTGCTAACCAAGCACCCCAAATAAATTTAGTCGCAAGGCTTGGTTGGCGATCTCCCATTTTCTTCCAAACATAAGACAATACTGGCGCAAATAATACAATGAATAATGGGTTGATTGATTGGAAGTATGTTTTACCAAAATCAGTTGTCCAACCGAATAAATTCAATTTCATATCTGTGCCTGTAAATGCGTAGATGTTTAAAACGTTAGAACCTTGTTCCTGGATAGACCAGAAAATTACCCCAATAATGAATAACGGAATAAATGAAATAACACGTGAGCGTTCATCATCTGTAACCTCTTTACTTCTAATCATAGTTGTAAAGTAAGAGACTGGTAAGGCAATACCTAAGATTAAGACAGTTGTGCTGACTAAGTTGAATGATAATGTACCAGTTAAACCAGTGATGATTAATACAAGTGCGATGACTACGACTACAATACCTGTAATCATTGAATAACGCTTCTTTTCAACTGCGTTTAATGGGTTTGTCGGCGCTGAACCAACGTTACCTAAGTTACGTCTGTTGAATAAAAGATAAATAACCAATGCGAGTGTCATACCGATTGCTGCGATTAAGAAACCTTGGTGGAACATATGACCTTTAGAGAATTGATCTAAAATTAATGGCGCAGCAAGGGCACCCATGTTTACGGACATGTAGAAAATAACAAACCCTGAATCGATACGTTTATCGTTTTCAGGATACAAGCGACCTACAATATTAGAGATATTCGGTTTCATAAGTCCTGAACCTACGATGATAAAGAACATTGAAATGAATAGTCCTGTTTGTGCTAACGGCAAGCTTAAGAAAACGTGACCGATAATAATTAAAATAGCACCATACATTGTCGCTCTGCGTGTACCTGTGATTCTATCTGCGACCCAGCCGCCAAGTACACTGGTCATAAAGATCAGTGACCCATATACTGACATGACTGACTGTGCAGTCGTTTTATCCATGCCTAATCCGCCATCTTTAATAGCGAAGAACATGTAGAAGATTAAGAGTGCACGCATTCCGTAATAGCTGAATCTCTCCCAAAATTCTACGAAGAAGAGGACTCCTAATCCTTTTGGATGTCCAAAGAACCCTTTCTGTGGTATTTCTTGGACATGCTTTTGATGTAAATTGTTCTGCAAACTAACCCCGACCTTTCTATCCTATAACGGAGTGGATTATATTCGATTCTACTATGTAAAAAAGAGAGTTTCAATAATTTTCTAAAAATAAAAATATTAACAATTTTCTGAAAAGAATAAGATATAAAACATGATTAATCAAGCTTAATTAGAAGAAAAGGCGTAATTTGAGAAGATTTTAACTAAAGAAGGTATGCAGATTGAAATATGGCAAAAAAGTGAAAGTGAAAAATTGACCATAGAAAAAGCCTGAAACCTCTGAGAGATTTCAGACTAAATTTGTTCGATTTTGTATTAGTGAATACCTTTCATTGCACGACGTACAAATGGTGAAATAATCACAAGCAATACCCCGATAGCTAGTGTCAGTAAACCAGAGTATAAGAAGTATTGACCTGAATCCATTTTAGCGTATACAACAACTAGCTGCGCATTCAGACCTTGTGCAGTCGCATTACTTAACATCCATAAGCTCATCATTTGTGCTGTAAAGGCATATGGTGCAAGTTTTGTCGTAGTAGCTAGACCGACAGGTGAGATACATAACTCACCGATTGTGATTAATAAGAAGCTTAAGACTAACCAGATAGGGTGAATCAGTTCTCCAGGTGCTAATCCACCAGCTAAAGGAACGACCATGATTAAATATGAAACCCCACCGATGATGGCACCTAATGCGAATTTAATGACAGTAGGTGGGTTGTGTTTGCCGAGTTTGACCCATAACATCGCAAAGAGTGGTGCTAACGCTACGATAAAGATAGGGTTCAATGATTGGAACCAAGCAGCTGGAATATCGAAATGAATCGCGCCGCCTGTTAATTTAGCTAAGCTTAATTCTGTTTTCTTATCTGCAAAGTTTGCCAAGATTGTAGAACCTTGCTCTTGGATCATCCAGAAAGCTACAGAAGTGATGTATAACGGTACATAACTGCCGACACGAGATTTTTCTTCTGGTGTCACTTTCTTGCTGACAAGCATGTAAACTACAATGTAAATTGGTAAAGCAATTCCGATAAATGTAACTAATAAACTGAAGTTTTCAATTGTTAATGCATTGAATGACTTTAAAACGATTAAATAAATGGCAAACGCTGCGACGATTGCTAAAGCGATTAAAGAGAATTTCTTAGTATCTTCTTTTGTTAATGGATTATGTACAGATAACCCTGCTAAATTTAAATACTTTTTACGTTTAGACCAGTAAACAACTAAACCGATAAACATCCCGACAGCTGCTGTTGCAAAACCAGCATGGAAACCAACACGTGTTTGTAAGTCACCAGTTAAAATAGGTGAAATTAAAGCACCTAAGTTAATCCCCATGTAGAAAATAGTGAAGGCTGCATCAACGCGGTTGTCATTTTTATCGTATAATTCGCCGACTGTTGTAGAAATGTTTGGTTTTAACAAACCTGTCCCGATAATCAAGAGTAATAAAGCAATCATAACGGCGGTTAGGCTGCCCGGTAAACTTAAAATAATATGACCGAACATAATGAGAATACCGCCGAAGAACACAGCGTGTTGTGTTCCTGTGATACGGTCAGCAATCCAGCCCCCGATAACCCCAGACATATAGATTAACGTTCCGTATAAAGCAACAATCTGCATGGCTACAGACTCATCTAAGCCGAATCCGCCTTTAGCTACAGAATAATACAGGTAGTAAACTAAAATAGCTTTCATACCATAGTAACTGAATCTCTCCCAAAACTCAGTAAAGAATAAGGTGCTTAATCCCTTCGGATGACCAAAGAAACCAGTTCGTGGTGTGCTTTGAATAACTTCTTCGCGTGTATATTGTTTCTTGTTCATAAATTTCCCCCTAAGAATGACTTAAAATAATTTTAAGCTATTAAAAGTGTATATACAAGAAAATTCTGAAAATTAATGAAGCTACCTTTTACATTTTTGTAATAAAAAGTTATGTATCCGCTTCCCACAAAATAAAAAACAACCCGAATTTAATCAGGTTGTTCTTCAAATAAATCTGCAATTATCTATTATCTATCGTTTCTGGATATAAATCGTGATTCATCATGCGATATTCAGCCATTTTTTCATACTTAGAATCAGGACGGCCATAGTTTGTATAAGGGTCGATAGAAATACCGCCGCGTGGCGTGAATTTACCCCAAACTTCAATATAATGCGGATCCATTAATTCAATTAAGTCATTCATAATAATATTCATACAATCTTCGTGGAAATCACCATGATTTCTAAAACTGAATAAATAAAGTTTCAATGATTTAGATTCTACCATTTTGATATTCGGAATATATGAAATGTAGATAGTAGCGAAATCTGGTTGGCCTGTAATCGGACATAATGATGTAAATTCAGGACAATTGAATTTTACAAAGTAGTCGCGTCCTTGATGTTTATTATCGAAAGACTCTAACACATCTGGACGATAATTAAAGTCATATTGGTTATTTTGATTACCAAGCAATGTAAGATCTTCTAAATCTTCTTTGCTTCTGCCTTGTTGTGACATATTTATTTTCCTCCTCTATGAGACGATTGTACTGGTTTTCTGCTTTGTCTGCGTGCTTTTTCGAACATATAGTAGCTGGCACTGATAATAATGACATAACCTAGTGTAGCATATAAATCCGGTGATTCTCCGAAAATGACAATGCCCATTAACGCTGTAAAGATAATGGAAGCATACGTAAAGATTGAAATGTCTTTTGCAGGTGCAAAACTATATGCGAGTGTAATTCCGATTTGACCGACAGCAGCTGATAAGCCGGCACCTACTAAATAAATCATTTGTAGGCCTGACATCGGTACATACGTAAAGATAACGAATGGAATTAAAGCAATAATTGAGAAGAAAGAGAAGTAAAAGACAATCGTATAAGGTGCTTCTCTTGTACTTAATGCACGTACACAAGTATAAGCTGATGCGGCGAAGATACCTGAGAATAATCCGACGATAGCTGGAATCATTTCTGAAGAGAATTGCGGTTGTACAACAAATAACATACCGACAATTGCGACTAACATCGCTGTAATTTGATATTTACGGATTTTCTCATGCAAGAAAATCATACTGAGTAAAATCGTCCAGAAAGGATTAAGCTTCATCAATGTATCTGCGTCACTTAACAGCATATGGTCTATAGCGTAAATGTTGAATAAGACACCGATTAAACCAAGGGTTGAACGTGCAATTAATAAGGGCTGACTGCTTAATTTACCAAACATGGGTTGTTTGTATTTATATAAGAAATACAGTGGGATGAGCATTGCGACTAAGTTTCTAGCGAGTGACTTCTGGAAGACGGGTAAATCACCAGCAAGTCTGAAAAATAGGGACATAAAGCTGAATCCTATAGCTGAAACAAGTATCGCAATGATTCCTTTTATTTTTGGATCCATATACTTTCCTCAACTTTCCTCAAAACTTAACGTATATCATCTTAGCATATATAGAAATAAGTGCCTATATAGACTTGCTAAAGAAAATGAACATGGTATACTATAAACCGAACGTACGTTCTATCTATTAGATTAAATGACACGTCACTAACTGAAAGGAATGATTATTTTGTGTTGATGAATAAATTGTGTTAAGCCTTTCATGACGCAAATCAGCGGAATCTTGTGATGACAAGCGGTACACAAATTCTCAAAAAATCAAGAGCAAAATTACAATTATTTATTTTAAAATGATTTTTGGAAAAATTTAAGAACGCCAAGCATAGAGATGACGCTACTTTCATCAATTTTGACAAATTTAAAGAAAATTTTAGCGGGTGAATCTCTTTGAAATTATAATAGGTGTTCGGTATAATGAATCACATAATATAGTATTGAAGAACGGAACCTAACACTATATATTGTGGTCGAGTCCAAAAATAAGAAAATTATATTTCACTATTTTAAGGCAATTTCACACAGAATTTGCAAGATGAACAGATTGGTTAGGGGTTTAACCAATATGTTCTGTATAGTTGAGAAATCGTGTTCAAAGTTGTGATGACAAGTCATGTCTAAGCAAATAGAAATATGAGTAATTGTACTTATTTGGACAAGAGTATTGTGAAGGAATACTCGGTTAACTGATTACCAACACAATATGTAGTGGCAGGGAGCAATGCATTTAACATATCGAAATAAACTAAAACATGCAGCAGTCACAACTTCTTTTTAGAAACAGCAATACCAGTACGGCAGCCTGGCATGTTTTTTAATTATGAATAATATGTGCATGACGCTATGTGACGATTAAGCGCGTTCTTTGTAAGAAAGCGGGTGATTCAATGAAGGTAGTATATTTTTCATTTACTGGTAACGTGAGACGATTTGTTGCAAGAACTGAATTTGAGGACACTTTAGAGATTACAAATGATAACTGCGCGGATGTGCGCTTGGATGAGCCTTATGTATTGGTCACTAGTACAATCGGCTTTGGAGAAGTGCCAGATGTTGTCAAAACATTTTTAAGTCATAACGGAAACATGATCAGAGCAGTGGTCGGCAGTGGTAACCGTAACTGGGGTCAAAACTTTGCGAAAGCCAGCGAGACCATTTCTCGAAAATATCTCGTTCCGCTATTAATGAAATTTGAAGTACAAGGTACAAAGAAAGACGTAGAAGAGTTTAAAGATAAGGTGGGGCATTTATATGAAGACTATGAACGAAAAGCAATACAATCATATTGAGTTAAATAATGAGGTTACAAAGCGTAAAGAAAATGGTTTCTTCAGCTTAGAAAAAGACCAAGAAGCGCTAGAAGTTTATTTAGAAGAAATCAAAGATCATACGATTTATTTCGATTCAGAAATCGAACGTTTGCACTATCTTGTAGATAATGATTTCTATGTAGATGTATTCCAAACATATAGTGAAGAAGACTTAAAAGAAATTACTGAGTATGCACGCAGTATTCCATTTACATTTGCGAGCTATATGTCAGCAAGTAAATTCTTTAAAGATTATGCATTAAAAACAAACGATAAAAAACAATATTTAGAAGACTATACACAACACGTGACTATTGTCGCACTTTATTTAGCAGATGGTGACAAAGCGCAAGCAAAACAATTTATTTCATCTATGATTGAACAACGTTACCAACCTGCAACACCAACATTCTTAAACGCAGGCCGTGCCCGTAGAGGTGAGCTTGTATCATGTTTCTTATTAGAAGTAGACGACAGCTTAAACTCTATCAACTTTATTGATTCAACAGCGAAACAATTAAGTAAAATCGGCGGCGGTGTCGCAATCAACTTATCTAAACTTCGTGCACGTGGTGAAGCAATCAAAGGAATCAAAGGCGTCGCAAAAGGTGTCTTACCTGTAGCAAAATCACTTGAAGGCGGCTTCAGCTACGCAGACCAATTAGGTCAAAGACCAGGTGCTGGTGCTGTTTACCTAAACATCTTCCACTATGATGTTGAAGAATTCTTAGATACGAAAAAAGTAAACGCAGATGAAGACCTTCGTCTAGCAACAATTTCTACAGGTTTAATCGTACCTGCTAAATTCTTTGAACTTGCAAAAGAAGGTAAAGACTTCTACATGTTCGCACCACACACAGTTTACAATGAATACGGTGTAACATTAGATGATATCGATCTTGATAAATACTATGATGAAATGGTCGAAAATCCGAATGTCTTAAAACGTAAAAAAGATGCACGTGAAATGTTAAATACAATTGCTCAAACACAATTACAATCAGGTTATCCTTATTTAATGTTTAAAGATAACGCAAACAAAGTACATGCCAACTCAAACATTGGACAAATCAAAATGAGTAACTTATGTACTGAAATCTTCCAATTACAAGAAACATCTATTATCAATGACTATGGTGTGGAAGATGAAATCAAACGTGACATTTCATGTAACTTAGGTTCGTTGAACATTGTCAATGTGATGGAATCAGGTAAATTCAGAGATTCTGTACACACAGGTATGGATGCTTTAACTGTTGTAAGTGACGAAGCAAACATCCAAAACGCACCAGGTGTACGTAAAGCAAACAGTGAATTGCACTCTGTTGGTTTAGGTGTTATGAACTTGCATGGTTACCTTGCGAAGAACCAAATCGGTTATGAATCTGAAGAAGCAAAAGACTTCGCAAATGTGTTCTTCATGATGATGAACTATTACTCAATCGAGCGTTCAATGCAAATTGCGAAAGAACGCGGCGAAGCTTATAAAGAATTTGAGAAATCAGATTATGCGAGCGGTAAATACTTTGAAAAGTATACAGAAGCGGATATCGTGCCTGAATACGAAAAAGTTAAACCTTTATTTGAAGGTTTAGAAATCCCTACTGCAGAAGATTGGAAAGCTTTAGCAGAAGATGTTAAGCAATATGGTTTATATCATGCTTATCGTCTTGCGATTGCGCCAACACAAAGTATTTCTTACGTGCAAAACGCAACAAGTTCAGTAATGCCGATTGTTGATCAAATCGAACGTCGTACGTATGGCAACGCAGAAACATTCTATCCAATGCCATTCTTATCACCACAAACAATGTGGTACTACAAATCAGCATTCAATACAGATCAAATGCGTTTAATTGATTTAGTAGCAACAATCCAACAACACGTTGACCAAGGTATCTCAACAATCCTTTACGTTAACTCAGAAATCTCTACACGTGAATTAGCACGTTTATATGTCTATGCACATCATAAAGGTCTAAAATCACTTTATTATACACGTAACAAATTATTAAGCGTAGAAGAATGTACAAGCTGCGCAATCTAATGAAGCCTATCAAGGAACAATCCTAATGAGGTTGTTCCTCTAATCATATAAATTTTTTAAACGGAATTTGAACGAGTAAAATTAAAAATCAAGAATGGGGAAATGCACTTTGATGATTGCTGTCAATTGGAACACGCAAGAAGATATGACAAACATGTTTTGGCGACAAAACATCTCCCAAATGTGGGTAGAAACTGAATTTAAAGTTTCTAAAGATATTGCGAGTTGGAAAACATTAACACCAGAAGAACAAGATACATTTAAGAAGGCACTTGCAGGTTTAACAGGTTTAGATACACATCAAGCTGATGACGGCATGCCTTTAGTCATGATGCATACAAAAGATTTACGTAAAAAAGCTGTCTACTCATTTATGGGTATGATGGAACAAATCCATGCGAAAAGTTATTCTCACATTTTCACAACATTATTACCATCTAGTGAGACAAACTATCTTTTAGATACATGGGTACTTGAAGAACCACATTTAAAATTCAAATCAGATAAAATTGTGGGTAACTATCATAAATTATGGAGAAAAGATGCATCAGTATATGACCAATATATGGCACGTGTATCTAGTGTGTTCTTAGAAACATTCTTATTCTATTCTGGATTCTACTATCCACTTTATCTTGCTGGACAAGGTCGTATGACAACATCTGGTGAAATCATCCGTAAGATTTTATTAGACGAGTCTATCCACGGTGTGTTCACTGGTTTAGATGCGCAACACATGCGTAATGAACTTTCAGAAAATGAAAAACAACGTGCAGATCAAGAAATGTATAAACTATTAGATGAGTTATACAAAAACGAAGTTTCTTATACACATTCACTATATGACCAAATTGGTTTAACAGATGATGTATTGAACTATGTACGTTATAACGGAAACAAAGCATTATCCAACTTAGGTTTTGAACCTTATTTCGAAGAACGCGAATTCAACCCAATTATCGAAAACGCATTAGATACGTCAACGAAAAACCATGACTTCTTCTCAGTTAAAGGTGACGGTTATACGTTAGCGTTAAACGTAGAAGCATTACGTGATGAAGACTTTATTTTTGATGATGAAAAATAAATAATATCATTTTGAAGAGCATTGATTCTGACTGTGAAAACGGTTTGAAGTCATTGCTCTTTTTTTTGTTTTAAAAAAATATAATTGAAAATAAAATATGTTGAAGCAAAAGAGTTAATCGAAATAAAGAGAGAAAAAATACATTCTATCTCAGGGAATAGCCTATATTTTTAAAAGAATTTTCCTGAAAATGTTTGAAAAGCATTGATAAAACGGGAGAAACTGATACGATAGAAAGTAAGTGAAAATGATTATCAGTTACAGTTGATCATTAATTGTTTTTAGAGGGGATAGGAGTTTCAAATGATTAAACAACTCATGCGCTTTCCAGTTTTATTAATTCTTTTTATATTTTTGACTATCCTTTCATTGTTTGTGGGCGTTAGTCAGCTTTCTATTACACAAATTTTTCATTTAACCGCAGATCAGCAAAATATACTTTTTTCGAGCCGTATTCCAAGAACAGTCAGTATTATCATTTCAGGCAGTTCTTTAGCACTGGCTGGACTGATTATGCAGCAGATGATGCAAAACAAGTTCGTCAGTCCGACAACTGCAGGGACGATGGAGTGGGCGAAACTAGGGATCCTCATCTCATTAATCTTCTTTCCGCAAGCGCATATTTTAATTAAGCTGTTATTCGCTATGGTACTTAGTATCGGCGGAACATTCTTCTTTATGAAATTGATTCAAATTATACGTTTTAAAGATGTTATATTCGTGCCGTTACTCGGTATTATGATTGGCGGTATTATATCTAGTTTAACAACGTTTGTGGCATTAAGGACGAATGTACTGCAAAGTATTGGGAACTGGTTGAACGGTAACTTTGCGATTATCACAAGCGGTCGATATGAAGTCTTATATTTAAGCATCCCATTGCTTATTGTTACGTATATTTTTGCCAACTATTTCACTATTGCTGGTATGGGTAAAGACTTCAGCCATAACTTAGGAGTCAACTACGATCGAATTATGATGTTCGGCTTAACGATTACCGCAACAATGACCGCATTAGTCGTTGTGACAGTTGGTACTTTACCGTTCTTAGGCTTAATTGTGCCGAATATTGTGTCTATCTATAGAGGAGACCATTTAAAAAATGCCTTGCCGCACACTGCTGTCTTAGGTGCGATTTTTGTATTGGTGTCCGACATCTTAGGACGTGTGATTGTTTATCCATATGAAATCAATATCGGATTGACTATTGGTGTCTTCGGGACATTAATTTTCTTAGTAATGTTATTTAAAGGGAGTCGCAACTATGAGTCATAAACAAAGTAATATCAGATTATTTATATTATTGGGTGTAGTTGTGGTAACGGGTATTTTATATCTCTTGTTAGGCATTGACTTTGATATCTTTGCGTATCAGATACAAAGTCGAATCAGGAAACTGATTTTAATGATTTTAGTCGGTGCAGCGATTGGTACCTCTGTCATTATATTCCAAGCGATTACAGTCAACCGATTATTAACACCGTCTATGATGGGATTAGATGCGGTCTATATGTTTGTCAAAGTTGTCTTAGTCTTTATCTTTGGTATTCAATCAATGGCAGTGACAAATATTTATCTCAACTTTGCGTTAACATTAGTCGCAATGATTATATTCGCACTCATTCTATTCCAGGGTGTTTTTAAATACGGTAACTTCTCAGTGTACTTTATCTTATTAATCGGTGTGATTTTAGGTACATTCTTTAGAAGTATCACTGGCTTTATCGAACTCGTAATCAACCCTGAAGATTTCTTAGCTGTACAAAGTTCAATGTTTGCGAACTTTAATGCATCGAACTCAAAATTAGTTGCCATCAGCAGCATTGTCTTAGTTATTCTAATTTTAATTACAATTAAAATCTTGCCTTATTTAGACGTATTACTATTAGGGAAAGCACAGGCATTGAACTTAGGTGTCAACTATACACGAATGACACGTTTATTAATGATTATGGTCGCGTTATTAACTTCAATCGCTACAGCGCTTGTTGGTCCGATTACATTCTTAGGGTTATTAACTGTGAACATTGCGCATGAAGTCATGAAAACATATGAACATAAATACTTATTACCTGCGACAATATTTTTAAGCTGGATCAGCTTATTTACTGCAGAATGGATTGTAGAACATTTATTTGAAGCCACGACAGAAGTAAGTATCCTCATCAACTTAATCGGAGGAAGTTACTTCGTATACTTATTGATTAAAAGGAGAAATTCATGATGATACAAGTTCAAGATTTAAATAAAACGATTCATGATAAACCGATTCTTAAAGATATTAACGTAGAAATTCGTAAAGGACGTTTGACGTCATTAATAGGTCCAAACGGGGCAGGTAAAAGTACCTTATTATCTGCGGTCAGCCGTTTAATGGATATAGATACAGGTTCTATAGAACTTGAACACGAAGGTATTGGCGCATTTACAAGTAATGAAATTGCGAAGAAGCTTTCAGTTTTAAAACAAACGAATCATACGGAACTAAATATTACAGTCGAACAATTAGTCGCATTCGGTCGCTTCCCATACTCTAAAGGCCGATTAGACGATACAGATAAAGAAAAAATCAATGAAGCTTTAGATTTACTCCAACTACAAGAAATCAGAGATCGTAATCTTAAAACACTTTCAGGTGGTCAACGTCAACGTGCTTATATTGCGATGACAATCGCACAAGATACAGAATGTATCTTATTAGACGAACCGCTGAATAATCTAGACATGAAATATTCAGTAGAAATTATGAAAACATTGAGAAAGCTAACACGAGAACATGGCAAAACAATTGTAATTGTATTACACGATATCAACTTTGCGTCTAGTTATTCAGATGATGTAATTGCGATGAAAGATGGCGAAATCGTCAAAGCGAGTGAACGAGACGAAGTTATTCAACCGAGCATCTTAAGACATCTTTATGACATGGATGTCGATATCGAATGCATCAGAGGCCAAAGAATTTGCCTATATTATAGTTAAACACTGACCATTTGAAAGGGGTGATGCCGATTTTTTACGGCATATCAAGACGGGGGTCTAACACATTTCAGGAGGATAAAGAAAAATGAAGAAATTAGGCTTATTTATTTTAGTTAGTATTATGTTTTTACTTGCTGCGTGTGGTAATGGCAGTGATTCAAAAGAAAGTTCAGAAAAAGGTTCATCAGATAAAAAGACAGTTAAAATTGAAAATAATTACCAATTAAGAAGTGAAGATCCTAAAGGCGGCGATGAAAAAGGGGTTAAAAATGAAGTTGAAGTACCAGTGAACCCTAAAAATGCTGTCGTTTTAGACTATGGTGCATTAGATACACTTAAAGCTATGGGTGTCGCAGATAAAGTTAAAGCAGTACCTAAAGGTGAAGGCAACAGCACATTACCAGACTTCTTAAAAGAATTTAAAGATGACAAATACATCAACACAGGTTCTTTAAAAGAAGTGAACTTCGACAAAATTGCGCAAGCTAAACCAGAAGTTATCTTCATTTCATCACGTACAGCTAACCAAAAGAATTTAGATGAATTCAAAAAAGCAGCACCAGACGCTAAAGTTGTTTATGTAGGTGCTGATGATAAAGACTATGTAAATTCAGTGAAGAAAAATGCTGAAAACTTAGGTAAAATTTACGACAAAGAAGATAAAGCGAAGTCATTAAATAAAGAATTAGACAAAAAAATCGCTGACATGAAAGATAAAACAAAAGATTTTGATAAAAAAGTAATGTACTTATTAGTAAACGAAGGTGAATTATCTACTTTCGGTCCTAAAGAACGTTTCGGCAGCTTAGTTTATAACACATTAGGCTTTAAACCAGCTGACAGCAAAATCAAAGGCAGCTCACATGGTCAAAACGTAACAAACGAATACATCAATGAGAAAAATCCAGATGTGATTTTAGCAATGGACCGTGGTCAAGCTATCGGTAGTAAATCAACTGCGAAACAAGTCTTAGGAAACGATGTAATTAAGAATGTTAAAGCAGTTAAAGACGATGAAATTTATGAACTTGATCCGAAATTATGGTACTTTGCTTCAGGTTCAACAACTACAACAATGAAACAAATTGACGAATTAAAAGAGGTTGTTAAATAATAATTACCGTTTTTAAGAGGGGGAAGATGGTAATTAAAAAAACCGAGTCGGAATGCAATAATTTCCGGCTCGGTTTTATTTAGTTTAAATCGTCATTAGTTTGTATACTGTTACTTTAAACGTCAAAGTATAAAGGATAATGTGCAGCGCATCTTGGATTGAATTGCGCATCACAGTGCGGACAATGGTCTGTTTCCATATATTCCTTGATTGACAATGTGGTGTCACATACACCACATAAAATCGCATGTTCATCGAATTCTGATTTTGACCATGGCACAGGGGCATGATCTTCTGATTCATTATGGCAATGAATACATGCATAGAATTTATTACAGCATTTGAATTTAATGGCGATAACATCAACAGGTGTATGGTAATGCGTACAACGCGTCTCATTGTCTAGACCGATACCATGAACGGTATGATGTTTATTATTCATCTTCTGGATGATCACCAATAACACGTACTTCTGGATGCAATTCGACATCAAATTTTTCTTTAACGACTTGTTGTACATGGTGAATCAAGTCTTCATAATCTGTCGCAGTACCGTTATCAACATTGACCATAAATCCAGCATGTTTCGTTGAAACTTCAACACCGCCGATACGGTGGCCTTGTAAGTCAGAGTCTTGAATTAATTTACCCGCAAAGTGGCCTGGTGGTCTTTGGAAAACACTGCCGCATGAAGGATATTCAAGTGGTTGTTTTGACTCACGACGTTCTGTTAAATCGTCCATAACGGCTTGGATTTCATCTTGTTTGCCAGGTGTTAAGTTAAATGCAGCTTCTAGCACAACCAAGTGTTGTTTTTGAACAATACTGCTTCGGTAGCCAAGTTCTAATTCATCACGTGTAAGTTGTACAAGTTCACCGCGTTCATTAACACATACCGCGTAATCAATACAATCACGGACTTCGCCGCCATAAGCACCGGCATTCATAAAGACAGCACCGCCAATTGATCCTGGGATACCGCAAGCAAACTCTAAGCCAGTTAAAGATTCATCACGTGCAGTACGGGAGACATCAATAATCGCTGCACCGCTTCCTGCAATTATGACATTATCTTCAACTTTAATATAATCCATAGACAATAGGCTCAATACAATCCCGCGAATACCGCCTTCACGAATAATAATATTAGAGCCGTTGCCTAAATAAGTGACAGGAATGTTGTTGATTCTAGCAATGTGATTGATGGCTTGAACTTCTTCAAAAGTTGTCGGACTGAGATAGAAGTCAGCATTTCCTCCTGTTTGCGTATAAGTATAGCGTTTTAATGGTTCATCAACTTTAATAATTTCTTCTGGCAGAACTTTTTTCAGTTCTGTAAGAATGTCATCTTTGTGCAACGATAGAACTCCCTTTCAATTATTTTCACTTTCTTATTATAGCAATGAAACAGGCTTTTTGTGAAATACAATCCGCTTAATTCAACCCGTATCTTCGTGACAACTTTTCAAACAAAGCTGATTTACCTGTTTCATAGTCACGAATAGTCTCTGATTTAGCATGTAAAGCTTGTTTTGCTTCTGCAAATTCTGCTTGTAACTCAGAATTATGGGTTAAAGCCTCTTGCATCGTTAAATAGTGGTCATATTGATCAGATTCAATTTGTAATATGTGCAGACGAACGATTTGTTTAAGTTCTTTCATATTATTGAATTGCGCCATTACTACTTTTTTCTTATAACGGTGGTGCAAGCGATAGAAACCGGCATAATTTAATCGTTTTTCATCTAAAGCTGTAATATCATGTAAATTAGTAACGCCGACTAATAAATCTAAAATCGGTTCTGTTGGATAATTAAAATGTGCAGTACCGCCGATATGGTGGACTGTCTTAACAGGTGTATTAAGTAGACCGAGTAATAAGTCGCTTAACTCTTGAAATTGATTTTGATAATTTTGAAGCGCTTGCCTATCTTTGATTAAGGGCTGCGTTTTAGAATACATATTCAACCGTCCTTTGTAAAAGTTCTAAAAGTATTATATTATGAATTCTGACATACTCAAACATTAATCATGCAAACTATACAGATAAAAAGACAGGAGTGGACAATGTGAAAAAATGGCTTCTCGCAATAACGATTGTTTGTCTAACGCTGTCTCTTGCGGCATGCAATAGTAAAACACAGTCAGATTTAAATCACTTTGAAAAAGCGAAGCATGAAGTGGATAAAGAAGAGAAACATGTTAAACAAGTCATGGATGATATTCATTTAAATCGTTTAAGTGAATTAAGCAAATCAGATTTAACAGATAGAAACAAAACAGACTTTCAACAAATGGAGAAAGATATCGATAAGAAATTAATGCCGGCCTTTAAATCTTATAAAAAAGCCGCAAAACAGCTTCCTGCAGAAACTAAAAAGGTGAAACAATTACGTCACACGTATTTGCATGAGGTAGACCAACAAGAAAAAGCATTAAAAGATATTCGTAGCTTCGTACATTTATGTAATCAATCCATCAAAGCGAATGAAGATATTTTAAATTACACGAGATTATTTGAGAAGAATCGTGCACTTTTAGAGAAGCAAGTAACAGAAGCACGTCAAAATGGTGAAACTGAGAGTATAGATAAATTTACAAGTAAATTAAAACATCATAATAAGGAGTTGCAGAAGATTGCGAAGAAATATTTAGATGCTGACAATCCTCAAAACACTAAAACAGTCATCAAAGAAAAAATTCAACCTTTAATCAGCAAACAAATTGAAGAGTTGAATCAAGCAAGTGTATCAGAAGAAAAGACTGCAAAAGCGCATCAGACCGCAATCGAAATGTATTATAGTCTGCAAAATTATTACGAGACACGACAAAGAACCATTGACATCAGCCGTAAATTGGAGCAATATGATATGAATAAAACTCCTTTAATAGGGAATGAATTAGATAAGTACCACCATCAATTCCGTAATGATTTCAAGGGCTTAAAGAACGATGTACATCAGAATGATTGAAAAAAGCAAGAAAAATATTAGTATTTTGGTTAACATTGAAATATAAAGTGTGTATAATTAGACACATTGAAATAGGAAATGGAATGAATGGGACTATCACTTTAGGTGATAAATATTTTTAGAGGTGAATAGAATGGCTACAAAGCTGACTTCAATTGACCAGTTTAAACAAGTAATTAACGACAACAAATATGTATTTATTATGAAACACAGTAACACTTGCCCAATTTCAGCAAATGCTTACGATCAGTTCAATAAATTCTTATATGAACGTGATATCGATGGGTATTATTTAATTGTGCAAGAACAAAGAGATGTATCTGATTACATTGCAGAACAAACTGGCGTGAAGCATGAATCGCCACAAGCTTTTTATTTTGTTGATGGTGAAGTTAAATGGCATGCAAGTCATGATGACATTAATGTGACTTCACTTGCACAAGCTGAAGAGTAAACTTGCTTGTCAGGGGACACAAGCACTAATAACATAAAGTAAAAAGCGGACTCCATGCTTTTAGACGTTGGACATGAAGGGTATATGTTTCCAACACAATCTGAAAGCTTGGAGTTTTTTTAATTTAAAGCAAAACAAGCATTAGGCGTTACAGTAGGTTTTTTGAAATAAGCCCTGTATAATATTTAAGTGAATTGAACAAACATTGGGAAACTTTATTTGAGGTGACAAAATGAGAGTATTAGTCGCAATGGATGAATTTAATGGAATCGTTTCAAGTTATGAGGCGAATCGATATGTAGAAGAAGCGGTCGCTAGTCAAATTGAAGAAGCGGATATTGTCCAAGTGCCGCTGTTCAATGGGCGTCATGAATTGATGGACTCTGTCTTCTTATGGCAGTCTGGCACGAAATATCGTGTGAATGTCCATGATGCAGATATGAAACAAGTTGAAGGTGTTTATGGTAAGACTGAGAGCGGCATGACGATTATTGAAGCGGATTTATTCTTACAAGGGAATCGACCGCTGACAGAGCGTACCAGCTATGGTTTAGGTGAATTGATTGCGGCAGCATTAGATAATGATGCCAAGCATTTAGTGATTTCACTCGGTAATATCGCAAGTTTTGACGGCGGTGCTGGTATGCTGCAAGCGTTAGGTGCCAAATATTACAACGATGAAGGTGAACCTGTCGATGCGAAAGAAGGCGTAGGCGTATTAAAATACATTCGTCGTGTAGATTTCTCAGGCCTTGATCAACGATTAAAAGAAACGCGTATCCAACTCGTCTCTGACTTTGCCAGCAAGATGTATGGTAAAGAAAGTGAAATCATGCAAGTTTATAAATTGTTAGAGATTTCTAGAGAAGAAGCTGCGACGATTGATAATTTAGTTTGGTATTTCAGCGAAATCTTAAAAAATGAAACACGTACGGTGACAAGTACAGTAGAACGCGGTGGTGCAGGTGGCGGTATTGCGGCTGTCTTAGCTGCACTTTATAACGCAGAAGTTCTAACAAGTCATAGCTTAGTGGATCAAATTACGCACTTAGAAAACTTGATTGAACAAGCAGATTTAATTATGTTCGGTGAAGGTATCAATGAACAAGATCATTTATTAGAAACAACATCATTAAGAATTGCAGAGCTTGCGACAAAATATCATAAGCCTTGCATTGCGATTAATGCGACAGCAGATAAATTCGATCGTTATGAAGCGTTAGGTGTTACAGGTATGTTCAACTTATTTATGACAATGCCGAAGCGCTATACAAGTTTTGAAGCCGGTTTACAAATCCGCTTCTACGCTGTCCAAGCTTTAAAGCTCCTAACAACAACATTCAATACGCAAAAATCACAAACAAAAGCATAATCAACTAATAATCTTAAATGAATAATCAAAAATGGCTGAACCCTTTGTAATTTAGGTTCAGCCATTTTTATATTTATACGTACATAGTGACGTCTCTTTAGTAACGTTAAAGTTGTATTATGCTTCGGTATTGCCTACTTCTTCTGCGATACCTACAATCACTTGTACTGCTTTTTCCATGACATCGATAGAAGCATATTCAAATGGGCCATGGAAGTTATCGCAACCTGTGAAGATGTTTGGTGTCGGTAGACCCATAAATGATAGTTGTGAGCCGTCTGTACCACCGCGAATCGGTTCGGTATTAGGTTCAATACCTAATTGTTTGAAGACACGTTTTGGAACCTCGATGACTTCAGGTACTTCATTGATTTTTTCAGCCATATTGAAGTATTGGTCATGGACTTCTACTTCAACTGGATTATTTGAATAATCTGCGTTAATTTCATTTTTAATATCTTCAAGTAATGCTTTACGTGCTTCAAAGCGATTGCGGTCGTGATCACGTACGATATATTTCAATTGAGCTTTTTCAGTTGTACCATTGAAGTTCATCAAGTGGAAGAAACCTTCGTAGCCTTCTGTTTCTTCTGGCACTTCATCTTGTGGTAATTGACTGTCGAAGCGTTCGCCTAATTTAATCGCATTAACCATGACATCTTTCGCAGAACCTGGATGTACATTGACACCATGACAAGTAATCGTTGCTTCAGCTGCGTTAAAGCTTTCAAATTGTAATTCGCCATATTGACTGCCGTCCATTGTATAGGCAAAGTCAGCCCCGAAACGAGCTACATCGAATTTATGAGGTCCACGTCCGATTTCTTCATCTGGCGTAAATGCGACACGGATACGTCCGTGTTTCACTTCTGGATGTTCAACTAAATAGTTTAAAGCAGTCATAATTTCAGCAACACCCGCTTTATCGTCTGCGCCAAGTAATGATGTACCGTCTGTAATCATTAAAGTGTGGCCTTCTACTGATTTTAAAGCAGGGAAGACAGTTTGGTTTAATTCGCGGTCCGTATCGCCGAGTTGAATTGGCTTGCCGTCGTAGTTTTCAATAATTTGCGGCTTAACATTTGTCGCATTAAAGTCTGGTGAAGTATCAACGTGTGCTAAAAAGCCTACAGTCGGTACTTCTTTTGCGATATTGCTTTCTAATGTCGCAAATAAATAGCCATTATCATCTAAGTCTGTTTCTAAACCAAGATTTTCTAATTCTTGTTTTAACACATTTAACAAATCCCATTGTTTCTCAGTTGATGGTGTTGCTTCTGAGTCTGGATTAGATTGTGTATCAATCTCCGCGTAACGTTTCAGTCTGTCGATTAATTGTTCTTTCACTTGATATGCACCCCTTAACCTCTATTATTCATGTTAAATTGTTTCCTATAGGATTTACCTTTCATTTTACCATAGTTGATTCTAATACGATTATAAATATGGTAACTGATTTCTGCACATAATATACCAAAAGCAATGGCACCTGAAATCAAGGTAACCTCTAAAAAAGTGTTGACTGCATGGGTATATTGATTTGTGACTAGGAAACGTGTGGCTTCATACGCAGCGCCCCCAGGTACAAGGGGAATGATACCTGGCACAATAAAGATAATGACAGGTTGGAAATAACGTTTTGCCATCGCATGACTCATAATTGCTAAGATAAAGCTGCCTAGGAAAGAAGCAGCTACTTTACCTGAGTTCAAATCCATCGAAATGATGTAGATGGTCCATCCCATTGCGCCTACATAACCGCATGCCGGCAATTGTTTACGCGGCGCGTTGAATAGGATTGAAAATAGCAATGTAGAACAAAAGCTGATAACAAAGTGAAATAAATAATGTAAGATCAATTCTGTAACACGCCTTTCTTAAAAGAAGAGTAAAATAATCGCAACACCGGCACCAATCGCAAAGGCAGTCAATGCAGCTTCCATACCGCGTGACATCCCAGCAAGCAATTCACCGGCCATTAAATCTCTGATTGCATTAGTGATTAAAATACCTGGTACTAAGACCATGACCCCTGAAATGGTAATAATATCTTGGTTGATGGACAGTCCGAGTTTATGACTGATGGCGGCGACACTAATGACAACAATGGCACTGATAAACTCAGAAAAGAATTTGATTTGAATAAAACGTTGAACGAAATCGAATGTTAAGAAAGCACCTGCACCCGCCAAAATGGCAAAAATGGAATCTTGTGCAACGCCTCCAAACATAAATAAGAAAAATCCACAGGCAATAGAAGCGGCTAAAAATTTAGTTAAATATGAATATTGCAGTGAAGCATGTTCTAAATGAATCAATTCTGATTTTGCTTCATCAATCGTTAGTTCATTTTTAGCGATTTTACGTGAAATATTATTGGCTAGGGCAATTTTTTCTAAGTCCGTTGTTCTATCACGCACACGAATCAATCGTGTGTTCGTTCGGTCGTTTAATGAGAATATAATCGCAGTATTCGACACGAAACTGTTGGTATTATCTAAACCAAAACTATAAGCGATGCGAGACATCGTATCTTCAACACGATATGTTTCTGCACCGCTTTCAAGTAATATCTTTCCTGCAGTGAGTACAACGTCTATCACTTTGTTCTCATCTATTATGGTAATTGCTTCTTCAGGCACCTTTTTGCGCTCCTTCTCGTTTGATTTTGTTGACACTTGAAAGTTTACAGGGAACAGTAAAAAGTTGCAATAGAACATCGATGATTGCAATAGAAATGAAAAAAAGAGACAAGAACCGTAATAGATTCTTGTCTCAATATGTCATTTTTTGAAACAAATGGTTTATTTAACAATTGGGTTAAACATCACTTGGTTACGCCCTTCATTTTTAGCCATATGCAACATATCATCTGCATCTTTAAAGACTTTACGTTGTGATTTGTAATCGTCTGCGGTTAAATAACCGATACCGATAGATACAGAGAGTTTGATGACTTCTTTATTCGGCAAGTGGAATGTTGATTGTTCCACGCCTGCACGAATACTTTCAGCCAGTTTTACACTTTGGTCAAGTGAATAACCAAGTAGTACTACTGAGAATTCTTCGCCGCCGTTTCTGAATATTTTCATGTTCGGTGGCACATAGTTGATTAATAGTTGTGAGATTTGTTTTAAGACTGCGTCTCCTGAACGGTGCGTAAAGGCATCGTTTACATCTTTGAAGCCGTCGATATCAATTAAAAGTAAACCTAAACTTGTATTTTTATCATCTGCTTTGTCTGTCATTTTATTTAAATGACGATCAAATTCTTTTACATTGCCAAGTCCAGTTAAATAATCATAACGTTCTTCGTTTTCATATCGTTGGACAAGTGTAAAGAAACGCCAAATATCTACAAAGATAATGGAAGATGCGATAGTAACGATAAATGATATCGGAATTAAGTATATAATTTCTTGTAATGTATAGAAGTGCGTAATCATTGAAACGACACTTAAGATAACTAAACTTACGACGTTCAAGATTTGAAGTGACACAATATCATTTTGTTTGATAAAGGGTCCGATGATGCTTACAGCTAAGGCGATAATTAATAAAGCAATATTATATGCCAAAGGATCGCCGTAAACGAAAACATCTACGACAAAAATAATAGCTGCAGCCACCATAGTAAAGAAGACGTTTGTATAACGTCCTAAGAATAAGAGCGGCACAAATGTTAAATAAAGTAAATAATTATGAACTGGTATCGGATAGGCCGCAAGTAAAAGTGCGACGACAGTCATAAGAATCGTGACATAAGTTTGTGAAAACTTCATTTGTTTCGTTTCTGAATATTGCAGTCTATGAAAGAGATAGATACCTGCAACAGTCACCGAAGTATTGTAAATGATAGCTTCAATCATAATTGATCTGCTCCTTTGTATAACCACTTAGTTATTGTAAGTGAAAATATACATTTTGTCATCTGAAACATTGATAACTGTTATTATAATCTACTACAATAATCAATAATTCGTGTTAAAATAGATTATTGATATTGTATACATATGAGCATTGAAGGGAGGTTCCCTTGTCAAAAGGCAGATAACAGCGTGTTCTCTTTAAGTATGACATAGATTGAACAGTATTTTGGCAATGGATATAAAATGATAACACTTTTACTGATATTAGTTACCATGGCGGTAAGTGTGATTTTGACGCCGATTGTGATTAAAATATCCAAAAAGCTGGATATTATGGATAAGCCGAATTATCGAAAAGTGCACACGAAACCTGTTTCTGTACTAGGGGGAACGGTGATACTCTTTGCGTTTATTTTAGGAATTTGGATTGGTCATCCTATTGAACGTGAGATTATTCCTTTAATTCTTGGAACGATGATTATGTATTTTGTCGGTTTGATTGATGATGTGCATGACTTAAAACCGTTGTACAAACTTGCAGGCCAGATTTTAGCTGCACTAGTGGTAGTGTATCACGGTGTCACAATTGACTTCATTCAATTGCCGTTCGTTCCAGGCACGATTCAGTTCGGTATTTTAAGTATTCCGATTACTGTTTTTTGGATTATTGCGATTACCAATGCGATTAACTTAATCGATGGGCTAGATGGTTTAGCCGCAGGGGTTTCAACTATTGCATTTATGACGATTGGTTTTATTGCGATATTACAAGCAGATATTTTTATCATGATGATTTGTTCAGTCATGATTGGTTCGCTGCTCGGCTTTTTATTTTATAATTCACATCCCGCAAAGATTTTCTTAGGAGACAGCGGCTCACTACAACTCGGCTTTATTATCAGCTTTGTTTCTTTACTCGGGTTCAAGAATATTACTTTCTTCTCGTTACTGTTCCCGATGGTGATTTTAGCCGTACCGTTTATCGATACATTATTTGCGATGATCAGAAGAGCGAAAAAGGGACAACGTATTATGCAGCCGGATAAATCGCATTTACATCACAAGTTATTAAAACTTGGTTATACACACCGTCAAACCGTGTTTTTAATTTATTCGATTGCGATTATGTTCAGTATCTCAAGTGTTATTTTATACTTATCACAGCCATGGGGCGTTGTGATGATGTTGATTCTAATTCTAGTCACGATTGAATTGATTGTAGAATTTACAGGATTAATTGATGACAATTATCGTCCGTTATTGAGTATGCTTGAGAAACGTGGTAGCAGACACGACAAAGAATAATATGTAAAATCACATAAAAATAACCGCTTGAGTTTCGTCTTGTGAAATTCAAGCGGTTTTTTATATCTAATTTGTTTCAATATCGAAAGGCAGGCGCGTTACTTGTTCTTCATCTAATTCGAATGTACCTGCAGTAATTCGATTTAAAAAGTTGATAAAGTCTTCGTAATCATCTTCTAATACATCGATACGGTAACTCACTTTATCTGTATACATCGTATCTCTTAAAATGAAGTTTGTTGATTGCAGTTCGTATTCGAATTTACCTGTCTGTTCATAACTGATTGTAACTGTAGTGGGTATCGCATTACGTAATTCAACACGTCCGCCTTCTTTGATCGCATCACGAACGGCGCCACTGTATGCTCTGATTAAGCCGCCTGTACCAAGTTTGATGCCGCCGAAGTAACGTGTCACTACAGCTGCAGTATTATGTGTCTCAAGTTTTTTTAGAATTTCTAACATTGGTACGCCAGCTGTACCACTTGGTTCTCCATCGTCATTTGCTTTTTGAATCAACATACTATCGCCGATGGTATACGCTGAACAGTTATGTGTGGCATCGCGATGTTCTTTTTTAACTTCATCAATAAAAGCTTTTGCCTCATCTTCACTTTCTACTGGCTTAATATGAGCGATAAAACGTGACTTGTTAATCACGTTTTCAATCACGTATTCTTGTTTAATCGTAATAATATGATTCTCCATTTTATGACATCCTTTAACTAGTTCCTATGACAATAGAATTGCTTGTCTTTGCTTCTATTATACATGCTCCGGATATTTTTTCTAAATGGAAGAATCAATTTTCTTTTTTAATAAAATAGGGTATGATTGACAATGAGTATATTTGAGGAGGAAAATCATGAAGATTGCTGTAATGACGGATTCTACAACATCATTAACACAAGCTTTATTAGATGAATATGATATTTCGGTTGTGCCATTAAGTGTGATATTTGAAAATGGAGATTCCTTTATTGAAAGAGAGGATATTCAACCAAGTGAATTATATCAGCGTATGCGTTCAGAAACGCAAATTCCGACAACAAGTCAGCCCGCTATTGGTAAAGTCGTAGAAGAATATGAGAAACTCAAAGATGAAGGATATACAGATGTTATCGGTTTATTCTTATCAGCAGGTATCAGTGGTACATACCAATCAGCAACACAAGCTGGCGAAATGGTCGAAGGCATTAACGTGCACACATTCGATTCAAAATTATCAGGTATGATTTTAGGCGGATATGTGGTTTATGCTGCTGAACGCGTAAGAGAAGGTGCATCTCCAGAAACAATCATCGATGAATTATTAGAGATGCGTGAACATACAGGGGCAGAAGTTGTTGTAGATGACTTAAAGAACTTACAAAAGAGCGGCCGTATTACAGGTGCACAAGCGTTTATCGGTACATTGTTAAAAATGAAACCTGTCTTAAAATTCGAGGATGGCGTGATTGTACCATTAGATAAAGTGCGTACGAAAAAACGTGCTGTCAAACGCATTGAAGACGGTGTGTTAGAAAAAGTGAAAGATTATGATGAGGTTACACTCTATGTCGTTAATGGTGATTCAAGAGAAGATGGCTTGAAACTTTATGAGAATTTGAAAAAACGTTGCCCTGATCATTATGTGATCAACTATTCGGATTTCAGTCCGGTTATCGCATCGCATTTAGGTGTCGGCAGTGTCGCATTAGGTTTCACTAATAAACGTATTCCATCTTTAGAAAATCGTCCAGAGGACTATGTAGAACAATAATAAAATTAAATACAATTTTTCGGGCAAATGAAGTCCACTGTATCAGACAGTGACTTGATTTGTCTTTTTTTATTTAGGAGGGATTATACTGACAACAATTAAGCATTATGGAAAGTTAGTCAGAAGTACGAAACATCTGACTGATGAAACGATTATCTATCAAGGACCAGGTGTGATACAAAATGACAAAGGAAAATGGTATTGTCAGCAATGTGGAACACCTCATCAAGACGAGTATTATACGTATCATTCAAAAATTCACGATCAACCGATAACTTATTGTCGAAGTTGTTTATCACTCGGTCGTATGGATAGCTTTAAGCCAATATATATTACCAAAACTGCACATCAAATAAGCTTAGGGGAATATCATTTGGACTTTGAACTGTCTGAACAACAAGCCTATGCTTCCTCGCATATTATTCGAGCGATTCAACAGCAGGAAAATTTATTACTATATGCGGTAACAGGTGCAGGAAAAACAGAAATGATGTTTGCGGGAATTCAACATGCCAGACAACAAGGTATGAATGTGGCGATTGTATCACCGCGTGTCGATGTGGTCATTGAAATCAGCAAGCGTATTATCGAATCGTTTAAAGGTGAACATATAGACGTCTTGTACCAAGGACAAAGCCAGACGTATCAAGGTCATTTTGTCATTGCGACGGTGCATCAATTATATCGCTTTAAACAACATTTTGATGTGATATATATTGATGAGGTTGATGCATTTCCGCTTGCGATGGATCCTTTATTGATGCAGACACTCATTCAAGCCTCAGCTTCTGCTTATAGTCATATTTATATGACAGCTACGCCTTCCTCACGTTTATTAAAACAATTCAAAAAAGAGAATATCATTACTTTACCAGCGCGTTATCATCGTAAACCGCTTCCCGTCCCCAAATTCCACTACTTCAAATTCAAACCGAAACGCATGCAGCGCTATTTACTCGAACTTCTTCGAAAACAACTTGAAAACCAACGCGTCACTTTAGTCTTCTTTAATCAAATTGAAGCGATGGAACAAGCCTTGGTACACTATCAAAAATATTTCAAAGACTTGGTGGCAGTTCATAGTGAAGATGCCTTACGTTTTGAGAAAGTAGAAGCTTTAAGAGCAGGTAAACATCCGATTATCTTCACGACCACGATTTTAGAACGGGGTTTCACGATGGCACATTTAGATGTCATTGTCATCGACAGCCAAAGTTTCCAAACTGCAGCTTTAGTTCAAATTGCAGGACGTACAGGACGTAAATTACAAGATACCAGCGGCTTAGCGTTGTTTTTGCATAATGGGGTCACCTTATCTATGGTACAAGCTAAACGCCAAATTAAACAAATGAATCAATTAGGGTTACAAAAGGGGTGGTTGGATGCCGAAATGTAAACTATGCTTAACTCTATTTTCGGAACCTTTAACTGCCGCGAATTTTTATAAATCACCTGAAATTCTGTGTGAACATTGTCGACAGGCATTCGAAACATGTCGTCTAGAAAAAGTGAAACGCTGTCCGCGTTGTTTAAAACCGTTAGACGAAAGTGAAGAAGCTTGTTTAGATTGTCAGTTTTTAGCTCGCAAATTCAACTTAATGCATCAACTTTATTGTGATTACCGTTATACAGGAAAAGTACGCGAGACGATTCATCAATATAAAATTGCTGGAGATACGGCATTATGTGAAGTCATCGCAAACCTTATTCGATTGCCGAAGCAACAGTATGACTATATCATTCCAATTCCTTCACCAATCGCAAGGGATCAACAAAGAACATTTAATCCAGTAGAAATGGTTTTAGCTGCAAAAGGGGTTAAGTATCATCTGATACTGCAAACAGACGTTAGACCGAAACAATCCACTTTGAATAAAGCGATGCGTGCCAAAGCTCCCAATCCATTTTATATTAATCCTGCATTTCAAGATGTAGATTTACAAAATAAGCGCATTTTACTCGTAGATGATATTTATACAACAGGGCTAACGGCCCATCATGCGATTGAAGCTTTATTTATCAGAAAAGTTGGAAAAATAGATGTATTTGCTTTTGCTAGATAGTTGAAACATGTTATTATAAAGGTGAGCATTACCAATCAAAACATATATAGAGGTTAAAGGAGTCGATCACTATGATTAGATTTGAAATTCATGGAGACAACCTCACTATTACAGACGCAATTCGTAATTACATTGAGGACAAAGTTGGTAAACTAGAACGTTACTTTACAAATGTGCCGAACGTTGATGCACATGTTAAAGTAAAAACTTACGCCAATTCAAGCACTAAAATTGAAGTGACAATTCCGCTTAAAGACGTGACACTTCGTGCAGAAGAAAGAAACGACGATTTATATGCGGGCATTGATTTAATCACTAACAAATTAGAACGTCAAGTGCGTAAGTACAAAACACGCGTTAATCGTAAAAAACGTAAAGAGAATGAGAAAGAACCATTCCCATCAATCCCAGCAGCTACACCAGAAACTGCTGATCAAGATAACAATGATGAAATCGAAATCATTCGTTCTAAACAATTCAGCTTAAAACCGATGGATTCTGAAGAAGCCGTATTACAAATGGACTTATTAGGTCATGACTTCTTCATCTTTACAGACCGTGATACAGATGGTACAAGCATCGTTTATCGCAGAAAAGATGGAAAATACGGTTTAATTGAAACAGTTGAAAATTAATAATTAATGTCTCATGAGAGGCTCGCAGCTGTGAGGTTGCGAGTCTCTTTTTTAATGACTACTAATTTCAAAGATTAAGTTTGTATTAATAAGATTGTATTTGATTGATTTCAGTAAGTTGAACGTGTCAAAATATAGAGGATATGTTTGAAACGTGTAATGCACCAACAACACAAATAGAAACTTTGGATTAAGTGAAGAAAATCATAAGCACTGATACTTATAAATAAAGAGTTATCAACTATTAGAATGAGTATATAAGTGTAACTTTTACGATATAAATGGTAAGATGAATTGTTGTAAGCCAAACAGTTTTTATACCAAAGGAGCGAACAGAATGGGTTTTTTATCAAAAATTGTTGACGGCAATAAGAGAGAAATTAAACGCCTAGGTAAGCAAGCGGACAAAGTACTCGCATTGGAAGAGGAAATGTCGATTCTTACTGATGAAGAAATTAGAAATAAAACACAAGAACTTAAAGAACGAGTTCAAGCTGAAGAAGATGTAGTTAAACAAGATAAAATATTAGACGAAATCCTTCCTGAAGCCTTTGCTTTAGTAAGAGAAGGGGCTAAACGTGTGTTCAATATGTCACCTTACCGTGTCCAAGTCATGGGTGGTATCGCGATTCATAACGGTGATATTTCAGAAATGAGAACCGGTGAAGGTAAAACGTTGACAGCGACAATGCCGACGTATTTGAACGCTTTAGCAGGTCGCGGTGTACACGTTATTACAGTCAACGAATATTTAGCAAGTGTACAAAGTGAAGAAATGGCTGAGTTATATAACTTCTTAGGTTTATCTGTAGGATTAAACTTAAACAGTTTATCAACAGAGGAGAAACGCCAAGCCTATAATGAAGATATCACGTACAGTACTAACAACGAACTTGGTTTCGATTACTTACGTGACAACATGGTGAATTATGCAGAAGAACGTGTTATGCGGCCGCTTCACTTCGCCATCATTGATGAGGTCGACTCTATCTTAATCGACGAAGCACGTACACCTTTAATTATTTCTGGTGAAGCAGAAAAATCAACATCACTTTACACACAAGCGAACGTATTCGCGAAAATGTTGAAAGCTGAAGATGATTATAACTATGATGAGAAAACAAAATCTGTTCAATTAACAGATCAAGGTGCAGATAAAGCTGAACGTATGTTTAAATTGGATAACTTATATGATTTAAACAACGTAGATATTATTACACATATCAATACAGCATTACGTGCCAACTATACACTACAACGTGATGTCGACTACATGGTGACAGATGGTGAAGTATTAATCGTTGACCAATTTACAGGTCGTACAATGCCAGGTCGTCGTTTCTCAGAAGGGTTGCATCAAGCGATTGAAGCAAAAGAAGGCGTGCAAATCCAAAATGAATCTAAGACAATGGCATCGATTACGTTCCAAAACTTCTTCCGTATGTACAACAAATTATCTGGTATGACAGGTACAGCGAAAACTGAGGAAGAAGAGTTCCGTAATATCTATAACATGACAGTTACGCAAATTCCGACGAACCGTCCTGTACAACGTATCGACAAACCTGATTTAATTTATATCAGTCAAAAAGGTAAGTTCGATGCGGTGGTTGAAGATGTTGTAGAAAAACATAAAAAAGGTCAACCGATTCTTTTAGGTACAGTAGCGGTTGAAACCAGTGAATACATTTCTAAGTTATTGAAAAAACGCGGCGTACGTCATGACGTCTTAAACGCGAAAAACCATGAGCGTGAAGCAGAAATCGTTTCTACTGCAGGTCAAAAAGGTGCTGTAACGATTGCGACAAACATGGCCGGTCGTGGTACAGATATCAAACTTGGCGAAGGTGTCGAAGAACTGGGCGGTTTAGCAGTTATCGGTACAGAACGTCATGAATCACGTCGTATCGATGACCAATTACGTGGTCGTTCTGGTCGTCAAGGTGACAGAGGTGAAAGTCGTTTCTACTTATCACTTCAAGACGAATTAATGGTACGTTTCGGTTCAGAACGTCTTCAAAATATGATGGGCCGTTTAGGTATGGATGATTCTACACCGATTGAATCTAAAATGGTTTCTCGTGCTGTAGAATCTGCACAAAAACGTGTAGAAGGTAATAACTTCGATGCGCGTAAACGTATCCTTGAATATGACGAAGTATTACGTAAGCAACGTGAAATTATTTACGGTGAACGTAACAGCATTATCGATAATGAAGAAAGTTCTGATCTTGTAAAAACAATGATGCGTTCAACACTAGATCGCGCCATCGGTTATTATGTAAATGATGACTTAGATGAAGTAGATTACGATCCATTCATTAATTATGTAGAAGATGTCTTCTTACATGAAGGTGAATTAGATATCTCTGAAATCAAAGGTAAAGATAGAGAAGATATCTTTGATACAGTATGGGAAAAAGTTGAAGCTGCTTATGAAAAACAAAAAGCTAATATTCCTGAGCAATTTAATGAATTCGAACGTATGATTTTATTACGTTCTATCGATAGTCGTTGGACAGACCATATCGATACGATGGACCAATTACGTCAAGGTATTCATTTACGCTCATACGGACAACAAAACCCACTTCGTGATTATCAAAATGAAGGACATCAACTGTTCGATAATATGATGATGAATATCGAAGAAGATGTCAGCAAATATATCCTTAAGTCTGTCATCACAGTAGAAGATGATGTGGAACGTGATAAAGCAAAGGAGTATAAAGGGCAGCATGTCTCAGCTGAAGACGGTAAAGAGAAAGTCAAAGCGAAACCGATTGTGAAAGGCGACCAAGTCGGCCGTAACGATCCCTGCCCATGCGGAAGCGGCAAGAAATACAAAAACTGCTGCGGCAAATAGTATGCATTTCTAAGAACCATTGCGTATTGTAAGGAAGAAAATTTGGTCTTCCTTACAGGCAGTCGGTTCTTTTTTCATACAAGCATATCTCTAAGTTATGCTAAAATAGGAAAAGTATAGAACAAACTAATCAATCAATGTACAGGAGAGAAAAAAGATGGAACTATCTGAAATTAAGCGTAATATCGCGAACTATAGTGAAAAATTAGAACAACTTAGGGGGTCTCTTTGACTTAGAAGAAAAAGAGACAAACATCCAAGAATATGAAGAAATGATGACAGAACCGACATTCTGGGATGATCAAAATAAAGCGCAAGAAATTATCGATAAAAATAATGCGTTAAAGTCAGTAGTGCAAGGCTATCGTGATTTAGAAGCAGAAATCGAAGATATGAACGCGACGCACGAATTACTGCAAGAAGAATATGATGAAGATTTAAAAGCAGACTTAGAAGAAGAAACTGTAAACTTTAAAAGTAAATTAGACGAATTTGAATTACAGTTATTATTAAATGGACCTTATGATGATAACAATGCAATCTTAGAATTGCATCCAGGTGCCGGCGGTACAGAATCACAAGACTGGGCGAGCATGTTGCTTCGTATGTATCAACGCTATGCTGAAGATAAAAACTTTAAAGTAGAAGTAGCAGATTATTTACCTGGTGATGAAGCGGGCGTTAAAAGTGTGACATTGTTAATCAAAGGTCATAATGCGTATGGCTATTTAAAAGCTGAAAAAGGTGTGCATCGTTTAGTACGTATTTCACCGTTCGACTCATCAGGCAGACGTCATACATCATTCGTCTCTTGTGATGTCATCCCTGAATTCAATAATAATGAAATAGAAATCGATATTAACCCGGATGATATTACAGTCGATACGTTCAGAGCTTCAGGTGCCGGTGGTCAGCACATCAACAAAACAGAGTCTGCCATCCGTATTACCCACCATCCAACAGGTATTGTGGTAAATAACCAAAATGAACGTTCACAAATTAAGAACCGTGAAGCGGCTATGAAAATGTTGAAATCTAAATTGTATCAATTGAAATTAGAAGAACAAGAAAAAGAAATGACTGAAATCCGAGGCGAACAAAAAGACATCGGCTGGGGCAGTCAGATTCGTTCTTATGTTTTCCATCCATATTCAATGGTGAAAGATCACCGTACGAATGAAGAAACAGGTAACGTTAACGCAGTAATGGATGGAGAAATAGGACCATTCATTGAAGCGTACTTACGTACACAAATGGATAACCGTGACGCGTAATGTCACAGATCAAGACCAGAGTATAATATACTTTGGTCTTTTATTTTTTATCGAACAAAAAACATTATTGATAAAAGTAAATTTAGATGTTAAATGCATGAGTTAATATTACTGTCATGTTACAAATAATCCTATTAAAAAGGTTAATAAGCGTACTAGTGCCAATGATTTAGTTTAATTGACAGAAAGTTTCTTTGATTTAGAGATTAAACGATAGTATAACGTTTATATTACAACTCTATAACATTCCACCTAGAGCGGAAGGGTTGTGCTATATTGGATTTATCAATTAATGATTAAAAAATGACAGCAAAGGATGAAATAATAAATGAAGAAAGCTTTATTACTATCAGCATCATCATTAACTCTATTAACAGCATTGAATGGTGTTGCATCTGCAGAACAAACGCATGTAGTTAAAGAAGATGCTAAGTTAAGCGAAGTTGCAGCTTTGTTTGCCACTACTACTGATGAAATTAAATCACTTAATAAATTAAGCCAAGACGAAGTTAAAAAAGACACTGCTTTAGTATTACCTGACACAGACGTTGTAGAAGTTAAAGCAGGAGACACTTTAAAATCAATCGCAGCAGCACATAAAATCTCTTTAGATCAATTATACAAATTAAACCCAGGCGTGACACACATCATTTTACCTGGCGATATTTTAGCAGTTTCTGACAAAGGTGCAGCGCATTTAGAAGCGTTACATACTGGTAAAGCTGTACCACAAACAGAACAAAAATCTGGTCAAGCAACAGCAAACTATGATGCACCAGCACACACAACATCAGCTCCTGTAAACTACACTGCTGATGCAGCTTATAACACAAGCTACACTAGTTATGAAGCACCATCTTATAACTATTCACAATCATATAGTGCACCAACAACTTCTTATAGTGCACCTTCATATCAAACAAGTGCACCATCTTACTATTCAGGTGCAAACCTTTACACAGCAGGTCAATGTACTTCATATGCATTCGATCGTGCAGGCGGTAAAGTAGGTTCAACTTGGGGTAACGCAAATAACTGGGCAAACGCAGCGGCAGCAGCGGGACACACAGTAAACAATATTCCAGCAGCAGGTTCAATCATGCAATCTTCTGCAGGTGCTTACGGTCACGTAGCATATGTTGAAGGTGTTAACAGCGACGGTTCAGTTCGTGTATCTGAAATGAACTACGGCTATGGTCCAGGTGTCGTAACTTCACGTACGATTTCAGCTGGTCAAGCAAGCGGTTATAACTTCATTCACTAATTAAAAAATGATTCGCACTGTTCTCTATTAAGAGGATGGTGCTTTTTTTATTGGTACAAGTTAAATGTAAAGGTTAAGTAAATCGGAAATAAATGCTTTAAATTACAGAAAGAAAAATGGTAAAGTTAAAGCAACTTCAGACATTGTGTGAAGGAAAACCACATACATTATTATAAAGTTCATAAATATAAACTCTTTATTCGTTATATTTCCGCTAGTAAAAGAAAAATGTTTTAATAAAATTGAAAGTAATCGTGATAAAGTGCTTGATATATATTCGTGTATGCGGGTATAATATTTGATTAAATAGATAAGGGGTGAGCTCAACGTGGGTGTACATCAATATTTTAAAAGATTATCTGATTTAGAAAAGCTGATACGCTTGCCTGGTAAATTCAAGTATTTTGAGCATAATGTAGCAGCACATTCATTTAAAGTAACGAAAATAGCGCAATACTTAGCCACAGTAGAAGAACATCATGGCAATGAAATTGATTGGAAAAGCTTATATGAAAAAGCTTTGAATCATGACTTTGCGGAAGTATTTACAGGGGATATTAAAACGCCTGTGAAATATGCCAGCCGTGATTTGAAGAAATTGTTCTCGCAAGTGGAAGAAGAGATGGTAGATAATTTTATTAGAGAAGAATTTCCAGAAGAATATCAAGATGTTTACAGAGAACGTCTGCAAGAAGGCAAAGATGATTCTTTAGAAGGTCAAATTTTGGCAGTAGCTGATAAAATCGACTTGTTATATGAAACATTTGGTGAAATTCAAAAGCGTAATCCAGACTCACTTTTCTTTGAAATTTATGAAATGTCTTTAGAAACCATTATGCAGTTTGATCACTTAGTGTCCGTTCAAGATTTTATCGAGAACGTCATCCCTGAAATGTTAACGGAAAACTTCATTCCACGTTCAGAGTTACGAGAATTAACAATGTCGATTTTAAATAAAAGAGACGGGTGACCGCTTATGCTTCTCATTTGGTATCTTTGTGCCTCATTTTTCCCATGTATACTTGTTGTACTATTTAGTGTAGTAACGAAAAATAAATGGGTCGGCGCAATTGTGACATTAATGCTGATCGGCGGTTCTATATATAAAGGATTCTTTCATAGTGAATGGATTATTTTTATAGATGTTGTATCTCTGCTGGCTGGTTTTGTGATTGTAGATCAATTGCGTCTTCATAAACAGCATGAAGATGATCGTTGAATAGAAATGAAACAGGTGCTTGTCTAAAAAAGACAAGTGCTTTTTGTTTGGGGAAAAAGAGTAGTTTTACGAACAGATGTTTGTATCTTTTTGACAGAATCTGTTACAATATATAGTGATGTAAAAAGTTTGAAATAGAGTAATTGAGAGTATAGAAAGACTAAATAGAACGATGAAATGAGATTTTGAGAAGTTGCGAATTAACCAGCTTAATTGCAATCTCAACATGAAGTATATGGTTGGGACAGACGACAAGTGTCTCAACCTATTTATATTTTAAAACTCATATTTTTCTATAGAAGTGTCAATAAAGGAGGATACCGAATTTTATGGAACATCATCCATTTAAAATTGTTTCTGAGTTTACCCCGCAAGGTGACCAACCAGCCGCTATCGAAAAAATTTCAAAGGGTATTAAAGAAGGTAAACGTCACCAAACGTTACTCGGAGCAACAGGTACAGGTAAGACCTTTACGATGAGTAATGTCATTCAACAAGCGGGCAAACCGACATTAGTATTAGCCCATAACAAGACCTTAGCTGGTCAATTATATAATGAGTTCAAAGAATTTTTCCCAGAAAATAGAGTAGAGTACTTTGTCAGCTTCTATGATTATTATCAACCAGAAGCTTATGTGCCATCTACTGACACATTTATCGAAAAAGATGCGACAATCAATGATGAAATTGACCAATTACGTCACTCAGCAACAAGCTCACTCTTTGAGCGTGACGATGTCATTGTCGTTGCCAGTGTCAGCAGTATCTTCGGTTTAGGGGATCCTTCTGAATATAGCAGTTTAGTAGTTAACGTCCGTCAAGGAATGGAAATGGATCGCAGTCAATTTCTACGTGCATTAGTAGATATTCAATATTCAAGAAACGATATCGACTTTAAACGCGGGACATTCAGAGTTCGCGGTGATGTAGTAGAAGTCTTCCCGGCGTCTCGAGATGAAATGTGTATCCGTGTAGAATTCTTCGGTGATGAAATTGATCGTATCAGCGAAGTAAACTATTTAACAGGTGAAGTATTACGTGAAAGAGAACATTTTTCTATCTTCCCGGCATCCCACTTCGTAACTAGAGATGAAAAATTGGAATTAGCGATTCAACGTATCGAAAAAGAATTAGCAGATCGCTTAAAGTATTTAAGAGAGAATAATAAATTATTAGAAGCACAACGCTTAGAACAACGTACGAACTATGACCTTGAAATGATGAGAGAGATGGGCTTTTGTTCAGGAATTGAGAACTATTCAGTCCACTTGAGTTTAAGAGATTATGGTTCAACACCGTATACGTTATTAGATTATTTCGGTGATGACTGGTTAATTATGATTGATGAATCTCACGTTACATTACCACAAGTCAGAGGGATGTATAACGGAGATAAGGCACGTAAACAAGTTTTAGTTGACCATGGTTTCAGACTTCCGAGTGCTTTGGATAACCGTCCATTAACATTCGAAGAGTTTGAGAAAAAAGCACATCAATTAGTTTATGTGACTGCGACACCAGGGCCTTATGAGCTAGAACATTCAGATGAAGTTGTTGAGCAAATTATTCGACCAACGGGCTTATTAGACCCTAAAATAGATGTCCGTCCGACGAAGAATCAAATTGATGATTTATTAAGTGAAATTCAAGATAGAATTGATAAAAATGAACGTGTACTCATTACAACGTTAACGAAAAAGATGAGTGAAGATTTAACGACTTATATGAAAGAAGCGGGAATTAAAGTCAATTACCTGCATTCAGAAATAAAAACATTAGAACGAATTGAAATCATTCGTGACTTACGTATGGGTACGTATGATGCGGTTGTCGGTATTAACTTACTAAGAGAAGGTATTGATATCCCAGAAGTTTCTTTAGTTGTAATTTTAGATGCGGATAAAGAAGGTTTCTTACGTTCTAACCGTTCATTAATTCAAACCATCGGCCGTGCTGCGCGTAATGAGCATGGTGAAGTAATCATGTATGCGGATAAGATTACAGATTCTATGCAGTATGCGATTGATGAAACAGAACGTCGTCGTAAAATTCAACAAGCATACAACGAAGAACATGGTATTACACCGAAAACAATTCGTAAGAAAATCCATGACGTTATTAGTGCGACAGTGGAAACAGATGAAGAAAATGAAAAAGAACAAAAAGTCGTACCTAAGAAATTAACGAAAAAAGAACGTGAAAAAACAATTGAAAATATAGAAAAAGAAATGAAACAAGCAGCGAAAGACTTAGACTTTGAGCGAGCAACAGAGCTAAGAGACATGTTGTTTGAACTGAAAGCAGAAGGGTGAGGTGACATGTGTGAGTAAGAAAGATCCATCTATTGTGGTCAAAGGTGCACGTGAAAATAATTTAAAAAGTGTCAATGTGGAATTACCTAAAAATAAATTGATTGTGATGACTGGACTATCAGGTTCAGGTAAGTCATCTTTGGCTTTCGACACGATTTATGCAGAAGGTCAACGTCGTTATGTAGAATCATTAAGTGCTTACGCACGTCAATTCTTAGGACAAATGGATAAGCCGGATGTTGATACGATTGAAGGGTTATCTCCGGCAATTTCGATTGACCAAAAAACGACAAGTAAAAACCCGAGATCTACGGTTGCGACGGTAACCGAAATTTATGATTATATTCGTTTATTATATGCACGTGTCGGAAAAGCATTTTGTCCACATCATGGTATTGAAATTGAATCACAAACAGTACAACAAATGGCTGACCGTATTTTAGAGTTAGAAGAACGTACTAAAATTCAGTTGATGGCACCAATTGTGAATCACCGTAAAGGTTCACATGAAAAACTTCTTCAAGATGTCAGTAAAAAAGGTTATGTACGTGTCAGAGTAGATGGTGACATTCATGATATCAATGATGTGCCAGAACTAGATAAGAATAAAAATCATACGATTGAAGTTGTTGTTGACCGTCTTGTGGTGAAAGAAGGTATTGAATCACGTCTGGCTGACTCTATTGAAACAGCGTTAGAACTAGCAGAAGGGAACTTAACAGTCGATGTGATTGGCGGAGAACCTTTAAAATTCTCTGAAAATCATGCTTGTCCGATTTGCGGATTCAGCATTGGTGAATTAGAACCGCGTATGTTCAGTTTCAACAGCCCATTCGGTGCATGTCCAACATGTGATGGTTTAGGACAAAAATTAAAAGTAGACGTAGATTTGGTTATTCCAGATCCGAATGTATCGTTACGTGAAGGTGCGATTGTACCTTGGGAACCAAAAAGTTCTGACTTCTATCCGACATTATTAAAACGTGTCGCAGAAGTGTATAAAATTGATATGGACAGACCGTTTAAAAAATTAACCGACCGTCAAAAAGATATCATTTTATACGGTTCAAAAGGTAAAGAGATTACTTTTACTTTCGAACAACGTAATGGTGCATCACGCACAAGAACGATGGAGTTTGAAGGCGTTGTGCCGAACATTGAACGTCGTTATCATGAATCTCCATCAGAATATGTTCGTGAAATGATGCAGAAATATATGACGGAATTACCTTGTGAAACATGTCATGGTAAACGTTTAAGCCAAGAAGCATTATCTGTGTATGTTTCAGGTTTGAATATCGGAGAAGTTGTAGAGTATTCCATTAAAGAAGCATTGCATTTCTTCGAAAATATCGATTTATCTGAACAAGACCGTAAGATTGCAGATTTAATCTTGAAAGAAATTATCTCAAGATTGTATTTCTTAAATAACGTCGGTTTAGATTATTTAACGTTAAATCGTTCATCAGGTACATTATCTGGTGGAGAAGCGCAACGTATTCGTTTAGCTACACAAATCGGTTCACGTTTAACGGGTGTATTATATGTGTTAGATGAGCCTTCTATTGGTTTGCATCAAAGAGATAATGACCGTTTAATCAACACATTGAAAGAAATGCGTGATTTAGGTAATACGCTGATTGTGGTTGAACATGATGATGATACGATGAGAGAAGCGGATTATCTTGTAGACGTAGGCCCTGGTGCAGGCGATTACGGTGGTGAAATTGTCGCAGCAGGTACACCTAAACAAGTCATGCGTAATTCTAAATCATTAACAGGTCAGTATCTGAGCGGTAAGAAACGTATTGAAGTCCCAGAACACCGCAGACCTGTGACAGACCGTAAACTAAAAGTACGCGGTGCCAGCAGTAACAACTTAAAAGACGTAGATGTAGACTTCCCGCTTTCTACAATGACTGTTGTTACAGGTGTTTCTGGGTCAGGTAAAAGTTCATTAGTGAACGAAGTGCTGTATAAAACATTGGCACAAAAATTAAACCGTTCGAAAATCAGACCAGGTAAAGTGGATAAAATTGAAGGTATCGATCAACTTGATAAAGTGATTGATATTGACCAATCCCCAATTGGACGTACACCACGTTCAAACCCAGCAACTTACACAGGCGTTTTTGATGATATCCGTGATGTTTTCGCATCAACAAACGAAGCGAAAATCAGAGGGTATCAAAAAGGACGTTTCAGCTTTAACGTTAAAGGTGGACGTTGTGAAGCATGTAAAGGTGACGGGATTATCAAAATTGAAATGCATTTCTTACCAGATGTGTATGTACCTTGTGAAGTATGTGGCGGTAAACGCTATAACCGTGAAACGTTAGAAGTGACTTATAAAGGTAAAAATATCTCTGAAGTATTAGAAATGACCGCTGAAGATGCGACACATTTCTTTGAAAATATCCCTAAAATCAAACGTAAGCTACAAACATTAGTCGATGTTGGTTTAGGTTACGTGAAGCTCGGCCAACCTGCGACGACATTGTCAGGCGGGGAAGCTCAGCGTGTGAAACTCGCATCAGAACTGCATAAACGTTCAACAGGCCGTTCTATCTATATCTTAGATGAACCAACAACAGGTCTGCATGTGGATGACATTCGTCGTTTATTAAAAGTATTGAACCGTATTGTAGATAACGGAGATACTGTTGTGATTATTGAACATAACTTGGATGTCATAAAAACAGCAGATTACTTGATTGATTTAGGTCCTGAAGGCGGCGATGGCGGAGGAACAATCGTTGCGACAGGTACACCTGAAGAAATCGCCGCATCTCCAGATTCTTATACAGGCAAATATTTGAAAACAGTATTAGAACGTGATGCAGCACAAACAAGTCAATAACCAGATTAAGACATTTCACTTAAAGCAGTGGAGTGTCTTTTTTTATGACTTCAAAGAAAAAAGTTTGATTTTTGAACACATATAAGAAATGATAAGATGAATAGAGATAAAACCAATAACGTTTCTGCATTCTTTTTTGATATGATAGAGATGAGCATATAACGAAGAATGTTGATTGAGGTGAAAATATGTTAAGTGCTAGAGCTATAGTAAACAGATTCAAGTTAAATTTAGTAGCCGGAGAAGAAGGATTGGATCGTCCGATTCATAATACAGATATTTCACGCCCAGGTTTGGAAATGGCGGGGTACTTTTCGCATTATGCGTCTGACCGTATTCAATTATTAGGGACAACTGAATTATCATTTTATAATTTATTACCAGATAAAGAACGACAAGGCAGATTACGTAAGTTATGCCGTCCTGATACACCGGCAATTATCGTTACACGTGATATTGAGCCGCCAGAAGAATTAGTCAATGCGGCACAAGAGCTCAGTGTACCATTACTCACATCTAAAGATGCGACAACAAGTTTAATGAGCCGATTAACTACATATCTTGAACATGAACTTGCGAAAACAACATCTTTACATGGTGTATTAGTAGACGTATATGGTGTAGGTGTTTTAATTACTGGTGATTCTGGTATCGGTAAAAGTGAAACAGCGTTAGAGTTAGTAAAACGTGGACACCGTCTTGTTGCGGATGATAATGTGGAGATTCGTGAAATCACGAAAGATGAATTGATTGGTAAACCACCGAAATTAATCGAACATTTATTAGAAATCAGAGGACTTGGGATTATTAACGTAATGACGTTATTTGGTGCAGGTTCGATTTTGACAGAGAAGAAAATCGGTTTGAATATCAATTTGGAAAACTGGGATAAAGATAAGCTATACGACCGTGTAGGTTTGAATGAAGAAACCTTACGTATTTTAGATACTGAAATCACAAAGAAAACAATTCCGGTAAGACCGGGCAGAAATGTGGCAGTTATTATTGAAGTTGCGGCGATGAATTATCGCTTGAACATTATGGGCATCAATACAGCTGAAGAATTTAACGAACGTTTAAATGCCGAAATACTTAGAAAAAATGAACACAAAGAGGAGTAAGCTAGATGTTGTTTAACTTAGGTTATATTGATCCGGTGGCCTTCAGCTTAGGCCCGATTGATGTGCGATGGTATGGGATTATTATTGCCTTCGGCATCTTATTAGGTTATTTTATTGCGCAGGCGACCGCAAAGAAAGTAGGCTATCATCAAGATGCATTGATTGATATTATCTTTTGGAGTGCTATTTTCGGCTTTGTGGCAGCACGGATTTATTTCGTGATTTTCCAATGGCCATACTACGCCGCAAATCCTTCAGAGATACCGATGATATGGCATGGCGGCATCGCCATTCATGGTGGTTTGATTGGTGGATTTATCACAGGCATTATTGTGTGTAAAATGAACAATCATAACCCTTGGCAAATTGGAGATATTGTTGCACCAAGTATTATCTTAGCGCAAGGTATTGGACGTTGGGGGAACTTTATGAATCATGAAGCACATGGGGGACCTGTGTCTCAAAGTTTCCTAGAGAACCTTCATATTCCAAGATTTATTATTGATAATATGTATATTGATGGCCAGTACTATCAACCGACTTTCTTATATGAATCAGTTTGGGATGTGCTCGGCTTTGCGTTATTGCTATTTTTGCGTAAGCACTTAAGAATTGGTGAAACATTCTTCTTATACTTGATTTGGTATTCAATCGGCAGATTCTTTGTCGAAGGTATGCGTACAGATAGTTTAATGTTGACAAGCAATATCAGAGTGGCACAGGTGATGTCTGTTATCTTGATTATTATCAGTGTCGTTATGATTATCTATCGTCGAATGAAGAAACAACCACCTAAATTTAAAGATGCCAGAAACTTGGCATGGCCGAAATAAGAGGAGATTAAATGAGACGTTATAAAAAAGTAGCGGGCAGTCAATCACAGATTAATCCGCTTTGGAGAATGTATCATTTTATCACAGTGAAAAAAGCGTTTAGACAAACGATTATGATTGAGATTGCACGGTATATTCCATCGTTGAAATTAAAACGATGGATTTACCGTGCTTGTTTAGGTATGCAGGTTGGAAAGCACACAGCTTTTGCCTATAAAGTGATGCCGGATATCTTATATCCGCATCTAATTCAAGTTGGAGATAATTGTGTGATAGGGTATAATACAACAATATTGACCCATGAATTTTTAGTTTCAGAGTTGAGAGTGGGAAAAGTTGAAATCGGTCATCATACATTAATCGGTGCCAATGTGACAATTTTACCTGGGGTTAAAATTGGTAGTCATGTCAAAATCGGTGCAGGTACGGTAGTTAATAAAGATGTACCAGATGGCGCTTTAGCTTTCGGCAATCCCATGCAGATCAGATTATAAGTGAGAGGAGGGGCAATACAATGACATCAGAACCATCTAAAAAAGTGATTCCAATGACGCAAGATGCATCACTTTTTAAACGACTGGCAGCGTCAAAACTAAAACATAGAGATTATCAAAAAGCCGCAGAGTACTATCATAAAGTCCTTGAATTGTCGCCTTCTGACTTTGAAGCGCTTCAAGATTATACAACCGCACTGACTGAAGTGGGCCAAGCTAAGCAAGTTGTTGGACGTTATTATGATTTCATTGCGAAAGGTGAACATGTAGAATCATCCTATTATCAACTCAGTCAAATATATACGAATTTACAAGATCCGAATAAAGCATTTTGTTTCGGGATGAATTATGTGTTGCTGTCAGAGGATGAAGACTATAGAAAAGAACTAGAAGAAACCTTTGAAGTTGTCTATAAGGATGTAGATGTACTTGAAAAAGAGAGCCAAGTATTCGCAGTTCAGATTATTTTTCAATATCTTTTCTCTCAAGGCAAGCTAGAAGAAGCGAAAAAGTTTATTCAACGCCAAGAAATGACAGTACGTACGCATGAAAGTGTACGCAATTTATTAGCAATGATACATCTGTATTTAGGAAACTATGATATCGCACGTAATATGTTGAAACAGCTTTTAAAAGAAAATCAGACGGATGTTTATGCATTATGTCATTATACGTTATTACTTTATAACACAAATGACAAAGCTTATCCGAACTATCTGCAATCATTGTCTAAAGTTGTACCAATGAATGATGAAGAAAGTTTCAAACTTGGTATTGTCCTCAGCTATCTACAAAAGTTCAGTGCTTCGCAAAAATTATTGTATCCTTTGTTTAAAAAAGGTAAATTCATTTCCATGCAAATGTTTCATGCGTTAAGCGTCAACTTTTATCACCTGGGAAATAAAGAACAAAGTAAGGTGTTTTGGGAAAAGCTTGAAGCAATGACAGATACACCTCCAGGACCGCCACCTTGGTTGATTTCTGAGAAAAATCTCTATTTCCATTCGCATATTGCGCCGCTATTGATTAGTGAAGACAGCCATAAACGTATTTATGGGATTTTCTTATTAGAACAGATGAATGGCAGAGAACTATTAATTACAGAAGAAATTTGGAATGTATTAGAAACGATGAATGAATACGAAAAACTATATCTGACATATTTGATAAAAGGATTGAAATTAGTCAAATTAGATTTCATTCATCGAGGCATGTTAACCTTGTATGAGAAAGAGGCTTTAAGAGAATATCAATCTTTATTTGTACATTGGATTGATCGAGCTGAAGGAATCATTGCACAAGAATATGATTTGGAAAAAGTAGAAGGGTATGTGGCAGCGTGTGTATATCTCTTCTTTAAAACACGACCCGATGCTTATACGAAAAAAGCTATTACAGAATGGTTCGGTATATCTATGTACCGTTTGAATAAATCAATTGAAATTCTACTAGAAGTTTAAAAGTTGTGTATGTAAAATAGTACAATTCACAATTTGAGCATAAAAGTATATTTCAAGAAAGCTCTATCTTATAATGAGTGTGATTAAATACTAGGAGGCAAGAAGAATGACTAAACAACAACCTGATTATGATGTTGTAATTATCGGCGCAGGCCCAGCAGGTATGACTGCAGCCGTATATGCTTCTCGCGCGGACTTAAAAACTGTAATGATCGAGCGTGGTGTGCCAGGCGGACAAATGGCAAACACTGAAGATGTTGAAAACTTCCCAGGATTCGAATCAATTTCTGGTCCTGACTTATCAACAAAAATGTTTGATCATGCGCAAAAATTCGGCGCTGTTTATCAGTACGGCGATATTAAAGCGATTGAAGATAAAGGCGATATTAAAGAAGTCTTTTATGGAGATAAATCTGTTACTGCATATGCGGTGATTATCGCAACAGGTGCAGAATACAAAAAAATCGGTGTGCCAGGTGAAGAAGAACTTGGCGGCCGCGGTGTAAGTTACTGTGCAGTATGTGACGGTGCATTCTTCAAAGGCAAAAACTTATACGTTATCGGCGGTGGAGACTCTGCAGTAGAAGAAGGTAACTTCTTAACTAAATTTGCGGACAGTGTTACTGTCGTTCACCGTAGAGATAAATTACGTGCACAAAAAATCTTGCAAGATCGTGCATTCAAAAACGAAAAAATGCACTTTATCTGGAATCACACATTAGCATCTATTAATGAAAAAGACGGTAAAGTCGGCTCAGTTACTTTACAATCTACAGTAGATGGTAAAGAAGAAACATTAGACGCTGATGGTGTATTCGTTTATATCGGTATGAAACCTTTAACTGCACCGATTGTTGATTTAGGTATCACAAACGAAGCAGGTTACATCGTAACAAACGAAGAAATGGAAACAAAAGTTCCTGGTATCTTCGCAGCAGGCGATGTGCGTGAAAAAGGTTTACGACAAATCGTTACAGCTACTGGAGACGGTAGTATCGCAGCTCAAAATGCGCAAGGCTATATCGAAGAATTGAAAGATAAACTAGAAGCAGAAGAAGCATAATAAAAAACGAAGAAGGTTTGAGTAGTGCATGAAGCGGTTTAAACCATGCATCTATTCAAACCTTTTTACATATTCCATAGTAATCATGTTCAAGTTAGAATGTAATATGATACTATGATAAAGATAAGGATATTATGAGCGAATTAATTACAGGATGGTGTCGTTATGCAACATGAAGAAAATGAAGTCGTAAATAAGAGTGAATTATTAGTGGTTACTGGTATGTCGGGGGCTGGGAAGTCTGTAGTTTTACAGAGTTTAGAAGATTTAGGGTACTTTTGTGTAGACAATTTACCACCGATTTTACTGCCGAAATTTGTGGAGTTGATGGAGCAAGGCACACCATCTTTACAAAAAGTAGCAATTGCGATTGATTTACGCGGTCGCGAATTTTTCAAATCCTTAGTAAAAGAAGTAGATTTTTTACGCAGCAAGAATCGCATTATAGTAGACGTGATGTTTGTCGAGGCAAGTGAAGCAAAATTAATTTCAAGATATAAAGAAACACGCCGTGCACACCCATTAAGTGATAACGGTCAAAATTCATTGATTAATTCTATTAGAGAAGAACGTCAATCATTATCTGAAATCCGTAGTTTTGCGAACTTTGTCATAGATACAACAGACTTAAATCCAAAAGAATTACGTGCAAAAATAAACAAATTGTTTAATAGAGATGATATCGAAACATTTAGTATTAGTGTAACGAGCTTTGGCTTCAAACATGGCATCCAACAAGATGCAGATTTAGTCTTTGATGTGAGATTCTTACCGAATCCGTTTTATGTAAAAGAGTTACGTCCTTTAACCGGTAATGATGACGCTGTATATCAATATGTCATGAAATGGCAAGAAACAGCCATCTTTTATGATAAGTTATTAGACTTATTGAAATTTATGATTCCGGGCTATAAAAAAGAAGGCAAGACACAATTAGTGATTGCGATCGGATGTACAGGCGGACAGCATCGTTCTGTTGCTTTAGCGAAACGATTAGCCGAAGACTTGAATGATAGTTACGACTATAATGTTTACGTTCATCATAGAGATGCACATATCGAAAGTGGCGAGAGAAATGAAAAAGCTTAAAATCGTATTAATCGGGGGCGGTACAGGTTTATCTGTATTGGCTCGTGGTTTAAAAGATTATCCTATCGATATTACCGCAATTGTGACGGTAGCAGACGATGGGGGAAGTACAGGTAAAATCAGAAGTGAAATGGACATTCCCGCTCCTGGGGACATCCGTAACGTTATTGCGGCCTTAAGTGATACAGAACCGACTTTAAAGGAGCTGTTTCAGTACCGCTTCAAAGAGAATCAAGTGGAAGGTCATTCAGTAGGAAACCTATTGATTGCGGCACTGACAAATATTATGGATGACTTTGGTCATGCGGTTAAAGAATTAAGTAAAATTTTAAATATCAAAGGACGCGTGATTCCTTCAACGAATTCTAGTATTCGTTTAAATGCGGAGATGGAAGATGGAGAAATCGTGTATGGTGAGTCTAATATACCGAAGCGTCAAAAAACAATTAAACGTGTCTTTATAGAGCCTGCAGATGTGCAGCCGATGGAAGAAGCGGTAGAGGCATTAGAAGATGCGGACTTAATCGTATTAGGCCCTGGTTCATTGTATACGAGCGTAATTTCCAATTTATGTGTGCCAGGTATCGGTGAAGCGATTGTGGATAGTGCGGCACCTAAAGTTTATGTTTCAAACGTGATGACGCAACATGGCGAAACAGATCATTTTGATGTGATGGATCATATTCAAGCAATGCATAATCACATGAAAACAAATTTTATTGACTATGTGATTTGTTGTGAGAATCATCAGTACAGTAAAGACATTTTAGAAAATTACCATAAAGAACAGGCAGAACCTGTGACTTATCATAAAGAATCGATTGAAGCGGCAGGTATTGAACCCATTACTGCACAAGATTTAGTCCATGTTTCTTCGAAAAATCGTGTGCGCCATAATACAACACGCTTAGCACGCATGATTTATGAATTGGCACTTGATTTAACAAGCACAATCCAATTTAATCCGAAAAATAGAAAATTTTAAAGAAGGGAATGGCGCGGCATGAGCTTTGCATCAGACATGAAAAATGAATTGACAAGAATCGATGTCGATGATAAAAATGCGCGAGCGGAACTTAGCGCATTGATACGGATGAATGGTGCACTCAGTTTGTCGAATCAGCAATTTGTCATCAATGTACAAACTGAAAATGCGACAACAGCCAGACGTATATACTCTCTGATTAAGAAAGTATTCAATATTGAAGTTGAAATTCTTGTTCGAAAGAAAATGAAGCTGAAGAAGAACAACATTTATATCTGCAGAACGAAAATGAAGTCTCGTGAAATCTTACATGAACTTGGTATCTTAAAAGACGGTGTGTTTACACACGCTATTGATTTAGATTTGATTCGTGACGATGAAATGAGACGAAGTTATTTACGCGGTGCATTCTTAGCTGGCGGTTCTGTGAATAATCCAGAAACATCTTCTTATCATTTAGAGATATTTTCTTTATACGAAAGTCATTCAGAAGGCTTAACTGCTTTAATGAATGAATATGAATTGAATGCGAAACATTTAGAACGTAAAAAAGGAAATATCGTTTATTTGAAAGAAGCGGAGAAAATCTCTGATTTCTTGAGTTTAATCGGAGGTTATCAAGCGATGTTGAAATTTGAAGATGTGCGTATTGTCAGAGATATGCGTAATTCAGTAAATCGCTTAGTAAACTGTGAAACAGCTAATTTAAACAAAACAGTTAGTGCAGCGATGAAACAAGTTGAAAGTATTCAGTTGATTGATCAAGAAATCGGCATTGAAAACTTACCAGACCGTTTAAGAGAAATTGCGAAATTGCGTGTGGAAAATCAAGATGTCTCTCTAAAAGAATTAGGAGAAATGGTTTCTACAGGCACAATTTCGAAATCAGGTGTTAATCATCGTTTACGTAAGTTGAATGAGTTAGCAGATAAGATTAGAAGCGGTGAACATATTGAAATGTGATAAAGAAAAGCAGTCACTCATTTGAAAATTGAAATGAGTGACTGCTTTTTATCGTTATTGATCTACGACTGATTTTTTCGGAATTCCTAAAGCTATAATAAAGCCGATGAAATTCACGATTGATAATACAATGAACATCATTTTAAATGACTGCATATTGTTTAACAACTGCATAGACAATACAGGTGCAATCGCTGTACCGATAAATAACATAAAGGTATTGATAGATAAGAAGAAGCCTTTATCTTTAGTAGTCAGTAGACCGATTTGTGATATCACAGAAGGAATCACAAAAGAGATACCTGCGATAAAGATAACACTGAACAATGTGATGATAATGAGATTGTGTGTCACGCCCATCAGTATCAATGAGATACCTGCAGTGATTAATGAGATTAGAATAATACGTTTTACACCGATGAAATCACTTAAGCGACCTGCAGATAACGCTAATAACATACCAATTAAACCAAATAGCTTCACTGATGATATTGTCGTTAAATCAGCGTTGATTGGGTCAGATGTCAAATATTCATTTAGCAGAGCATACATAGAAACAAATGACGTTAAGATAGTTAATGAAACAAAGAAACATAATACAATGCCTTTATTATCAAAAATATGTCTCATGTTTTTAAAGAACACTGAGAATTTTGTATCAGGCATATGATAAGGACTTTTCGGAATAGCTCGGTAAATCCAAACAATCAGCAATAAGTAAACAACAGTCAATACGAAGTAAACGATACGCCAACTCATATGTGCGGCGATAATATCACTTAAGTTTTGACCGATAACACCAGATAACATGAAGCTGGTACTAATAAAACTGATTGCGGTAACACGTTTATGAATAGGGAACACTTCTGTCACATATGTTAATGACACAGGTGAGAAGCTTGCGGTAGCTATCCCTTGTAAAACACGTACAAACAGTAATAGCGCAAAGTTATGAATAAAGCCGATCGCAAAAGTTGTAAGTGTGAGCATAGCCAAGCCGATTAATATGACCTTCTTCTTACCAAACTTGTCGGCAATGATTCCATAAAACATACAGCTGACTGAATAAGAAACTGAGAATACCACACCGATTAATGTTGTGGCACCTTCGCTTAAATGTAATTCTTTCCCCATAATCGGCATTAAAGGAATGGCAGAGTAAAGACTGCACATAACCGCAATACCTGAAATAAAGAATACAGTCGTAATTAAATTATAATTGAGCGACGGTTGTTTCAAATATATCCTCCCTTTCTATGATGAATTATTTAATAAAGATTATATTGATGAACCTTAATATAAGTGTATCGCATATATGTTGTGGAAGTGTGAAGATTGAAACAATGCTTGTTTCAAATTAAAAATGCATGATTCATTTTAACACAAACAAATTATAATGAAATAGATAGAAATATTATTGAAATATTGTGACAATAAGCTTTGGTCAAATAAAAATACCTTTCTCGTAAAATGAGAAAGGCATTTCAATCAATATTAAGATGTTGCGGGTTGTTGTGTATGTTTCTTATTGCGCATAAAGTCTATCGCAATACCAATTGCAGTTAAGATAATAAATGGTAGTAACCAAGCCAATCCTAAATCAGATAATGGCAAGAATTGATAGACTGCATTTAGTGGTTTGATCAGTTTAAATGTGTTGAAGATTTCAAGTACTGAAATAATTAATGTTGAAATCGTCGGTAAAATATAAGCGATTTTTAATTTTGTCGGAATCGCAATTGCGACAAATGAAATCAGTACCAACACAATAGAAATCGGATAAATAAATGTCAGTAATGGAACTGCGATTTGTAAAATCATGTTGAGCCCTAAGATTGAAATTAAGAATCCGACTACTGAGAATGACAGTACATAAGTCTTGTATGAAATTTGTGGGAACTTCTTCAATCCGAATGCAGAACTTGCGTTCACCAAGCCGATACAAGTTGTTAAACAAGCTAAAATTACAATCATACCGAATAAAATATTACCGAATGATCCGAATAATCGTACTGAATTATATGTTAGAATGCTTGCGCCATTATCAAAGCCTGGTTTGCTTGTCGTGATACCTAAGTATGCTAATGAGAAGTAAATCACTGTTAATAATAACGCTGAAATCAGACCTGATAAGATAACGTTTCTCACTATCTTTTTGCTGTCTGAAATACCTGCGAGTTTAAAGCTTTGTACGATAACGACTGAGAAGGCTAAAGCTGCTACTAAGTCCATTGTGTAGTAACCTTCTAAGATTCCTGAAATGAAAGGTGTTTCCGCATATTTATCATGTGGTTGTCCGACTTTTCCTTCAGGATTAATAATCGCTGCGATACATAAAGCACCAATAATCAATAATAGGGCAGGTGTTAAGATTTTCCCTAAGTTATCGACAATTTTTGTTGGGTATAAAGCGATTAACCCTACAACAATAAAGAATACAAGGGAGAAACCTACCAATGTCCATGTGTTGTGAATAGGCAGAATTGATTTTGCGCCGATTTCATAAGCCACGTTCGCAGCACGTGGAATCCCGTATAGTGCCCCGATAGATAAATAAATACAAACTGCAAAAATAAACCCGAATTTAGGATGGACGCGGTCCCCGATAAACTCCACGCCACCATCATAATAGGCAATGACAATAACTGTGATGTAAGGTAATAAAATACCTGTAATCGCAAAACCTGTCATACCTGTCCACATATTGCTTTGCGCGGTATATCCGAGCATAGGTGGAAAGATCAAGTTGCCTGCTCCGAAGAATAACGAGAAGAGCATTAAACCTGATATTAGAATTACTTTTTTCATAATAACCTCCTGGTGTTGAAAACTTCTCTCTATTTACAAAAATTTCTGACAATTTATGTAGATGAATTTCTTTCAAACAAATAAACTTTAACACATTTCTAAATATTAAAAAAGCATATATTCAGATATTTTAGATGAAATGAAAGAAATTAATTGGAAATATCGTGTTAAAGGGAAAAGAGTAACTAAAAAATTGTAGAATTGATAATTTATTGCATGATTAATAAATTGGAGTTGGAGTGTAAAACCTATATATTGAAGAAGAAGTGAGCCTAGTTTATTATTAGTGTAATGGATTACTACTTTGCTTTTAAGAGACTTCATTTCTTTTGAGGTTCATATTAGGAAGTTGAATTTAATTTCAAAAATGATGTAGTTCTTGCAATATAAATGTGCTTGTACAAGCAACCAATGGTATTGTTGAAAAGTTAATGTTGAATTTAAAAAACTAATCATAAGAACAGGCTTTTGTATTTCATGGATTTGATTAAACTTTATTATGAAAGAAGTGAGTTATATGGCTACTAAAAGTTTTACAACTGAATATAAATTTACAGCTAAGTCAGTAGCCAATTTACTAAAAGCTATTGAACAACTTAAGTAATACTATGTGTTAATTGTTTCAAATTATATACATAAAAATAATTATTTGAATATTTTAACTTACGCCGCTATTAGCGGTGTTTTTTATTAAAAGCTATTTTGATTTTTTAACAACTGTCCGATGACTTAAATAGCAAAATAAAAGAAACGCTGATACATCAACGTTTCAAAGGTTTCAAGTTAATTAATATTAACTACATAACCCCCTCGGAGGGAGAATATGGGATATTATTCAGTTTCTCTCATTATCAAAATACCTTTATAACAAGGTTTTTAGTTATATCGTTATCATTCGTTTATACAGAATATCAAATCATTTTCCCTAATTTTTCCTTATTATAATCTATCCATAAACTCTATCAAATTCTCTTCTTCACGCTGGTATGTCTCTTCTAATAAGTGCAGGTACACCGACTGTGTGACTAATGTAGAAGAATGGCCTAATCGTTTTGATATATATTGAACACTGTATCCATTATGGATTAACACAGAAGCGTGCGTATGTCGTAATGCATGTGTGGTAATACTTTTGATACCTAATTTCTTGCATGCACTATTTAATGCTTTATTAACAGATGCATTGGTAATAATAGAACCATTTACTGTAAATACATAACCGTTAATGTCTGATGGACTTTCTTTAATAAATTTTCTGACCTTGTTTAAAGTTTTCGTATCAATGCTAACAATACGATCTGATGTCGTAGTTTTTGTACCTGGTAAGTGTACTTTATTATCTCCTACATAAAAATCTTCACGTTTCATATTTACTACTTCTGAGAATCTAGCACCTGTTACAAGCTGCATAAGCAAAACTAATGATGAAACAGTGTCTTTTTGTTCTAGATGATGTTTCAACTTTTTGTATTCAGTATAGCTTATATATTTTAACTCTTCACTTTTACTTGGATTAGACCCGCTTAATTGTGCTTTGAATGTGGGATTACGCAATACCAAACCTTCGTGGATCGCTTGGTGGAAACAATTACGAATAGAGCTATTTAACTTTCTCACTCCATCTATATTGTGATTGCTGCCATAATGATTTATGAACTGCTGGTAATCTGTAGGTGTAATATTTTTTAATAAAGTATTTTTGAAAAATTTCCTTATATGTGTATGCATCGCTTCATAGCGCGTTAATGTTTTAGCGGACACATGCGGTTTCTTTGTTACTTCATACCATTGTTTAAAATAGTCTGCAAAGATCACATCATTATTGATATTGTATCCGCGCTTTAAGTTATATTCCATATCAGTAGCATGTACCTTTGCTTCTTGTTTCGTACGGAATCCGCCTTTTTGATATTTCTTATATTTACCTTCATCATCTTTGTATGAAATGATGTAGCGCCATGTTTTACCATTCTTTTGTTTTTCGAATGAAGCCATTTAATCACCTTGCTTAATATTTAGATATTTATAAAGAAACTCTTTTCATTACTTCGTACTCTGTATCTTTAAAAATAGATATAAGAATCATATTACCTTTTCTAAGGTTATAACGCTCGCTAATTTCTTGTGATTTTAAAATAAGAGTAATTGTATCGATTAAATTTCTTTTGATTTCTGTAATAAATGATATTGAAACCTTATCTAGAATATCAAATAACTCTTCACTATAGTTCTTTTCTGATATATCTATTGTAATGAAGTGTGTTATGTTCTTGTCTTCAATAAAAATTTCATCCGAAGAATCTGATTCTATTTTGAAAGTTAAATAATATGTTCTCTCAGATGAATTTGTCTTGACGTTAACGCCAATTTCATCTGAGGAGTTAATTGTTTGACTTATATTAATTTGAAAAGGAGCATAATCAAAAAATTCACATGGTGTGACACCTAGATAAATACATAGCTTGTCTATAGTATCATATTGAACTCCTTTGCCAGTATTTTCAGAAATAGCCATTAGTGTTGTTTTTGAAATACCAGTATCTTCGTATAAATCCGCTATTTTCAAACCTCTTTCAGCCATTAATATTGATAATCTACTTTTTATCATATAGCAAGACCTCCTAATTGATTTATATTTTACTATATAACACTAAATAGTTACAGTAGATACTAATATGAAAGCGTTATTTGACATCTGTAAATATTTAGTGTAGTCTAATATATATAATTGATTAAACTAAAATTTATACATGAACAATAAAAAAGGGGGGTGGGATAAATGAATAATAATTTCAGAGTAATACTTGCTGTTAAAAAGTTAACTATAGCTGATGTATTTGAGAGAACAGGTATTGCTAAAACAACTTTATATGGTCTTTATCATGAAAAAACGAAAAAACCAAGTCTACCTACAATTATGAAACTATGTAAATTTTTAAAAGTAACACCAAATGAATTTCTAGGAATTGATGAATTAAAGGAGGTGTAACCAATGCTACAAGAAAAAGACTACACAACAACACTACTTGAACATAAGACACTGTGGACGATGTACGATCTAATGGCGCATACGAACAAAAGCAGAAATACATTATTAAAAAAGTTATTGTTGAACCCAAAGCACCAATCGAAAATTGCAGAATTCACGCATGCACCAGCACATAAAAATGACCATTGGTCTTTTGTTGCTAAGTATATGAAGCAATACATCGAAGAAAATCACAATCGAATATTTTAGAAAGCAGGTAACTGACATGAAACAACAAGTGATTATTACTAAGTCAGTTGTAGGTTGGTACAACATCAAGGATACTGACCACAATCTATTACTCAACATCGCACCAGACGTTTTTAAAGAGCATTTTCCAGAAGTCAGCGAAGATACTTATATTGCGTGCATGGAGCTTGATATTAGCAGAATTTTAGAACTTAAAAATAAGAAAAAGGTAGGTAATTAAAGTGAGAATTAAGCAAAGATATTATTTGTCAAAAGTAATTAAAGTATTAGAGGAAGTTTTATATGAGAAGGATAAAGGTGTTTTCTTATCAGCGAAAGACAGATTTCATTCAATTACTAATCATAAATATAGTGATACAGCGTTTTACGAACACATTTTAAAGTTAGTCCATAAAGAGTTGTTTAACATTCTTGCAGAGCTAGATTTTGAAGATGAGGCATTTCCAATCATTGATGAAGTGACTATGACATTAAGCGACGTTATGAACGGAGATGAGGAAACTTACTACTATACCGTCAAAGACAGTGCAGGAGAGCATGAACACACAACAGATCGTGAAGGATATGTGATTGGGATTTTAGAATGGGCATTAGATTATATCGTTGGAAATATCGAAGTGGAGGACATTTAAATGAATGTAAGAATTATCGACTTAATTTGTGATATTGAAGTGATTAAAGAAAAGTTCGAGGATTTAAAAAGTACGCATGGTTGGTTTATTTCAGAAGCGTTTCCGTATAATCAACTGAATAATATGGAAGATGTAAAGAATCATGGGCGCCGTTATGATGAACAGCGTATTCACTGTGAACAATTATTTGACTTAATGTACACATATATTGAGCAGTTCGATGAGGTCATTCAAAAGTTCCATGAATTAGAAAAAGCGTCTCCTAGTGGTGACCAAACCTAAAGAGACGCGTAAAAACGATGGATTAATTAATTTAAAAATAGAATGAGGCTAGTATAAACTCTGTTTTTATTATACCACTTCCTCATCTGTTTTTAAAGGTTAATCCATAAAATAGGAGGAATTACATGGCAGTTAAAAAAATCAATAAAATTAAATTGGAATATGAAACTCAAGTAAGCGTGGTGTGGTATGACAGTTTAGACGCTGGTTCATTTAAACAGTTCTCACAACCTAAGTGGAGTGAGCTTGTTAATAGATTAGCTATACCACAAATTAATAATAATAAATATAGTCGTGGGGTTGCCGTTTATGGCGACCTTGCGGATAGTGATAAAGGTAAAAAGTACCGTGCAGATAATAATGTGATCTATCGAGATGTATTGGTATTAGATTATGATGATATTTCTGATTTAAAGGCATTGAATGAAGCGTTTAAAGCACATTTAGGAGCATTTGCTTACTTTTGGCATACAAGTTATAACCACCACACAGAAGCCCCTAGATTACGCTTGTTTATCCCTTTAAATAAACGTATTAATGGCGAAGAGTACCGCAAGTATACAAAGGTAATAGCTTCTAAAATTGGTCATAAAGTAGATGAAGGTTCATACCAACCTAGTAGGGCAATGGCATTACCCGTTATAAAAGATAAAAACCGTGCGTTTATGTATAGATGTAATGACGCTCCAATATTGGAATGTCCTACTATAGAAGATTGGGCCAACGAAATTAAACAAGAGGATAAGCCTATTACCGTCTCATATAAAGCTAAACGTGACAGCGCATATTGGCGTGATATTGCGTTTGGAGTGTTAGAAGGCAGTAGAAATCAGGCGTTAGCTTCTATTATAGGTCACCTTTTACGTAGACATGTTGATGGTCACCTAGTTTATGGTTTGGCGTTAGCGTGGGGAAAAAATTGTAGTCCACCTATGCATGAAAAAGAGATTGCTAAAACATTTAATTCAATTTTAAGAAGACATTTGAATGAAAAAGGGGGGGAACAATGAATAAAGTTAGTAATATTGATGATCATTTAATAGAGAAGTACAACGAAGATATTGAATATGATGACAAATTTAATCATACGAAGTTCAGTGAGATGTTGGCTAGAAAATACAATATGATTATGATTGATGAAAACATTCATTTTTTTAATGGTGAGTTTTACCAGCATTTAGACGAGGAAACTATGAGGCAATTGACTTATTTGGAGATGCCAAATATTAAAGAACATCAAAATCGTGAAGTGTTTTATAAAATAAAAGCGATGTCAATTAAGTTTAAAGAAGAAGAATTAGAACCACATAAATTAGTGCTTAATAATGGTGTTTTGGATCTAAAGACACATCAACTTTATAAACATTCGTCTGAACATATTTCGACGTCGAAAATGGATGTGACTTTTGACCAAAATAAAAGAAGTGAAAAATTAGAAAGTTTTATAACGAGCATATCAAATGAAGATGCTCAAATCGAGCAACTTATATATCAAATTATAGCGTATTGTTTGTATAAAGAAAACTTTATTGGTAAAACTATTTTCTTTTATAGTGCGGGTGTTAAAACAAAAAATGGAAGTAACGGTAAATCAACGATACTTCAATTAATTCAAGACTTTATTGGTAAAAGGAACACGACATCTCTTAAATTTAAAGATTTGAGCCACGAATTTAAACCAGCACGACTAATGAGCAAGATGGTTAATATTGATGATGACATGGATAACACGTACATCAAGGATACTGGAAATTATAAATCAATTGCCACAGGTAACCGTATCAATGTGAATCCTAAAGGAAAACAAGATTTTGATTTCACACCACATAACAAGCTTCTTTTTGCTGGTAATAATATACCACCAGCAAGCGATAAAACAGATGGTTTTTATCGAAGAATGGTGATCGTGCCAATGAATCGTACATTTGGTGAAGGCTACTACCCTAAAGAATTAGGACTTAATAAGAAGTTAAATAATCCTGATGTGATGTCCGCTTTATTGAACAAGTGTTTGGAACATTTGCCAGAATTGTTAGAAACAGGTGACTTTACGAAAGTAGATGAGAGCGATGAATTAATTCAGAGTTACAAATATGAAAATGAACCCGTGCGTCACTTTTTGGATATGGAAGGCGAAAGACCCATTCATCCCGTAGATGGCAGAGCGAGAGAAGTAGCATATGAAATCTATCGCCAATGGGCAAAACGATATGGATACGAAGTGATGAAGGTTCATAGCTTTACTAAAGAATTAATCAGATTAGGGTACACAGTAGAGATGGCACGTTCGCCATATAAAGGGTATCCTATAAGGTTTTATCATAAAAATAGTAAGGTACTGTATGATGTCGCTCCACATGATATCGATGATAAGTACAATGATTCTAGTAATATTATTAATCCGCAAAAAGGAAGCAATTTGTATAAGAAAATAAAATCTGTGTATGGAGAGTAGAAGAAAAAGTTGCTACATACTACAAAAGTTGCTACATAATCAATACATTCCTTATGAGTCAAGGGTTTTAATGGTAGCAACTTCTTAATGTCATGTAGTCACTTTTACAAAATATGTAGCAAGTTTATATATAAATATATAACTTGTAGCCACTTATGTAAATCTGTAGCAAGTAAAGTAGCAACTTTTCAAAGACTTGAAAAAGTTATTGGTTGCCTAAATAACAACAGTTATTGGGTTTATGTAGCAACATTTTCGAAATGTAGCAACTTTTATTCTTACACTCCCCACACACAATAAATATAGAATGGAGAATTTAAATGACTGATATTAATAAACCAGAACACTTTGAAGAATTGAATGAGGTAAAGAAAAACGCACTACTTGAGTTTTGTTACTCGATCAATAAAAATAAAACGTTCAATGTTAGGCGTTCCTCGTATGGTTTAAAACATGTATTTGAACGTATATATAGTGAAGCATTATCAGGAACTTTTGAAGGTAGTTATATTACAAACGGTCAATTCAAAGGTGCAATGATGAAAGCAGGATTCAAGGTTAAAGATGAAACGCGTCTTAATTGGCATTTTAATGCAAGTGAAAAAAGTATCAAAGAATTAGAAGGAAAACATTCAAACCCTTGCCACAACTAGCGTTATATACCCTAGTGTGGTATAATTTAGATAAATAAATCGAACGTATGTACTAAAACGGAACAAATGTTCTTGTTAATAGAAAGCAGGTGAAAAAGTGCCGAAGTGGTTAGATAAGATACTTGGAATCAAACAATTAGAACAACAAGCGACAAAACAATATGAAATGTTAACGGGCAACTTCCGCACACTAGGCAGCTTCAACGGTGATGCATGGAGTAATGACATATACCGCAGTGCAGTTGATACAATCGCAAGACACATTGCCAAGTTATCTGGTAAGCATGTGGCGAATGGTATGCGTGACGATAACTATTCAAAAATCAACCGTATATTAAGACATCGCCCTAATCCTTATATGAGCGGATATGACTTTTTATATAAAGTGGCCACACATTACTATTTGTATAACAATGCATTTATCTTAATTCAGAAAGACTCAAAAGGTAATCTCAGCGGACTATATCCTTTATCAGCTTCAAGTGTTGAATATGTGGTTGATGGTTCAGGTGAAATGTATTTGAAATTCCTATTTAACAGTGGTGATATTGTACATTTTCATCATTCAGAAATTGCGGTGCTGCGTCGTCACTTTAATTCAAATGAGTTATTAGGTGATACGAATGACGCAATTATGAATACATTAGATCTTGCTTATACACAACAAGAAGGACTCAGCAATAGCATTAAAAACTCAGCACAAATCAGAGGCTTGTTGAAATACAATCAGACATTAGCACCTAAAAAGCTGAAAGAAGCCAAAGACGAGTTCATGAACAATTATATGACGATGGATAATAACGGCGGTGTCATTCCTTTAGATGCTACTTTGGATTATGTCCCATTGAGTTTAAATGAGGCAGATATTGAAACGCCACAAATTCAAGCCGTCAAACAAAAGATATATGACTATCTAGGCATTAATGAAGCTATAATCACAGGTAACTATAGTGAAGACCAATGGCAATCATTCTATGAATCTATCATTGAACCATTCGCCATACAGTTATCCTCAGAATTGACAGATAAGGTATTTACCGAACGTGAACAGGCATTCAGCAACCGTATTATTTTTGAAGCGTCACGTCTGCAGTATGCGAGTACGAAATCAAAAGCTACTGTGATTAAAGAGTTGTTGCCACTAGGATTATTAACAATCAATGAAGCAAGGGACTTAATGAATCTGTCTCATGTTGAAGGCGATGACGGCGATTCACGCATACAATCCTTGAACTATATAGAAAAACAATTAGCAAAACAATATCAAATCGGAGATAAGGAGGCGACACCTGATGAAAGAGATTAGAAGTGCAGAAATACAAGCAGAAACTCGAGACGATGAAATGGTACTTGAAGGTACAGCAATCGTCTTTGATAAACCTGCACTGATTAATACACCGACAGGCTCATATACTGAAGTCATCAAACGTAATGCGCTGGACGGTTTAAAATTCAATGACACACGTTTATTAGTGTCACATGATCATAACCGTTTACCATTAGCCAAATCTCCTAAGACGATGAAAATATGGCGAGATGATGCAGGCATGCATTTCAGGGCAGTATTGGCAAATACCGAAGAAGCCCGTTCAGTCTATGAAGCTATCAAACGTGGAGATATGTCAGGCGTATCATTTGGTTTCACAGTATCAGACGGCAGTCGATACGATGTAGAAACACGCACACGTACAATTACAAAGATAGATAAAGTATTAGAGTTTTCTGTGGTAAATTTCCCTGCTTATTCAGAAACATCTGTTGAAGCCAGAAGTCAAATGCAGGAAGCAGAAATGAGACAACAGCAAATTAATAAAGCGAAAATCAATTTAAATAAACTATTTATGAAGGAGTTAAAATAATATGTTCAATACAGTACAAGAAGCATTTAACCATTATCGCAATGCATCGCTTGAAGATATTGAAACACGCGCTGGGGAAATCAGAGGCACAATCGAAAATGACCCTGAAGCAGATGTGACTAAGTTAAATATCGAGATTGAAGGATTAAACCAAGCGAAAGAAAATATCAAAGAAAAGGAGCAGGAACAAGTGGAACAACGTTCATATAATCCAATTACAGGACAACAATTTAAAACTCAAGATGTACCAAAAGAAAATATCTTTGGTTCAGATGAATATAGATCAGCATTTTTCAAAACAATGTTAGGACAAGAATTATCTAACGTGGAACAACGTACATTCAATCATGCAATGGATTTACAAAAAACTGAACATCGCGCAGATGAGTTTACATCTTCATCAAATGCGAGTGCGGTGATTCCTGAACAAACATTGAATGAAGTCATTCGTCGTGCTAGAACACAAGGTGGATTACTAGCTAATGTACGTTCATTCAATATGCCTACTAAAATCCGTATCCCAATTAGTACACCACAAGAACGTGCAGAATGGCATACAGAAGGCGCATATGTTGAAGCAGACAAAGCAGTTACAACAGCCGTGTCATTTGAAGCGAATGAGATTATTAAAATCTTCAGCATTTCAGTTAAAGCAAAAACAATGTCAATCTCAGCTTTCGAATCATATCTTGTTGAAGAATTGACTAACTGTGTTGTTGAAGCAATTGAATATGCACTTATCAATGGTACAGGTAAAAACCAAGGTCAAGGTATCTTAACAGGTATCACATGGGATAAGTCAAACAGCTTAACACTAACAGGCAAGTACACAGACTTCACACAAGCGCTAGGAATGCTTGCACGTGGTTATGCACAAAATGCTAAGTTCGCAATGAGTAATGCAACATTGTATAACCAAGTATACGGTGTGATGGATGCTAACCAAAGACCTATCTTTATCCAAGATGCACAACGTGAGAATGTCGGATATATCTTTGGTAAACCCGTTATCATTGATGACAATATCGAAGACGGTACAATTCTATTAGGTGACTTTAATTATATCGGTTATAACTTGCCACAAGGTATTATGCTTGAAAGTTCACGTGAGTCATCATTCCGTTCTGGTCTGATTGATTATCGTGCTATGGCAGTTGCAGATACACGTGTATTAGTTGATGAAGCATTTGTGAAGTTATCGGGTTCATCTACAACATCATCAGCATCAGCATAATATTATAAACCAGTTAGGGCATCAGTGATTAGCTGGTGTCCTTTATTCATAAAGGAGTGTTCACAATGATTATATCTATTGAAGATGCGCGCAATACTTTAAGAGTGGATGGAGACTTTAACGATGAGATTATCATTCCATTAGTCGAGGCGATACCTAACTACTTGTACCTAACAACTGGGCGTGATTGGTTAGATGAATCAGTACAACCATTAGCACAGACAACAGCTAAGTTCATATTACAACTATGGTTTGATCCACAGACACAAGATAGTGAACGATTGAAGCGTACGATTGATAGTTTGTTAGTATCTTTAACAGCATTAGGACGTGATTTTGATGGCTAGAAGTATTCCGCAGTCCTTTTATAAGTCTGCTAAATGGATTAAGTGTAAAAACAGTTATATGGCTAAGCAAAATTATATTTGTGAAAGATGTGGGGCGCTAGCGAGTATTTGCCATCATAAAGTATATCTGAATGCTGAGAATTATAAGAATCCATATGTATCACTTAATCACGACCATTTGGAAGCATTGTGTCAAACGTGTCATAATCAGGAACATTTTGGAAGTATCGCAATTGGTGAAGGATTACAATTTGATGAAAAAGGAAACATTATAAAAATTAAATAAAATAAAAATAGGATACCCCCTATAACCTTGATATGAAAGGAACGCTTGGGAAACGGTGCTGGGAGTTAACTTATCCTCCACCCGACTTTCCAAAGTTTAGGGGTGGCTAAAAATAAAGTTAGGAGTAATTAAATATGAAATCGATTAATTTAGAAAAACTTAAAAAGTATATAGATGAAAATAATGTTAATAATAAACATATCGCTTATGATTTGTTAGAAGAGTTAACTTTTATGAAAGCTACAATGGAAGAATTAAAGCATACTGTACGTGAGCATGGCGCAACATATATCTTTACACAAGGTGAACAGTCGTATCTTAAAGAAAACCCCGCAATGAAGGCATACAATACCACTGTGACTAAATACAACGCCACATATAAGCAGCTGCTGACGTTATTACCTGATAACGTAGAAGAATCCAATGAGTTTATGGATTTTGTAAACAATGCTTAATTATATTGAAGAATATTACCGTCAAATCAAAAGCGGGGATATTGTGGCATCTAAACGCATCACAAAACAATATGAAAAACTCATTGATGATATGTACAACCACCCTCAATATATTTATGATCATGCTAAAGCAGAACGTCCTATCAAGTTCATAGAAACGTTTTGCAGGCATTCAAAGGGTGAACTTGCAGGTAAACCATTAATACTAGACTTGTTTCAAAAAGCCTATATTTCAGCACTATTCGGCTTTGTAGATAAAGAGACAGGTAAACGCCGTTATACTGAGTCATTCTTCTATGTAGCGCGTAAGAATGGTAAAACAACAATGCTTAGTGCAATAGCACTATACATGATGATAGCAGACGGAGAAAGCGGAGCAGAAGTTTATTCTGTGGCCTCTAAACGAGACCAAGCGAATATCTTATTTGACCAAGCACATGAGATGATTAAGCAAAGCCCTGATTTGAGCCGTAACATCAGAAAACGCAAGAGTGATTTATATTTCAGTCACAACTTCTCTAAAATGCAGTCACTGGGCAAGAACTCAAACTCATTAGATGGTTTGAATGCGCATTTGGTCGTGATTGATGAATTACATTCTATACAAGATAGAAACCTTTATGAAGTGATGAAACAATCACAATCTGCACGTACACAGCCATTACTTATCATGATTACCACAGCAGGTACTCATCGGGGAACTATCTTTGATGATTTATATGAGTATGCGTGTAATGTAGTAGATGGTAATTTTAAAGATGATAACTTTTTACCAATTATGTATGAATTGGATGAAAAGAAAGAATATAAAAATCCTGAATGTTGGCAAAAAGCTAATCCTTCACTAAATATATCGAAGCGTGTTGAAGATTTAGAGCGTAAAGTAGCACGTGCAGAGAACGACGCAAACAATCTTACAGGCATACTCACCAAAGATTTCAACGTACGTGAAACTAGCCATAATGCATGGTTGACCTTTGAACAGATTAACAATACAGCTACATTCGATATTAAAGATTTTGCTGATTGGTATGCAATAGGCGGAGCTGACCTTTCAATTACCACTGACCTTAGTTGTGCCACATTGTTATTTGTAGATCCAGAAACTGAAATGCGCTATGTCTATCAGATGTATTGGTTGCCTGAGGACAATCTGAGGGAACGTGTGGACAATGACAAGATACCTTATGACAAATGGCATGAACAAGGCTTATTGCGTCTGTGTCGTGGTAATACGATTAATTACAGCGACATTACAGAGTGGTTTGTTGAAATGATTGAGGATTATGAAATAACGCCACTGTGGATTTATTATGATAACTATTCAGCACGGTATTGGGTGGATGAGATGGAAGGACACGGCTTTAAAATGGTGCGTACGCCACAAGGTGCTAGAACCTTAAGTTTGCCTATGCAGAATTTAGGTGCTGATCTAAAGAAGCATAAAGTGAATTATAATAACCATCCTATATTAAAGTGGTGTTTGACCAATACAGGCATAGAGACCGATAGAAACGGTAACATTGTACCTGTTAAGAATCAATCACCTAAACGTCGTATTGATGGCACAGCGTCTTTATTAGATGCATATGTGGGTTTGTTTGATAACTATGAACAGTTCTTGAGAGCGATGTAAGCGAGCGCTCGCTTGAAACTCTAACGTTCGATGTCGAACACTTTAGTTTTCCACATTTATGGAAAAAATAGTGCACATGTGCACGTTTAAGGAGGTTAACAATGGCATATCATTTTAATAATAAAATCAAGATAGTTGAAAGGGTTAGTAGTGGACCAATGCCTAACAATTATAAAGAAAAAGTAATTGCAGAACCTTGGGCAGACATAAAAACAATACGTGGTAATGAGTATTTGGGTTCAGGCTTAACTGTATCAGAGATACCTGTGAGGTTCATTATTAGATATAGAGAAGGCATTACAGCACAACAACGTATTAAATGGAATGACTTAGATTTTGATATTGAATCTGTGCAAAATGATAACGGCTTGAATAGGACGCTAACTATATACGCTAAAGCATATAAATAGTGTGCTGAGAGAGTGTCTGTGTTGCATTGAGGAAAGAAACGCCTCACAATTATTAGTGTAATTTAAAATGAGGAGGTAATTATGACTATAAATATAGACTATTGTAAGTATTTAAAAAATAAAGTGAAAAAAGTCGATTATATTATAGGTAAATTGTATAATATAATTATGGAACCTGAAGAACTAGAATATAGTAGATCAGATACTTTAAAATTAGCAGAATTATACTCAACCATTGATGTCATTGAAGGTTTATGTATAACAGATGATCAATTTCATAGGTTTATAGAGGACTACGTTGTGCATGTAAGATTGTTTTACTATAATCTGGCTGATATTATTACTGGTAAAGAAAATAATATATCATGGATTACAGAAGAGTATAATATGTATTCGAAAGTGTATAACGAAACATATAAATTATTAGATAGTATTAAATGATTATAGGAACTTTTCAGAAGAAATGGGTTAAATAGTTATGTATTTTTTATGTTTAAACTCTACTATAAGTGGTAATATATTTATTGTGTAGATATTGACCAAATCTACACTGCAAAACACACGCATTTGTTTGTAAATGCATCCCTATATTGACTCCCCCTTATTCTCTCGTGTGAATGGGGGGTCTTGTATATATGGTTAAAATATAGTATAGTGACTTTAGGGAATAGTAGCTTAGCGAACAGTGACGATTCATGTCCCGGGAAAATGTTTTTTCTATTCATTGTAAAATCCTTTATATTAAAGTGATTTAACCGCCTATATGGCGGTTTTTTTATGCTGAGAAAGCTATTTTTGAATTAAGAATCATAGATTATAAGAAAAAATCATAAACTATAACCTTTTGCTATGTCGAAATAACAAAAAAACCACCTTTATTGGTGGTTGAATCAAAAATATAAAAAGCGTTGGTTAAATTAACATAGAAACTGTTAATCATACCTTTTGGGTATATATGTATATTAACATATTTAAGTGAGATAGTGTAGGGAAAAGTAAAAGACAATATACATTTCCTTAAATTTTCCCTATTTTTCAAGAAAACCCTTTAGTGATAAGGTTCAAAAAAACATGAATTACCCCCTCGGAGGGAATCGAACCCCCATTTCAAGAACCGGAATCTTACGTGTTATCCATTACACTACGAGGGGTAAATATTAACATGCAATTATTAGTGTACCTGTCTCGTGTAGAGTGGTCAATATGATGATATTATAAAGGTGTGAGTTTTATTTTTGACCATTTTTGACTTTTAGGTTAAAATAAGGATAATTCATAAAAGTACAAGGAGGAAATAGAATGAATTTAATTCCTACAGTAATTGAAACAACAAATCGCGGCGAACGTGCTTATGACATTTACTCAAGATTATTGAAAGACCGTATTATTATGTTAGGTTCAGCAATTGATGATAACGTAGCAAACTCAATCGTATCACAATTGTTATTCTTACAAGCACAAGATGCTGAGAAAGATATTTATCTATATATCAACTCTCCAGGTGGTAGTGTAACAGCTGGATTCGCAATTTATGATACTATCCAACACATTAAACCAGATGTACAAACAATCTGCATCGGTATGGCTGCTTCAATGGGTTCATTCTTGCTTGCAGCAGGTGCTAAAGGTAAACGTTTCGCATTACCTAACGCTGAAGTAATGATTCACCAACCACTAGGCGGTGCACAAGGTCAAGCGACTGAAATCGAAATCGCAGCAACACACATCTTAAAAACACGTGCTAAATTAAACAAAATCTTATCAGAACGTACAGGTCAATCAATTGAACAAATTGAAAAAGACACTGATCGTGATAACTTCTTAACTGCAGATGAAGCTAAAGAATACGGCTTGATCGACGAAGTTATGCAACCTGAAAAATAAGTTGTTATTAAATATAGAAATGAAAAGAGTTCCGGGGGTTTCCGGAACTCTTATTTTTGTCTTTTATAATGTTTTATTAAGTTAATGACGGTCCACCCTAATATAATAATTCCAACTATTAGGTAAAACAGTGCAATATATAAAGAAGGGATAGCTCGCGTCATTGAAAAACTGCCGATACATATTAAAAGTAATCCAGCAATGATTACTAAAATACGTGTTACAAGACTGCTTTTATCCATTCATACACCTTCATTCACTATACTTGCTATATCTGTATAAACGCTCGAATTTTTTATGATTTCATTTAGTAATAAGCGCTCACAATACAAATATATTATATAGCTTTTTACTCATGAACTAAACTATCAAGTGCTGATTTCAAGTCAGGATATGCAAATTTGAAACCATAAGCATCTAGGCGGTTCGGAATTGCTTTTTGCGTATCTAAGATAATCGTTGCTCTTTGTCCTAAGACTAAGCGTAACAGTGCACTTGGTACCCATAATTCATGTGGTTTGTGCATTGCACGTGCTAAAGCATAACCGAATAAGTTTTGACGCTCAGCAATAGGTGTTGTCATATTGAAGACGCCTGAAGCATCATCTTGATTGATTAAGAAAAGAATCGCACGTGTTAAATCTGTAATGTGAATCCATGAATACCATTGGAAACCAGTGCCTAATTTACCACCGAGATAGAATCGGTAAGGCAATTCCATGGTTGGTAAGGCGCCACCTTCATCTGAAAGAACCATACCAAAACGACCGATAATGACACGCGTATCATGTTGTTCGAATTTACGCGCAAAACGTTCCCATTGATATGTGATATCAGATAGGAAATCATGCGGATCGCATTTTGATAATTCTGTGTAAGTGCGGTGCACATCTGGTGTATAATAACCTACTGCACTTGCGTTGAATAAAATTCCAGGGAACTTACCTTTATGTTCAAACAATTCATAAAGTGATTGTGTGGCTTGAATACGACTTAACATCAAAGTTTGTTTATATTCATCTGTCCATCTTTTATTCAATGATGCACCTGCTAAGTTAATCACAATATCAATATGATCTGGGACTTTATCTTCCCAACCTTCTTTACTCCAGTTAACATAGGTGATCTTATCATCTAAGTTTTGACGATCTTGACGAGTTAAAATAGTAATATGTGAATCTGTACTGTGTATTGCATCTACTAAATGACTGCCAACTAAACCTGTACCGCCTGTAATAAGAAATTCTTTCATTTTTATATTCACCTCATTAATATTAAACAACGTTTTGGATACCGAAACCCAATAGATTATAGACATTCTAAACATTCATTATTTATTCAATGTTTAGTCATTAATATGTCAATTTAAACTATGTAATCTTGTTTAAATCACTTATAGCTAAGTTATAATAGAAGTACCTTCGAAATTAATTAAACATCTCTTAATTAAAAATAGTATACCCCATAATATACATGCGAAGGTGAAATTTTGACTCCCTTTAGTATTGGACCTATGCGAGCAACGTATAGGTCCTTTATCATGTCTTTTTACGGTTGTTGATGTAGTATATTATAACAATCTTATATCAATTAATCATCTTACTTGGTTTTTGACCAATTGCCTTCTGTTAACCCATTCAAATAAATATTGAAATTATAAAATGTTTCCTAAGCAAAATAATGTATACCCTAGTGGAAAATGTTATGATATATAAATGAATACAGCTCAGATATAATAGTGAAGATGTTGTAAAAAAGGGTATGAGTTAATATATCAAAATAAGTAACTCAAGTAACTTATAGAAAAAGAAAAGGGATTGGAAAGAGGAGAGCACATGTCTAACAATAAAATGAGCAAACCCGCTAAGATACTAAGTGCTGTAATCGTATTTTTCTTATTATTCGGTTTAGCATTTGCGACTTTTGCTTTTGTAGATAATAACAAGAAGAGCAGCGAACGATACAGTCAACAACAGAAAAAAGAAGAGCAAGAGAAAAAAGATCGTGCTGAAAAGAAAAAACGAGAGGCAGAAAAACGCAAAAAAGAAAAAGAAGAAGAGGAACAACGTCAACAAGAAATTGCTGATCAACAAGCAGCAGAGCAAGCAAGACAAAATGAATTAGCTGCACAACGTGAACAACAAAGACAACAAGCTGAACAAGCCCGTCAAAATGCAGCAACACAAAAAACGCAACAAAAAGAACAAAAACCACAAAAAGATAGTTCTGATGATAAAGAAGCACAACAAAAAGCTCAAGAACAAGCAGAGAAACAACGTGAGCAAGCTAGAGAAGCAGCTCAAGAAAGACAAAAAGCACAACAAGAAGCTCAGCAAAAACGTCAAGAACAAGCACAACAGCAAGCTAAAGAGCAAGCACAGCAACAACGAGAACAACAAGCTGCTCAGCAAAAACAACAGCAACAACAAAAACAGCAACAGCAAGAAAAACAACAACAAAGCAGTCAGCCCAGGCCAGGGCAAGAACAGCAGTCAAGGTCAGTAAATGAATCACAAAGCACTCAGCAAAGACAAGCACCACAACAAAATACACAATCAAGTCAGTCTTCAAGCTCGAACCAATCAAGTTCAAGTCAATCGAGCCAACAGAAGTCAGACGATTAATTCATAAAAAGGACCGCAATGCAAAAAGCACTGTGGTCCTTTCATTATGAGATAAAACTGATTAGCCAAGTGATAACGAGTGCGATAATCGCAACAACAGGTAAACAACCGCATCCGAATGGCGTGCAGCCGAAGGAATAATATTTTATTTTTCTATCCTGTTCGAAGCGGGAACGCTGGTGTTCACTTGGACTATGTTTAAAGTAATCATCATCTTTATAGCGAGGGTCATTGGGATCAATGACTTCAGGTTGGTCATTATTTGTCATGCAACTACCTCCTTCGTACATATCCATTATAAAGTAGGGAATACTGAAAATATAATGATAAGAAAAAGTGGTTTTCAGATGATTTCTTAAGTGGAAAAAGGGTATAATATATTTGTAAAGGTAGTGTTGTTCACAACAATATTGCTTAAATGAAGTTGAAGTGAGTGTTTAAGCTTGCTTTTTATTCCAGATGATAGTATTATGACAATTGTAAGAGATGTTATTTTTTTGTCCCACCTGGGACTAAAAACGTCAAAGCATGGTTGCATGTTGACCCTTAAATAAAAAGAGGAGGAAATAGTAGTGGAAGACTTGCTTAAAGTCCAACAGAAATTGATTCCTGAGCTTGTCGAAAAAATGTATCGAAGATTTACAATACTCACTACTATCAAAATGCACCAGCCAGTCGGAAGAAGAAGTTTAAGTGAATATATGAATTTGACTGAACGTGTGTTGAGATCAGAAACGAATACGTTGAAAAAGCAAGAATTAATCAAGGTAAAACCGACAGGAATGGAATTAACTCCTGAAGGCGATGAATTGATTGAATCCTTAGAATCATACTTTGACATGTATTCAGACGGTTATCATCTAGCACAACTGTTAAAAGAACGCTATCAAATTAAAAACGTTTATGTTGTTCCTGGTGATACCGATATGGATAGTGCTGTAAAAAAAGAGATGGGCAGCCAGGCAGGTCAGTTATTAGAACGAACTTTTTACGAAGATGCTATCGTTTCTATCACAGGCGGTTCCACAATGGCCTCTGTGAGTGAATCAATGCATGTACTACCATTCAAAACATTCTATGTCCCCGCAAGAGGTGGATTAGGTGAAAATGTGGTATATCAGGCGAATACGATTGCAGCAAGTATGGCACAGCAAACTGGCGGAGAATATACAACATTATATGTTCCTGACAATGTCAGTGAATCAACATATGAGTTGTTGCTTCAAGAGCCCTCAGTTCGAAATACATTAGAAATAATTAAACAATCAAATATAACCGTCCACGGCATTGGTGATGCGCTGAAAATGGCAAATAGACGTCATTCGTCTAAACAAGTGATTGAAAAGCTTCAACATCACAATGCAGTCGGAGAAGCATTTGGATATTATTTCGACAGCGAAGGTCATATCGTTCATAAAGTTAAAACGATAGGACTTCAAATGGAAGATTTAGTATCGAAGCAATATATCTTTGCTGTAGCTGGAGGTGCTTCAAAAGGAGATGCGATCAGAGCGTATCTATCCATTGCTCCTAAGAACACAATTCTAATTACAGATGAAGGCGCAGCAAGAAATATAGTTCAATCACAATCAATTTAGTTTAAAAAAGTGACTTCACTTTTTAACAATATCTTTTAAAGGAGGCCATAATAATGGCAGTTAAAGTAGCAATTAATGGTTTTGGTAGAATCGGTCGTTTAGCATTCAGAAGAATTCAAGATGTTGAAGGTATCGATGTAGTAGCAGTAAACGACTTAACAGATGATGAAATGTTAGCACACTTATTAAAATACGATACAATGCAAGGACGTTTCACTGAAGAAGTTGAAGTTGTAGATGGCGGATTCCGCGTGAATGGTAAAGAAGTTAAATCATTCGAAGAACCAGATGCAAGCAAATTACCTTGGAAAGATTTAGACATTGATGTCGTATTAGAATGTACTGGTTTCTACACTAGCGACGAAAAAGCACAAGCTCACATTGACGCAGGTGCTAAAAAAGTATTAATCTCTGCACCAGCAACTGGTGACGTTAAAACAATCGTTTATAACGTAAACCAAGATACTTTAGACAGCTCTGACGTAATCGTTTCAGGTGCTTCTTGTACTACAAACTCACTTGCTCCAGTAGCAAAAGTATTAAATGACAGCTTCGGTTTAGTAGAAGGTTTCATGACTACTATCCACGCTTACACTGGTGACCAAAATACTCAAGATGGTCCACACAGAAAAGGCGACAAACGTCGTGCTCGTGCAGCAGCTGAAAACATCGTTCCTAACTCAACTGGTGCTGCTAAAGCAATCGGTAAAGTAATTCCTGAAATCGACGGAAAATTAGACGGTGGCGCTCAACGTGTTCCTGTAGCAACTGGTTCATTAACTGAATTAACAGTTGTATTAGACAAAGACGTAACAATCGAAGAAGTAAACGAAGCTATGAAAGCAGCTTCTAACGAATCATTCGGTTACAACGAAGACGAAATCGTATCTTCAGACGTAGTTGGTATGACATTCGGTTCATTATTCGATGCAACTCAAACTCGTGTTATGACTGTATCTGGTCGTCAATTAGTTAAAGTTGCAGCTTGGTATGACAACGAAATGTCTTACACTGCACAATTAGTACGTACTTTAGAATACCTTATCAAAGACGTAAAATAATCTATAAACAATAATATTAAGGTCTGAATTTAACAAGCGGTAATGTGTTGTTGAAATTCGATGACCAGCTTATGAGTAAGCGGGGAGGCACATACGCTTCTCCGCTTATTTTCATTAAGTACATGGTTATTAGAGTAGATATTTTCAGAAACATGAAAAATTTCATTTGATTCTGTATTTATATCTGCATTATTTCTGCCCATATGCTAACCTCAAATTACAGACATTTTATAAATTCGCGCTTTTATTCAAAGGAGGAAGTTTTGATGGCAAAAAAACATGTATCTGATTTAGATTTAAAAGGGAAAGTCGTATTAGAACGTGCAGACTTCAACGTACCATTAAAAGATGGAGAAATTACAAACGATAACCGTATCGTTCAAGCTTTACCAACAATTGAGTATATCCTTGATCAAGGTGGTAAATTAGTTTTATTCTCTCACTTAGGTAAAGTTAAAGAAGAAAGTGATAAAGAAAAATTAACATTAAAACCTGTAGCAGTTCGCTTAAGCGAAAAATTAGGTAAAGATGTTAAATTCGTACCGCAAACACGTGGTAAAGAACTAGAAGATGCAGTTGCTGCATTAAAAGAAGGCGAAGTACTTTTAGTTGAAAATACACGTTTCGAAGACTTAGACGGTAAAAAAGAATCTAAAAATGATCCAGAATTAGGTAAATACTGGGCATCTTTAGGTGATGTATTCGTTAACGATGCATTCGGTACAGCACACCGTTCACACGCTTCAAACGTAGGTATTGCATCTCACTTAGAAAGTGCAGCTGGCGACTTGATGGAAAAAGAAATCAAATTTATCGGTGGCGTTGTAAACAACCCTGATAAACCAGTTGTAGCAATCTTAGGTGGAGCGAAAGTTTCAGATAAAATCGGTGTAATCGAAAACTTATTAAATGTTGCTGATAAAGTCTTAATCGGTGGCGGTATGGCATATACTTTCCTTAAAGCACAAGGCTATGAAATCGGTAAATCTTTATTAGAAGCTGACAAAGTAGACTTTGCTAAAGATTTATTAGAACGTGCTGGAAACAAAATCGTTTTACCAGTTGATGGTAAAGTAGCTAAAGAATTCTCAAACGATGCACAAATCACAGTTGTAGATATCGATCAAATTCCTGAAGATCAAGAAGCGTTAGATATCGGACCAAAAACTGTTGAATTATTCAAAAAAGAATTAGAAGGTGCGCATACAGTAGTATGGAACGGACCTATGGGTGTATTCGAATTCGAAAACTTCGCACAAGGTACTATCGGTGTTTGTGAAGCTATTGCTGAATTAAAAGATGCAACTACAATCATCGGTGGCGGTGACTCAGCTGCAGCAGCAATGATGCTTGGATTCGAAGATGACTTCACACACATTTCAACTGGCGGCGGTGCATCATTAGAATATCTAGAGGGTAAAGAATTACCTGGTATTGCATCAATTAGCGACAAATAAGTTGTAACTTATTAATAAACTTTCAAGGAGCGTTTTATAATGAGAAAACCAATTATTGCAGGTAACTGGAAAATGAACAAAACAGTACAAGAGGCAAAAGACTTTGTTAAAGCTTTACCTCAATTACCTGATACAAACGAAGTTGAAGCTGTTATCTGTGCACCAACAATTCAATTAGATGCATTAACTACAGCAGTTAAAAACGGTGAAGCTGAAGGATTAGCAATCGGTGCAGAAAACACTTATTTCGAAGATAACGGTGCTTTCACTGGTGAAACTTCTCCAGTTGCGTTAGCTGACTTAGGTGTGAAATACGTTATCATCGGTCACTCAGAACGTCGTGAATTATTCTTCGAAACTGATGAAGATGTTAACAAAAAAGCACATGCAGTATTCAACCACGGTATGACACCAATTATCTGCGTAGGTGAAACACTTGAACAACGTGAAGGCGGAAAAGCTGAAGAAGTTGTCGGCGAACAAGTGAAAAAAGCATTAGAAGGCTTATCAGACGATCAATTGAAACAAGTTGTCATTGCTTATGAACCAATCTGGGCAATCGGTACTGGTAAATCTTCAACTGCTAAAGATGCAAACGAAATGAGTGCATTTGTTCGTAAAACAGTTGCAGATCTTGCTAGCCAAGAAGTTGCAGATGCAGTACGTATTCAATATGGCGGTAGCGTAAAACCTAACAACATTGCTGAATATATGGCTGAATCTGATATCGACGGCGCATTAGTCGGCGGAGCTTCATTAAAAGTTGAAGACTATGTAAAATTATTAGAAGGTGCTAAATAATATGGCGAAACAACCTACAGCATTAATCATCCTTGATGGTTTTGCAAATAGAGAAGATGTACACGGAAACGCAGTTAAACAAGCGCATAAACCTAACTTTGACCGTTATTATGCAAAATATCCTACAACTCAAATCGAAGCAAGTGGTCTTGAAGTAGGTCTTCCTGCAGGTCAAATGGGTAACTCAGAAGTAGGTCACATGAACATTGGTGCTGGCCGAATTGTTTACCAAAGTTTAACTCGCATTAATAAATCAATTGAAGACGGCGACTTCTTTGAAAACGAAGTATTAAACGAAGCAATTGAACACGTTAAAGCAAACAATTCTGCATTGCATGTATTTGGTTTACTATCTGACGGTGGTGTACACAGTCACTACACACATCTATTTGCAATCTTAAAATTAGCTAAACAACAAGGGCTTGATAAAGTCTATGTACATGGTTTCTTAGACGGCCGTGACGTAGATCAAAAATCAGCATTAAAATATGTGAAAGAAACTGAAGAACAATTCAAAGAAATCGGTATTGGTCAATTTGCATCAATTTCTGGTCGTTATTATGCAATGGACCGTGACAAACGTTGGGAACGTGAAGAAAAAGCGTATAACGCAATTCGTGACATTAATACACCTGAGTATGCAACAGCAGAAGAAGGTATCGAAGCAAACTATGCGAATGATTTAACTGATGAATTCGTTGTACCATTCTCAATCAAAGAACAAAATGAAGGCGTTCAAGATGGAGACTCAGTAGTATTCTTCAACTTCCGTCCTGACAGAGCGGGCCAACTTTCTGAAATCTTCACAAACAAAGATTTCAAAGGCTTTGAAGTGAACCAACCTAAAGATTTATTCTTTGCGACTTTCACAAAATACAACGATCAAGTTGATGGTCGTGTTGTATTTGAAAAAGTAGATTTAAAACAAACAATCGGTGAAGTTGCTGAAGCAAACAACTTAACACAATTAAGAATTGCCGAAACTGAAAAATATCCTCATGTTACTTACTTCATGAGTGGTGGACGCAATGAAGAATTTGAAGGAGAACGTCGTATTTTAATTGACTCTCCAAAAGTTGCAACGTATGACTTAAAACCTGAAATGAGCGCGTATGAAGTAAAAGATGCTTTATTAGGCGAGTTAGATAAAGGTGACTTAGACTTAATCATCTTAAACTTTGCGAACCCAGATATGGTTGGACACAGTGGTATGTTAGAGCCTACTGTAAAAGCAATTGAAGCAGTAGATGAATGTCTTGGTGAAGTCGTAGACAAAATCTTAGAAATGGGTGGCCATGCAATTATTACAGCTGACCATGGTAACTCAGACCAAGTATTAACAGACGATGATCAACCAATGACAACACACACAACTAACCCAGTTCCAGTTATCGTTACTAAAGAAGGCGTGACATTACGTGAAACTGGTAAATTAGGAGATTTAGCTCCAACGTTACTTGATTTACTTGATGTTAAACAACCTGAAGAAATGACTGGTGAGTCATTAATTAAACATTAATTGTTCACAATCAATATCGTTTAATTAATTCATTTTTTAAGCAAGACAAGTTATAATATATATGAAAGCAATTATGAAAAGGAGATTATCAACATGCCAATTATTACAGATGTTTATGCTCGCGAAGTTCTAGATTCTCGCGGTAATCCAACAGTTGAAGTAGAAGTATTAACTGAAAGCGGTGCATTCGGTCGTGCATTAGTACCATCAGGTGCATCTACAGGTGAATACGAAGCCGTAGAATTACGTGACGGTGACAAAAAACGTTACGGTGGTAAAGGTGTTACTAAAGCAGTTGAAAACGTAAACGAAATTATTGCTCCTGAAATCGTTGAAGGAGAATTCTCAGCATTAGATCAAGTTTCAATTGATAAAATGATGATTCAATTAGACGGAACAGAAAACAAAGGTAAATTAGGTGCTAACGCTATCCTTGGTGTTTCTATTGCTGTTGCACGTGCTGCAGCTGACTTCTTAGGTCAACCACTTTATAAATATTTAGGTGGATTCAATGGTAAACAATTACCAGTTCCAATGATGAACATCGTTAACGGTGGTTCTCACTCAGATGCGCCAATCGCATTCCAAGAATTCATGATTTTACCTGTTGGAGCTGACACATTCAAAGAAGCATTACGCTGGGGTGCTGAAATCTTCCACAACTTAGCTAAACTTCTTAAAGGTCGTGACTTAGAAACTGCAGTAGGTGATGAAGGTGGTTTCGCACCTAAATTCCACGGTACTGAAGATGCTGTAGACACAATCTTAGAAGCAATCAAAACTTCTGGTCTTGAACCAGGTAAAGATGTATTCTTAGGATTTGACTGTGCTGCTTCTGAATTCTACGAAGACGGCGTATACGACTACACTAAATTCGAAGGTGAAGGCGGCGCTAAACGTACTTCAGCTGAACAAGTTGACTACTTAGAAGAATTAGTTAACAAATACCCAATCATCACTATCGAAGATGGTATGGACGAAAACGACTGGGATGGTTGGAAACAACTTACAGATCGTTTAGGTAAAAAAGTTCAATTAGTAGGTGACGACTTATTCGTTACTAACACTAAAAAATTATCTGAAGGTATCGAAAAAGGTATTGGTAACTCAATCTTAATCAAAGTTAACCAAATCGGTACTTTAACTGAAACATTTGACGCTATCCAAATGGCTCAAAAAGCTAACTACACAGCAGTTATTTCTCACCGTTCAGGTGAAACTGAAGATACTACAATTGCTGACATCGCAGTTGCTACAAACGCTGGTCAAATCAAAACAGGTTCATTATCAAGAACTGACCGTATCGCTAAATACAACCAATTATTACGTATTGAAGACGAATTATACGAAACAGCTGAATTTGACGGCATCCATTCTTTCTACAACTTAGACAAATAAGATAGACTTTACTGATATTGAGTTCACGCAAAATTTAATTCAGTAACTTTACTACAGAAACTGTTAAGGTCTCATCAACCTTAGCAGTTTCTTTTTTGCTTTCTAATGCAGACACTCCCGCTCATGTTCAAGAACTGATATAATGAAAAACAATGGAAGTATTCTAAAGGCATGAAGGAGTTTGAAAAAATCATGGATACTGAAAACAATAAAGTAATGCGTGCAAAAAAATCGGGTAGATTTATAGCATATGCTTCACTCTTTTTAGCAATGATGTACGGCACATACATTTTTGTAGTGTTGGATAAAAGTGTTATTACAGACTTATTGACTTCTCATCAGATTGATGCAACGAAAAACGCAGTCGGAAATTTCTTAAATAGTTATCGCTTAACAGGAATTATGTATTTATTGGCTTATTTGTGTGGATTGATCGCAATTTGGAATCAACACCCTTATTTATGGTGGTTCTTATTTGCGGTTTATATTTCACAAACATTCTTTACAGCAGTAAACGCAGGCCCAATCTTACAAAGTATCGTCCATGTGAAATCATTCTATATGACATTACCATTATGGATTACACTAGCAGGATCGTTGATTTTGGCGCTGTATATGTTGATTATTTCTATCAAACGAAAAAGTACTTTTAATCGATAGAACCCTCAGTGTGTTATGAATTGAATTTGATAAATAGACACCTAACGTGTTATAATTGCTAGGTATATTATGAATGGAGGAGTAAAGCATGCACATTTTGTTGACAGTTTTATTAGTTATAGACTGTATCGCATTAATCACAGTTGTGTTACTCCAAGAAAGCAAAAGCAATGGACTTTCAGGAGCCATCAGCGGGGGCGCTGAACAGCTCTTTGGTGGAAAACAGAAACAACGCGGCGTGGATTTATTCTTAAACCGTGTCACAATTGTCTTATCTATTGTGTTTTTCGTTTTAATGCTCGCAATTACTTATCTCAATATGTAAATGTAAGGTCCGACAATGTTAAAGTCGGGCTTTTTTCATTATAATGGTAATGGTGTATTGTATATTTAGAAAGAGATGAAGGGATTGAACGACATGCAGATTAAATTGCCTAAACCGTTCTTCTTTGAAGAAGGTAATAGAGCAGTGTTATTATTACATGGATTTACAGGGAATTCATCAGACGTGCGCCAATTAGGCCGTTTCTTACAAAAGAAAGGTTATACTTCTTATGCGCCGCAATATGAGGGACATGCAGCACCGCCGGAAGAGATTTTACAATCTAGTCCGCATGTTTGGTTTAAAGATGCGTTAGATGGCTATGATTTCTTAAAATCTAAAGGCTATGATGAAATTGCGGTAGCCGGCTTATCCTTAGGTGGAGATTTTGCTTTGAAATTAAGCTTAAATAGAGATGTAGAGGGTATTGTAACCATGTGTGCGCCTATGTTTATTAAGACAGAAGGCTCAATGTACGAAGGTGTCTTAGAGTATGCACGCAACTTTAAGAAATACCAAGGAAAAGATCAAGAGACGATTGATCGAGAAATGGAAGCTTTCCAACCTACAGGTACATTAAAAGAATTACAACAAACAATTCAAAATGTCAGAGATCATGTAGATGAAGTCATGGATCCATTATTAGTCATTCAAGCTGAAAAAGATGACATGATTAATCCTGATTCAGCAAATGTGATTTATGAAGAAGCATCTTCTGACGAAAAAGATATTAAATGGTATGCCGATTCAGGGCATGTAATTACCATTGATAAAGAAAAAGAACAAGTCTTTGAAGATATTTATGAGTTTTTAGAAGGACTTGATTGGTCTGAATAAGACGAATCAAAAAATATAAATAAGAAAGAAAGGAGGGGGCATCATGGATTTAAAACAATCTGTCACAGAAATTATAAAACAACCTGATTATGAACCCATGTCAGTTTCAGATTTCCAAGACCGTTTAGGTTTAGATAATGCCGACTCATTTAGAGATTTAATAAAGGTGTTAGTTGAACTGGAACAATCAGGTTTAGTTGAACGAACAAAAACAGACCGCTACAAAAGAAAGGGTAATCAAAAAAATATGAAAGATAACTTAGTAAAAGGAACGTTAAGCCAAAACAAAAAAGGGTTTGCCTTCCTTAGACCTGAAGACGAAGATATGGAAGATATCTTTATTCCACCGACAAAAATCAACCGTGCGATGGATGGCGATACTGTTATTGTAGAAGTACAGCCCTCACGCGGAGATTTCAAAGGTAAAGTCGAAGGTGAAGTCAAATCTATTGAAAAACACTCAATCACACAAGTGGTAGGAACTTATACAGAAGGCCGTCACTTTGGATTTGTGATTCCTGATGACAAACGTATTATGCAGGATATCTTTATCCCTAAAGGTCAAAGTTTAGGTGCTGTTGAAGGCCATAAAGTGTTAGTTCAAATTTCTAAATATGCTGAAGGAAATGATAATCCTGAAGGTCATGTGTCTGCGATTTTAGGACATAAAAATGATCCAGGTGTAGATATTTTATCTATCATTTACCAACATGGTATTGAAATCGAGTTCCCTGATGAAGTCTTAAAAGAAGCGGAAGCTGTACCAGAGTATATTGAACCGTCAGAATTAGAAGGACGTAAAGATTTACGTGATGAATTGACGATTACGATTGATGGTGCAGATGCGAAGGACTTAGATGATGCGATTGCGCTTAAGAAATTGAAGAATGGTAATACGCAATTGACAGTCAGTATTGCGGATGTCAGCCACTATGTAAAAGAAGATTCAGCATTAGATAAAGAAGCGTATGATCGTGGAACAAGTGTTTACTTAGTAGACCGCGTTATTCCAATGATTCCACACCGTTTGAGTAATGGTATTTGTTCATTGAATCCTAATGTTGACCGTTTAACATTAAGCTGTCGTATGGAAATTAATTCAGATGGTAAAGTTGTTAAACATGAAATCTTTGATAGTGTCATTCAATCTGATCATCGTATGACGTATGATGAAGTCAACCAAATCATTACTGATCATGATGAAAATGTGCGTGCACAATACCCAGATGTGACACCGATGTTAGACTTAGCAAAAGAATTAAGTGAAACATTAATTCAAATGCGTAAACGTCGTGGTGAAATCGACTTCGATATTGATGAAGCGCAAGTGATTGTCAATGAAGAAGGAATTCCAGTAGATGTGAAGATGCGTGAACGTGGTGAAGGTGAACGTTTAATTGAATCATTCATGTTAGCAGCGAACGAAACAGTCGCTGAACATTTCAATAAAATGGAAGTACCCTTTATCTATCGTGTCCACGAACAACCTAAATCAGATCGCTTAACGCAATTCTTCGAGTTTATTACGAACTTCGGTATTCTAGTAAGAGGCACAGGAGAAGATGTATCTCCAAGTACGCTTCAAGAAATTCATGAGAAAGTAAAAGGTCTTCCAGAACAAACGGTTGTATCTACAATGATGTTACGCTCAATGCAACAGGCACGTTATGAAGATGTGAACTTAGGTCACTTCGGCTTATCTGCAGATTATTATACGCACTTCACATCGCCAATTCGTCGTTATCCTGACTTAGTAGTACATCGTTTAATCCGCAAGTACTTGATTGAAGATTCAATGAGCGGCAAAGAACTTCGCAAATGGGAAGACAAATTGCCGGAAATTGCGGAACATACGTCTAATCGTGAACGTCGTGCTATCGAAGCAGAACGTGATACAGATGAACTTAAGAAAGCAGAGTTTATGCTTCAACATATTGGTGAAGAATTTGAAGGTATTGTCAGCTCAGTCGCGAACTTTGGTATGTTCGTAGAATTACCGAATACTGTTGAAGGTATGGTTCATGTATCAAGTATGACAGACGATTATTACCAATTCGCTGAAGGTCAAATGGCAATGATTGGTGAACGTACAGGTAATGTTTTCCGTATCGGTGATACAGTGAAGATTAAAGTCGTCAACGTAGATGTTGATCAACGTATGATTGATTTCCAAATCGTAGGTATGCCTGAACCAAGACGTAGAAAATCAAATGAACGTCCTGCACGTGGCACAACGATTCAAACGAAAACACGTGGTAAAAGCTTAGGCGGCGACAAGAAAAAAGGTAAGAAGAAACAGCGTAAAGGTAAAAACCAACGTAATCGTGATAAACAAAAGGACACGAACCACAAACCGTTTTACAAAAGTAAAAAGGTAAAACAAAAAGCGCGTAAAAAGAAAAAATAAGAGATATTGAGTGGGATGGCCGCTCCTCTCTTTTTATAAAATTTTCAACAAGAGGTGAACACGATGTCGAAGAAGAAGAAAAAGTCTCCTGGTACTTTAGCGGAGAATCGTAAAGCCAGACATGACTATAATGTAGAAGATACGATTGAAGCGGGCATTGTGTTAAAAGGTACAGAGATTAAATCGATTCGTCGTGGCAGCGCAAACTTAAAAGATAGTTTCGCTCAAGTAAAAAATGGTGAAATTTACGTTCATAATATGCATATTGCGCCATACGAAGAAGCCAATCGATTTAATCATGATCCAGTGCGACCAAGAAAATTACTCTTACACAAAAGAGAAATTGAAAAATTAGGCACACGTACAAGAGAAATCGGTTATTCGATTATCCCATTAAAACTGTATCTGAAACATGGTGTATGTAAAATGTTGATTGGCGTCGCAAGAGGTAAGAAGAAATATGACAAACGTCAAGATCTTAAAGATAAAGCAATTAAACGCGACATGCAGCGTGCGATGAAAGATCGTTATTAAGGGAAAGCAGGTTAAACCTGCTTCCCGCATTCTTAGTTTATTTGAAAATCATTTATAAACAATTATATTGATTACTAAATGCATATTTGATATGATAAAGAGTGCTATTGGATTCTAGTGAATAGAATCTATTTAATATTATTTCGGGGGCGTTTTGGATTCGACAGGGGTCCCCAGAGCTTATTAAGCGTGTCGGAGGGTTGTCTCCGTCATCAACACACACAGTTTATAATAACTGGCAAAACAAACAATAATTTAGCAGTAGCTGCCTAATCGCACTCTGCATCACCTAACAGCATCGCCTATGTGCTGTTAACGTGATTCAACTTTAGTAGGATACGCTAGGCACTGCTGTTCGAAGTCTGTCTAGAAGAGATTAATCGAACTAGCATGATGTTGGTTGTCTATTTCCTACCATCATGTGAAATTTGAATAATAGACTACACACGTAGAAAGATTTGTATCAGGATCCTTGGACGCGGGTTCAAATCCCGCCGCCTCCATACATAGAGCCTTTAACCATTGCGGTTAGAGGCTTTTATTTTTTGTTGCTACAGAAAAAGGAACGGTGAGAAATTCACCGTTCCTAAATTGTTTTAGAACATAGACATTTATTTTAATTCGATTTTTGCTGTTTCTGTTCCCCAAAAACCAGACTGTACTTGCAATACTAAATTATCTTTTTCGGCAATACTAGGTGCTACATCAAATACAAGTTTTGCATTTTTTGTACTTTCGGGATTGATTTTGTCACCAATAAAACCTAAATCATCAGGCGATACAGCTTGGTTTGCAGTGATTGTTGCAGAACCATCAGTTTCAAATGTTTTTTTATCGCTTAAAAGTTTAAAGAACGAATCGGTAATGTCTACAGCTTTATCTCCGTTATTTTTAACTGTAATATCTAATACTATGAATTTGCCTTTTGCATTATTTGTCATTACATCTCCAACTTGATCTACAATGGCTTTATTAGTTACATTAAACTCCATTTTTCCGACTTTAACAACTTCGTTCATTTTATTCGATGATTTTGTTTCTGGTTTTTTATCATTTTTTTTTACCTCTTGTTTATCTGATTTTTGTTCTGTTTTAGTCTTGCTTGTGTTATTGTCAGTCGGTGTCTTATTAGTCATCATATTAACCACACTTATTGCAACTAACACAGTAATCAAGATTTTTACCCATAACTTCCAGTTTTTCTTAAACTTCCACATTAGGAATAATCCTACTGGGAATACAAATAATAGCATTAAAATTGTGAACCAAGTTGACTGATACCACTTTTCTTTTTCTTTCATGTTGATTCCTCCTGATGTTGTTTGTTTTTATAATTAAGCGTAAGAAAACTCAGTTATCAATCTTAGATTTTATGAATCAAGTAAAGTTAAATACAATTTCCGCTTATTTATCAATGTAAATAAGTAGTTAGTATCTAAATTGCTGTCTTTATATAGAATCGAAGAGATAATAGATAACTAAATAGTGCAATATAGTTACCTTAATTATTTTATAACGTTTAAATTATATCACTTTAATCTTTGTTTTTAACAAAACGGGCTAAATAATTTAAAAAAATTGAGGTGACTGTCAAAAAAGTGTCATTAAAATATCACTAAAATATTTTAATATTAATCTTTGTGAACTGAATTAAATGACTTGTTCATGTATAAGTCCTTAAGATTTATGATGGTGCAGAAATATTATAGAATGTATGGATATGAAATAGAAAGGTGATATGAGTATGTATATAAATCCAAAAGACTTAGAAACAGGAAATATGTATAAAATGTTGATAGGTACAGTGACACCTAGACCAATTGCTTTTGTCACTTCACAAGATGAAAAAGGTAATGTAAATGCAGCACCCTTTGCATTCTTTAATGTAGTGTGTCCTGAACCACCGATGCTGATGATATCTGTAGGTAAAGATAATGGGGAACTTAAAGATACAAGTGCAAACATTCTAAGTACTAAAGAATTTGTGGTGCATATTGTAGATGAAGATATCGTTAAAGATGTGGTGAAAACAGGCGATAATTATGGGGCTGATGTGAACGAACTAGACATGACTGATCTTACAACAACAGATTCTAAAGTTGTGAATGTTCCTAGTGTGAAAGAAGCCAAAGTTCGATATGAATGTGAATTAGTTCATCATTTAGAATTAGGAGATGAACAAAAAGGAACAGACATGCTTGTAGGACAAGTAAAATCAATTTACATTGATGATGAAATTTATGATGTAGATAAAGCTTATGTGGATGTTGAAAAATTAAATCCAATTACACGTGTGGTAGGTAATCATTATGTAAGAATTGGTGAGCCTGTAGAAGATTTATTAGATAAATAAAAGCCGCTATTTGTATAAAAAGGTCTAACATTGATGGATGAATTTTATCAATGTTAGACCTTTCTTTTTTAACTTAAGCGTCTAGCAATGTGATCAAAGAGTCTTGCTGGTAAAATGGCATGTAAGAAAACAAGAGGTTTTGCGCCCATACCGATTAAATAACGTGCTTTAGGTTTCTTTTTTGAAGCGGCCTTTAAAATAGTATCGGCAATAATTTTAGGGTTTGAAAGTAAATTAGAATTATATTGTTTGTGCATACCTTCTGCTGCTTTCAAAGCCGCTTTTTCATATGCACCGCCTTTAGCTGATGCTGCTAATTGATCTGCTGCGATATGACCCCAATCAGTTTTGATGCCACCAGGTTCAATAATAGAAACTTCAATGCCAAATGGCTCAACTTCCATTCTTAAAGCATCACTGAAAGCTTCTAAAGCGTATTTAGTGGCATGATACCATGCGCCAAAGTATGAAGTGAAACGGCCACCCATCGAGGATATATTAATGATTTTCCCAGAATGTTGTTTACGCATATAGGGCAACACTAATTGAGTGAGTCGTGCTAAACCAAAAAGATTTACTTCAAATTGTTTTCTTGCTTCTGAAATTTCTACATCTTCTATAGCTCCGTACGAACCATAACCCGCATTATTAATGAGAATATCGATACGATTTTGTTCTGAAATCACTTGTTCAACAGTTTTTTGTATGGATGATTCATCTGTAATATCCATTTTTATTGCATGTATATTTTTTAAAGCGTTCAGTTTTTCTATTCTTCTACCAACACCATAAACAATGTATCCTTTATCAGCTAAAAGTTGTGCTGTTTGAAAACCAATTCCACTTGTTGCACCTGTAATTAATACGACTTGTTTGGTCATATCATCACTCCTTTTCTATTTAGTGAATTAATCATACCTGATTAATGAGAATTATGGAATTAAATTGCATACTAATCAATTTTACTTGACTTATTATAGGTTTATAGGTTTCGTTTTCCACCATCTAAATGACAAATATTTGTGAATTTAATGATTATATTGTCTGAATAATTGTGGTAACTAAATTATTTTGAAGAAATGAGGCAAAAGGGTATACAAACCTAAATAATGGGTGTAGTATAGTACTTAAGTAATTGTTCGTGAAATTGATTTGCAGTTTTAATTCGTATGAATTTACTCCCATTGATTTTTATAAACAAGTTACAAATATTCGTGCAAAAGCACATACGGAGGATTTTTATATGAATAGTGGTACAGTTAAATGGTTTAACGCAGAAAAAGGTTTTGGATTTATCGAAAGAGAAGATGGTAACGACGTATTCGTACATTTCTCAGCTATCCAAGGCGAAGGTTACAAATCATTAGAAGAAGGCCAAAAAGTTGACTTCGACATCGTTGAAGGCGACCGTGGCGAACAAGCTGCAAACGTTGTAAAAATGTCATAATTTTTACCTAAACTGATTAAAACAGCACAACAATCTGAAAAGGTTGTTGTGCTGTTTTTTGTTTACCTTCTTATTTATTGTTTGTAGTGATCGAATTTACCAGCTTCGATGTCTGCTTCTCTTCGTTCTATTTCATCATAAACTGCTTGTTGTTCAGCTTCATCACCATCATAGTATCCTTGTTCAATCGCATGTTTGGTTTGAATTTCAGCTGAAGATAATCCGCCGTTATATTTTTTTCGTAAAGCATCGATATATTCTTCTTCTGTTTGCGCTGCATTGATTTCCGCATTTACATCTTCTGTTGGCTCCTCAGCTTGTGACTGTGCATTTTGATTGTAGACAGATTGTTCAGCACCACTTTCTATACGCAGTGAGCTTTCATATGCGGCACTGGCAGGACCTTCTGTCACATTGCCTTGTGGAATTACGCCATTCGCAACGGCACTATTATAAGCTTTGATCTTATCAATTTCTGCATAATTACCATAAATTACATTTTCTAAAGTTGCTCTGTCGGTGATATTGCTTAAATCAACTTGTTGGCTTTGTTGATTTTGTTGATTCTGTTTTTCTGCAGTTGATTCATCTTTATTTTGCTGTTCAGTGTTTGCTTGTTGTTCGTCTTGCGTATTATTTTCTTTTTGTTGATTTTTGTCTGTTTGTTTTTTCTTTTCATTTTCTTCATTTTTAGATTGTGATTTGTCTTTCTTTTCAGTAACTGCTTTGTCTTCGGTATCTTCTTTTGGTTTTTCATCATTTTGCCCGCATGCTGAAACGATTAATATACTCATGGCTAAGAGTGCGAATAACTTTTTCATTGAATCAACAACCTTTCTCTCTGTATGTGTATTACTTAACTATAGCCATCTTTCAGATGGTATGAAACCCTTTTCAAAATAAAAAAGACCTGTAAAAACAGGTCTAGTGAAGATTAGGTTATAAATAAATATTACCTTTTGCATATTGATAAAATCGTTTTTTGCTTGGGATGAAGAGTGCTAATACTGTGACAACACCTAATTTACCGCAAATCATCACAATAATAATGATGATTTTAGTTAATGTACCATATTCAGAAGTGAAGTTCATACTTAAGCCGACTGTACCAAAAGCAGACACGACTTCGAAGATGACTTTCATGAAAGGTGTTGTTTCATTTAATAGACTAACAATAAATGTGACAGTTAATACAAAGATAAAGCTGACTGTTGTGACCGCAATGGCTTTCGCAATTGTTTTAGGTTTGATTGTTCTGCTGAAGATAGTGGTATGGTCTTCATTGCGTAAAGTACTATAAACAAACATAATCATAACAATGAAAGTTGTGACTTTAATCCCACCAGCAGCACTAAACGGTGCACCGCCGATAAACATAAGTACCATCATCATTAATGCGGTAGGGGTATGAATTAATTCTAAGTCAACAGATTGGAAACCTGCTGTTCTTGTTGTGACGGATTGAAAGAATGAAGTCCCAAGCTTACCCCACATACTGAAAGGTTTTAAAGTATTGTTGAACTCTAATAAAAAGTAAAGCGCCATGCCGCCAAAAATTAAGACTAATGTTGTTGAAAGCACAACTTTGGTATGTAGCTTTAGTTTATTTAATCTTCTAGTTTTTACTAAATCTGACATGACTACTGGTCCCAGCCCGCCCATAATAATTAAAATGGGAATGACAAGCGTAACAACTGGATCATCATTAAATCCAATCATATTCTTAGAAAATAATGCAAATCCTGCATTATTAAAGGCTGAAACAGAGGTAAAGATGCTGATAAATAATCCTTTGCCGAAGCCATATCTAGGTACGAAAGATAAGGCAAGTAATAACATGCCTATAAATTCTGTAGACAAGCTATAGAGTGTTAGTTGTCGAATTAAACGAACCATTCCGCCTGGCTCATCAACATTCCAAGTGACCATGATTAATTTGCGTTCATGCATAGAAATTCTGCGATTCGCTATGATTAAAGTGAGTGTCGTAATGGTCACAATCCCTAAACCGCCAATTTGAATTAAAAACATAATAATAAGGTCACCAAGCCAGTTGAATTGCGAAGTAATATCCACAGTTGATAGGCCAGTGACTGTAAATGCGCTTGATGCGACAAAGAATGCATCGATAAAAGATGTATATTGTTTACCAGTCCATGGCAAATATAATAACAGTGCACCTAGTAATGTCGTGCTCAGAAATAGTAATAAATAAACAGTTAAGGGTTTCTTTAGGAAAGCCACATAAACACCTTCTTTAATAGGGTAGATTTTGGTGTATATTTTAAATACAACTGTTATTATACATCCATTTTCTGTAATTGCATCTGTCAATTACCAAAAAATAAAAATTAATTTTTTGTAAAGATTTTAAAGGTTGATTGCAATCTTCAACTTTAGCCAGATAGGGTATCAATATTGTATAATTAAAATGAATAATTTTAAGCAAAAGGAGAAATATATGAAGAAAATACTTACACCGCTTATTATTATCGGCATTGTTATTGTCATCATTGGAGTTACAATGATTGGCCCATATAATAAACTTGTCGGTATGGACGAAGATACGAATACAGCACTTTCAAACATCGATAACCAATTACAACGTCGTGTAGACTTAATTCCTAACCTTGTGAACACTGTTAAAGGTTACGCTAAGCATGAAGAAGATGTATTTAAACAAGTTTCTGATGCACGTAGTAAACTTGCAGGTGCATCAACACCAAAAGAGAAAGCGGAAGCTAATGGCGAAGTCAATTCTGCATTAAGCAGATTATTAGCTATCAGTGAAAATTATCCTGATTTAAAAGCAGATAAACAATTTACAGGATTACGTGACGAGCTTGCAGGTACAGAAAATAGAATTGCAGTAGCACGAAATGATTACAATACATCTGTTAACAAATATAACCAAGCGATTCGCCATTTCCCAACAACCATTGTAGCTAAGCTATTCGGATTTGATAAGAAAGAATACTTTAAAGCCGAAAGTGGTGCAGACAAAGCACCTAAAGTTGATTTCGGCACTGACTCATCTCAATGATCAGAAAAAGTGCCAGCGTCTTAGCTGTCATATGGGTTGGGATGTTACTCGTCGCACAAAGTATGTTTGCGGCATCAGATAAATTTCCGGAATTAGAACAACCTGTTTTTGTACAAGACCACGCAGATTTGATTACGAGCCAAGATAAAGATGAGATGGCTAAAAAAGGCCAAAAACTTCAAGACGGTACAGATTCAGACATTTTGGTGATGACCATGAAATCAATCGGACAAACACCAAAAGAAGATTATGCTTATCAAGCAGGCCGACATTATAAAGTCGGTGATCAAAAGCATAGTCGAGGCGTTGTAATTTTAGTCAATTTAGATAACGGCAATGAATATCAAAATCGTGGTATTCAAGTTACGGTTGGCCGAGGGTTAGAAGGTGTCTTAAATGATGCTAAAGTCGGCGCATTGATTGATGATAACTTCATGCCTTATGCTGAAAAAGCAGGACAGACTGATAATAAAGAAAAACAAAAAGCATATTACAGTCAAGGCATCACACAACTTTATAATGCAATTTGGAAAGAAATAGCCAAAGCTTATGGCTATGATGGTGAAAAATTTACTGAAGATACACCTAAAGCGCAAAACCAATCAGAAGGTGATGGGCCATTCAGCTTATTTGGTATTATTTTTATTATTATCATTATCATCATTATTATCTCCATTAAAAATGGTGGCGGCGGACCTCCAAGAGGGGGCGGTCGCAGAAGAGATAATACAGGTACTTGGTGGGTCGGCACTGGAGGTTTTGGTGGAGGTTCATCAAGTGGCGGTGGTTTCAGCGGCGGCAGCTTCGGCGGAGGCGGCGGCTTCGGCGGCGGAGGTGCTGGACGCGGATTCTAACAACCGAATTGTATTTATCAGAAGCAGAGCATTTCGTGCTCTGCTTTTTTATGAGGTTTAATTGTTTAAAATGTAATGTTCATTCTGAACTCATAACTATTTAAAGATTCGCACGAAATTATGAATTTTATGTAAAAAATGTGTATAAAATATATCAATTTAAATAAGAATATCTTGTATTTCTTGTGTGTTTAGGCTAACTTTATAATTAAGATGTATAAATGATTGCATATAGAGAACAAAGTCATCTTAAAGTTTTCGAACATTGCGTTACAAAAGAGAAAAGGTTTGGATATAAATACAGTTGTTTGTTAAATAAGATTTTTTTATTAACTGTATTTTATTCCGATGCTTATGTTATACTGTTGAAAAAGCCTATTTAACTGATAAGAATGATTTCCTCTTTGGTGGAAATTTATCGTTGTTAATGTTTTTTCATTCAGAAATATCTTTAAGTGGGGTTGTTACATGAGTTTTTATAAGTTTATTATTACTTTTATGGAAGATGATACGCCATTCGGACAATTAGCCGATTGCATTGTAAGAGATCATAATTTTCCTAAAGAAGAAACAGATATAGATAATATATATGATTATGTACATGAGAATTATTTTGAACATCATCTTTTAGAATCAGCTAACAGAGCCATCAGTGTATATAAAAGTAACTAAAAGAAAAGCAAGTGCATCTCAAAATTGTGCACTTGCTTTTCTTATAGATAAAAATAAATCGTAAAAATTACGATTTATGGTTTACAAATAACGAAACGTCATGTAATATAAAACGTAACCGTTACGATTTACGGTCACTTAATTACAACTTACTTTACTTAATCAATTCGGTACACGGGAATGTACCGAATTTTTTTGCGTTCATTAGTGTTTTTCACAACGTATTAATTAACGTCTGCAGCCTTTTTAATAGGATAGATCAACCAATGCTCATCAATATATTCATCGCCATATTTACGAGAATTCGTTTCAAAACCTATTTTTGAGAAACCGTACTCACTATAGAAAGTCAGTGCGCTGATATTATTTGAAGCAACAGGGGCCATAATTTTCTCAATTTGAAGTTCAGTACAAAAGTTTGCGACAGTATTTAATAACTTCTCATCCAAATGGTCAATATCCTTCACATACATATTTTCAATTATAGCTTTATGCTGTGTTCCAACTATAATTGGATGGAATAATGTCAAAGCTCCCACTAATTCATTATTAAAAAATACACCGAACAGATATTGTGCATTGTTATTGGCGTCTATCAACTTTTTGAAATATTCCCTGCACACTTTGTCCTCATCATAAATCGCCCAAGTATAAATATTTTTTGGATCACTTGTAGCTTCTTTAAATAGCTGATAGACCTCTTCTAAATCATCAGGATTTAGTAATCTAATTTCTTTCATGGATTTAACACCTCTCTTATGACTTTCTTAACTTTTGCTTAAATTTAATAATGTGGTCATTATTGATAAGTTTAATTTAATATTATTATATACTTTTAATCAAAGCAACACTTAATAGGTGTCCCTAAGAAAAAAGTAAAGTTTGAAAAGCGATTGTTCACAATATTGGACGATTTTAACCAAAATATATGGTATATCAAAAAGCTAATCTTATTTTAAAGTAGTTTTTAATCACACCATGAATATTTCGCCAATAAAATATCTGCAAACTTTTAATATGAAACTGTCTAATGATTGGTAGTTTAAAAGTATAAAATAACGCGCATTACACTCTAATACGCTGACTAATGTTAAACTATTATTAAAGAAACAAACTGGCCATATTATATAAGCAAGGGGTAGATAGGATGACGCAAGTAGAAATTGCTGTAACGATAGCACCAGAAGCTGACATAACACAGAAGTTGCAAATGGAGTTGATTGAAGCGCAAGCAGCCATCGATATAATTGAACTAAGAATTGACCAACGTCAAACGATTGAAATTGCTGAGATTGAAACACTTATTGCTGCGTTACAAAAAAGTCTTCCTAAAGTTAAGCTGTTAATCACATATCGCACAGCTTCACAAGGTGGAAATGGCAATAAAGCGCAAGAATCTTATTATGCGCTATTACAAGAATTAATGCAAGTTCAAGGTTATGACATGATTGATATTGAATGGGAAGAAGCGTATAAGGAAAAAATCACTGAATTAGTGGCTGAAGCGCAAGCAGCAGGTTTAGAAGTGGTACTGTCTCAACATGATTTTGAAGAAACACCAGCAATTGAACAATTGAAATTCACTTATTTTAAAATGAGTAAAACAGAAGCTGATTATCTAAAACTAGCAGTAATGCCAAAAGATCCTGAAGATGTGACCTATCTGTTAGATGCACTCTATGTATCTTCTCAAAGTGTCAAAATGAAAGTAGTAGGTATATCTATGTCTCATCTTGGTTTAGTATCAAGAACGGCTCAAGGTGTATTTGGTGGAAGTATTTCTTATGGTTGCTTGGGAGAGCCGCAAGCGCCAGGACAAATACATGTTACTAAATTAAAAGAAATTTTGACATTATACGAATCAAACAAATAATTTGATATAATATGTATTTCAATCTATACTGTAATTGATAATGGTTATCATTAATATAAAGGAGAGTTAGATTGTGGAATTAAGAGATGCAATTTCATCAAGAAGAAGTGTGAAGATATTCGACCATGATATGCATATAGATGATACAGCGCTATATGAAGCACTAAAACTCTCTACAGATGCACCAAATCATGGGATGAGAGAACCATGGAGAATCATTCATGTCTCAAAGGACAGACTAGGGGATTTAAGTCGAACTGTTTCTCGTTATGCATTTAGAAATGAACCAGAGAAACAACAAAGTCACTATGATGCAGTGACAAAATTGGGTGGATTGCTCGTATTAATTGTAAAACGAGATCCTAGACAAAAAGAAAATCTTGAAAATCATCTGGCATTCGGTGCTTATGCACAAAACTTGATGCTGCTGTTGCATGAAGCGGGTATCGGTACGTGCTGGAAGACACCGCCATATATTTTCATGCCTAAAGTGAGAAAAGTAATAGGTGTCGAAGATGATGAAGATTTAGTTGGATTTTTATATCTTACTGATATGGACACGAAGATTCCTCCAAAGAAACCACGTCACACTGAGAACTTTATTTCAGAGTATTAATTATATGAGTAAAGCCAAGCTGAAATCAGCTTGGCTTTATTTAGTCTATATTACGTTATTTAAATGACTTATTTAAATGTTTCGCTTAAGAAGTCTTCAACTTGCTCTGGTGATTTAGCATTTGCTGAGTGCAAGTGTGCTGTTTTTTCACCGTTTTTGAAAACAAGTAAACTTGGAATACCCATTACTTCGTAATCTTGAGCAACATCTTCTAATTCGTCACGATTTACGCTGTACCATTTATAGTCGTTGTATTTTTCAACAATTGGATCAATCCACATATCCATTGCGCGACAATCAGGGCACCATCCTGCTTCGAATTTAATAATCACAGGTTCGTTACTTTCGATAATTTTATCGAAATCTTCACGTGTTTTAATTGCTTCCATTTTCATTTCGCTCCTTTTTCTAATCCTATTATATATATTATAGCGAATTTGAACGTAAATTTAAAAATATTAAACCGACAATTTAAAGCGTTATTTTTAGAAATTTGGTATATTAGACATAATAGTTAAAGGAGGTCAAAAGATGATTAGATTTTATCAGTACCAAAACTGTACGACATGCAAGAAAGCAGCAAAATTTTTAGATGAATATGGTGTAAGTTATGAACCTATCGACATCGTAGAACTAAACCCTAATAAAAGAGAACTACAAGATATTATTGATAAAACCGGCGTTGAAATTGATAAGCTATTCAATAAACGCGGAGGTAAGTATCGTGAACTAGGTCTGAAAGATAGACTTGACAGTTTGTCTGATGATGAAAAACTAGATTTATTGGCTTCTGACGGAATGCTTGTTAAAAGACCACTTGCGGTTTCAGGCAATAAAATCACACTTGGTTTCAACGAAAAAGAGTACAAAGATACTTGGGTAAACTAATTTATAGTCATTATAGGTAGTAAATATCTTATTGCTATGCGCTTTATTTACACAAAAAATTAAAAAACTACAAGATGTCTATAAATAGTTGAATGAAAAGGTTTCATATGGCATCATAAAAGAGTATTCATTTATTAATTAGGAGGGGATTCGTGTGGCAGTGCCAGAGGAATTAAAATATTCAAAAGAACATGAATGGGTTAAAGTTGAGGACGATACAGTAACTATCGGTATCACTGAATACGCACAAGGAGAACTTGGTGACATCGTATTCGTTGAATTACCAGAAACTGAAGATGATATCGAAGAGGGCGAATCTTTCGGAAGTGTGGAATCAGTTAAAACTGTTTCTGAATTATACGCACCAGTTTCAGGAACTGTAGTTGAAGTCAACGAAGAATTAGAAGACAGTCCAGAATTCGTAAATGAATCACCATACGAAAAAGCATGGATGGTTAAAGTAAAATTAAATGACACAAGCCAATTAGATGATTTATTATCAGCTGATCAATACAAAGAAATGATCGGTGAATAATCGGCTTTAAAAACCAAACTCCAAGATACTTTGTATTTTGGGGTTATTTTTTATTTGAAATAGGCTATAACAAACTAGAGCGCTAAAGTGCTGAACCTTTACAGCTGAATAATACATAATTTATCGTGTTTATTTAGTTGTTAAACAAGTTGCGTGTCTTTAAAACAACACCTGCGTTACAATGAAAGTATCAACTTACGCAACAAATTTATATAAGTTGGCAGAACCTAAGCATTTACGTTTGCGAGTAATGAAGCAATGATATCACGAGAGTATTGGAGTGTAGTGAATATGGCATTGTTAGAAAAAGTAATCGTTGTTGAAGGTAAAACAGATAAAAAGCGTGTACAAGAAGTGATTGATGAGCCTGTACAAATTATTTGTACGCACGGCACAATGGGCATTGATAAACTTGACGATATGATAGAACACTTATATGAACGTCCTGTCTATATATTAGTGGATGCAGATAAAGAAGGCCGTCGCATCCGTCAATGGTTTAAACATTATCTATCAGAAAGTGAACATATCTTTGTCGATAGAACTTATTCTGAAGTCGCACGTTGTCCGCGCCCTTATCTTGCCAAAGTGCTTAGAAACCATGGCTTTATGGTAAAAGGTGAAGCACCCGTGAAAGGATTAGTTTATAAATGAACGTTAAGCAAGAAATTACAGATATCAAACAAAACTTTGATCAAGACAAGCACTTGATTTTCGGTTACACACCGATGTGTGGAACATGTAAAGTTTCAGAGAGAATGTTAGATATAGCTAATGAAATTTTACAGCTTCCGTTGGTCAAAGCAGATTTGAATTTCCATCCTGACTTCAGTGAAGCTTATCAAATTCAATCTGTTCCTGTTTTGTTAGTGATGTCGAAAGATAAGGAGATAGACCGTATTTACGCATTTCAGTCTGTTCCTTATTTGTTAGAAAATTTAAAATAGTTGTTGACTACTTCTGAGTGAAGTGGTAGGATAAATATCAATTAAATAGTTATCTCTTATCAAGAGAGGTGGAGGGATGTGCCCGACGAAACCCGGCAACCGTCTTATTTATAAGAAATGGTGCCAATTCACAAAAAGTTGAACTGCTTTTGAAGATGAGAGAAAGAAATTTCAAATTGCTTTCTCTTTAATGCTCATAGCAGCGATAAGGGAAAGCTTTTTTAATTTGTAGGTAGGTATTGCAAGGAAAGGGGAGAATGTAGTGATTCAACTGAAGCAAATCGTCAAAAGATATAAGACGAAACACCAAGAAGTACTGGCAGTTGATCATGTCGATTTAGATGTGTCGGAAGGTACCATTTACGGTGTCATCGGTTTTTCAGGTGCCGGTAAAAGTACACTTGTCAGAATTTTAAATTATTTAGAAGAACCAACATCAGGTCAAGTCATAATAGATGGAGATGAATTAGGACAACTCAGCAAAGCGCAACTAAGGAAAAAGCGTCAAAAGGTAAGTATGATATTCCAACACTTCAACTTATTATGGTCTAGAACAGTGTTAGATAATATTAAGTTTCCGTTGGAAATTGCTGGCGTGGATAAAGCGGCAGCTGAAAAAAGAGCGGAAGAATTAGTTGAGCTTGTAGGACTCAAAGGACGAGAAAAAGCATATCCGTCAGAGTTATCTGGTGGTCAAAAACAAAGGGTTGGTATCGCACGTGCCTTAGCCAACGATCCAAAAGTATTGCTTTGTGATGAAGCTACAAGTGCTTTAGATCCTCAAACAACAGATGAAATTTTAGAACTCTTATTAAAAATCAGAAAAGAAGAAGATTTAACAATCGTGATTATCACACATGAAATGAATGTGATTCGCCAAATCTGCGACGAAGTTGCGGTAATGGAAAATGGTAAGGTCATCGAACGCGGTGAAGTTAAAGAAGTGTTTGAAAACCCTAAACATCAAGTGACGAAACGTTTCGTTAAAGAAGGCTTGAATGACCAATTTGATGAATCAATTCAGGAACTGATTCCAGAGTCGACAAACGGTTATATTGTACGTTTGAACTTCGTAGGTGAAGAGACGACAGAACCGATTGTGTCATATATCACTCAAAAATATAATCTGAATGTGAACATACTAGAAGCGAATATCCGCCATTCGAAAAGCGGACCAATCGGTTTTCTAATTGTACATATTGCAGACTTGAAAACTGAATTTTTTGATGATTTTAAAAACGAATTAGAGAATCGTAATGTAGGTGTGGAGGTGGTTCGTAATGGATAAATCGTTCAGTGATATATTACGTGAAATGGTCACAATGCCGAATGTTCAATGGGACCAAGTTTGGCTGGCTACATACGAAACACTCTATATGACAGCCATTTCTACAATTTTTGCGTTCGTGATCGGTTTAATTCTAGGCGTACTATTATTCCTAACAGCTAAGAGTAAATCACCGACAGCAAAAGTGTTTTATCAAATCGTGTCATTTATTGTGAACTTATTCAGAGCAATTCCATTCATCATTTTAATCTTGCTGTTGATTCCGTTCACAAGTTTATTACTTGGCACAATCAGTGGTCCGACAGGAGCACTTCCAGCATTAGTTATTGGTGCGGCTCCATTCTATGCACGTTTAGTGGAAATCGCATTTAAAGAAATTGATAAAGGCGTTATTGAAGCAGCGCGTTCTATGGGAGCAAACACATGGACGATTATTCGTAAAGTGTTAATTCCAGAATCACGTCCTGCCTTGATTTCAGGTATTACAGTTACTGCAATCGCATTAGTAGGTTCTACTGCAGTTGCCGGTGTTATCGGTGCAGGCGGTTTAGGTAACTTAGCATATTTAACTGGTTTTACTCGAAACCAAAATGATGTCATTTTAGTTTCAACAATCTTTATTTTAGTGTTTGTGTTCATCATTCAATTTGTGGGTGACTGGGCTACAAATAAAATTGATAAACGTTAATTCTATTTTGAAAGGATCAATCCAATGAAAAAAATTATTAGTATTTTAGCGGTTTTAGTATTAACTGTAGTTTTAGCAGCATGTGGCAGTAAGGATAAATCAGCAGGAGGCGAAGATTCTAAAACAATCACAGTTGGTGCTTCACCAGCGCCTCACGCTGAACTTTTAGAACAAGCTAAACCTATCTTGAAAAAAGAAGGTTATGACTTGAAAATCAAAACAATCAACGACTATACAACACCTAACAAGTTAGTAAACAGCGGTGAATTGGATGCGAACTTCTTCCAACACACACCTTATTTAAACACTGAGAAAAAAGATAAAGGGTACAAATTAGTATCTGTTGGTAACGTTCACTTAGAACCAATGGCTGTATACTCTAAAAAATATAAAAGCTTAAAAGAATTGCCAAAAGGTGCAACAGTTTATGTTTCTAACAACCCAGCTGAAGAAGGACGTTTCTTGAAATTCTTCGTTGACGAAGGTTTAATCAAATTGAAAAAAGGCGTTAAAATCCAAGATGCACACTTTAGTGATATCGTAGAAAACAAAAAAGATATCAAATTCAACAACAAACAATCAGCTGAATATTTACCAAAAATCTATCAAAACGAAGATGTTGATGCAGCAATTATCAACTCTAACTTCGCTATTGAACAAAAATTAAGCCCTAAAAAAGACTCAATCGCTCTTGAAAAACCTGATAATAACCCATACGCAAACTTAGTAGCGGTTAAAGAAGGTCACGAAAAAGATAAAAAAATCAAAGCTTTAATCAAAGCATTACAATCTCAAGATATTAAAGATTACATCAATAAAAAATATGATGGTGCTGTGATCCCAGCTGAATAAGAAATTATTAATCACTCTCAAGTATAGATGCTTGGGAGTGATTTTTTGCGTCTATTAATAGTATAGGAAGCAAGGATACCCTATCATAATATGTGACAAAGATATGGGTAATGATAATAGAAGGACAGAAAATGAGAATCAGTAGCTTTGAAATTCGTGCAACATTTCACATTGAAACGCTTTAACGAAACTCATTACAATTTGAGAATTCTTTTTATTTAGGTACTTAAAAGGTTTATTCTGGGGTTTAATTGCGTTATAATTTATAAATGTACCAATGTAGTGCAGTTTTGACTACAGATTAAAATTATTATAAACTAGTAATTGAAATACTATTTATGTTTACGGAGGGACTTTTAATGCCATCAACATTGGAGATTAAAGACTTACACGTGTCTATTGAGGATAAAGAAATTTTAAAAGGTGTTAACTTAACAATTAACACGGGAGAAATTCATGCAGTTATGGGACCTAACGGTACTGGTAAATCTACTTTATCAGCAGCAATCATGGGTCACCCAGCTTTCACAGTAACTAAAGGTGAAGTATTACTTGACGGTGTTAACGTTTTAGAATTAGACGTTGACGAACGTGCAAAAGCAGGTTTATTCCTAGCAATGCAATATCCATCAGAAATTACTGGTGTTACAAACGCAGACTTCATGCGTTCAGCAATTAATGCTAAACGTGAAGAAGGTAAAGAAATCAACTTAATGCAATTCATTAAGAAATTAGATAAAGAAATGGAATTCCTAGATATGGATCCAGACATGGCGCAACGTTACCTTAACGAAGGTTTCTCAGGCGGCGAGAAAAAACGTAACGAAATTTTACAATTAATGATGTTACAACCTAAATTCGCTATCCTAGACGAAATTGACTCAGGTTTAGATATCGATGCGTTAAAAGTTGTGTCTAAAGGTATCAACGAAATGCGTGGAGATGACTTCGGTTCATTAATCATTACGCACTATCAACGTTTATTAAACTACATTACACCTGATTTCGTACACGTTATGTACAACGGTAAAATCGTTAAAACTGGTGGTCCAGAATTAGCACATCGTTTAGAAAATGAAGGTTATGAATGGGTTAAAGAAGAATTCAGCGAAGCGTAAATCATTTACGTAAAGAAGAAACAACCGATTAAATGTTATAAGTATCGTTAGGAGGATATTAAGTTATGACGACTGAAACTTTGAACATTTCTGAAGCAGAACTTGTTGAGTATTCACAAGCCCAAAATGAACCTTCTTGGATGACAGAATTACGTAAAGAAGCGTTGAAACTAACTGAAACTTTAGAAATGCCAAAACCAGATAAAACTAAAATCACAAAATGGGATTTCGACTCATTTAAACAATTCGAAACAAAAGCTGAAACTTATCAAGATATCAGTGAAATTCCAGATTCAATTGAAAAAATCATTGATGTTGAAAAAACTGAAAACTTAGTGATTCAACACAATAATACACTTGCTTATACACACGTTTCAGAAGAAGCGAAAAAAGACGGTGTAATTATTGAAGGCTTAGCAGATGCTTTAGTGAATCATGGAGATTTAGTTCAAAAATATTTGATGAAAGATGCGGTTAACGTAGATGAACACCGTTTAACAGCGTTGCATACTGCATTAATCAATGGCGGCTTATTCGTATATGTACCGAAAAATGTAGTCGTTGAACATCCAATTCAATATGTAGTTTTACATGATGATGAAAATGCAAGCTTTTTCAATCACGTTATTATTGTGACTGAACAAAGTGCAGAAGTGACTTATGTTGAAAACTACTTGTCAGATGCAAGTGGCGAAGGCAATCAAGTGAACATTGTTTCTGAAGTGATTGCTGGTGCGAACTCTAAAATCACTTATGGTGCAGTAGACTATTTAGATAAAGGTTTCACTAGCCATATTGTTCGTCGTGGTATTACTGAAGCGGATGCATCAATTAACTGGGCACTTGGATTAATGAACAAAGGTAACCAAATTATTGATAACACAACTAATTTAATTGGGGACCGTTCTACAAGTGTATTAAAATCAGTAGCAGTAGGTACTGGAGATCAAAAATCAAACGTAACATCTAAAATCGTTCAATACGGTAAAGAAACAGATGGTTACATTCTTAAACACGGTGTAGTTGAAGAAGCAGCGACTATTATCTTTAATGGTATCGGTTATATCAAACACGGTGGTTCAAAATCAGTTGCGAACCAAGAATCACGTGTGTTAATGCTTTCTGAAAAAGCACGCGGAGATGCGAACCCAATTCTATTAATCGATGAGGATGACGTAGAAGCAGGTCACGCAGCTTCAGTTGGTCGTGTTGATGACGAACAGCTTTACTATTTAATGAGTCGTGGTATTTCTCAACAAGAAGCTGAACGTTTAATTATTCATGGTTTCTTAGATCCAGTAGTAAGAGAACTGCCAATAGAAGATGTAAAACGTCAATTACGTGACGTTATTGAATTACGAGTATCAAAATAAAAAGTATAAGCTAGGCAGGAGAGATTAAAAACAGGAGGAAGTCAGCTGATGATATGTGCATCACTGCGTCGTATTCCTCCTTCTCTTTACGCTTTTGAATAACCTGTTCGCAGTCAATTATTATTCATTAAATCCTGTCAGCTTGTAAGTTATTTTGTACGACAAGTGATTATTAATGAAGAAAGGTCTGTGGATATAGTGGCCGAAACAACACTAAATGTTAATGAAGTTATTGAAGATTTTCCAATCTTGAAACAACAAGTCAATGGCAAACGCTTAGCTTATTTAGATACAACAGCGACAAGTCAAACACCACTTCAAGTAATCGAAGCGATTGACGATTATTATAAACGTTACAATTCTAATGTGCATCGTGGTGTACACACACTCGGCTCATTAGCAACAGATGGTTATGAAGGTGCACGCGAAACAGTAAGACGTTTCATTAATGCACGTTACTTTGAAGAAATTATTTTCACAAGAGGTACAACAGCTTCTATTAACTTAGTTGCACGTAGTTATGGTGATGCGAATGTTTCAGAAGGCGATGAAATTGTCGTAACTGAAATGGAACATCATGCTAACATCGTACCTTGGCAAGAATTAGCACGCCGTAAAGGTGCAACTTTAAAATTCATCCCGATGACAGAAACAGGTGAATTAAACATCGAAGATGTGAAAGCCACAATTAATGACAACACTAAAATTGTAGCGATTGCACATGTATCTAACGTTTTAGGTACAATCAACGATGTGAAAGAAATTGCGAAAGTTGCGCATGAACATGGTGCAATTATCAGTGTGGACGGTGCACAAGCAGCACCACACATGAAAATTGATGTGCAAGATTTAGATGTAGACTTTTACAGTTTCAGTGGACACAAAATGCTTGGTCCTACAGGTATTGGTGTCTTATATGGTAAACGCAGTCTGCTTAAAGATATGGAACCTATCGAATATGGCGGTGACATGATTGACTTCGTAGGTAAATATGAAGCAACTTGGACAGACTTGCCAACAAAATTCGAAGCAGGTACACCTTTAATTGCACAAGCTATTGGCTTAGCTGAAGCAATTAAATACCTTGAAAACATTGGTTTTGATGCGATTCATCAACATGAAAAAGAGTTGACTGAATATGCATACGAACAAATGGATGCGATTGAAGACTTAGAAATCTATGGTCCGCCAAAAGACAGACGTGCTGGTGTGATTACTTTCAACTTGAAAGACATTCATCCACATGACGTTGCGACGGCATTAGACACAGAAGGTGTTGCTGTACGTGCAGGACATCACTGTGCACAACCATTAATGAAATGGTTGAATCAATCTTCAACAGCAAGAGCAAGTTTCTATATCTATAATACAAAAGAAGACATTGATCAATTAATTTACGCTTTAAACCAAACGAAGGAGTTTTTCTCATATGAATTTTAATAATTTAGATCAACTATATAGATCTGTAATTATGGACCATTATAAAAATCCGAGAAACAAAGGTAAATTAGATAACGGCTCTTTAACTGTTGATATGAATAACCCAACATGCGGAGACCGAATTCACCTTACTTTCGATATTGTTGATGGCATTATTGAGGATGCTAAATTTGATGGTGAAGGTTGTTCAATTTCAATGTCTAGTGCATCTATGATGACTGAAGCAGTTAAAGGTCATTCGTTAAAAGAAGCATTAGAAATGAGTCAAGAATTTTCTAAAATGATGCTTGGCGAAGATTATGAATTAACTGAAGATATGGGAGATATTGAAGCATTACAAGGTGTTTCTCAATTCCCTGCACGTATTAAATGTGCAACACTTGCTTGGAAAGCTTTAGAAAAAGGTACTGTGGAACGTGAAGGTCAAGCAGATACTGATTCTGAAGAAAATGCAAAATAAGCACCCATAACGGGTAAAGAATAAGTAACTGGCAAGGTGGTTTCTAACTTGTCAGTTCCATGATAGACTGGTTTATACAAGTAGCAATATTCAATAGAATATTGTGAAAGCTATAAATCATCATGAAGTTCTATCAATTGATTGAAATATTGCCACGTGTCTATGTATCGTGTTGATTATATAAAAGGAGTGATTGAAATGGCTAAAAAAGCACCTGATGTTGGGGATTACAAATATGGTTTCCACGACGATGATGTGTCCATTTTCAGATCAGAACGCGGATTAACAGAAAATATCGTAACTGAGATTTCAAAAATGAAAGAAGAACCTCAATGGATGTTAGACTTCCGTCTAAAATCTTTAGAGTTATTCTATAAAATGCCAATGCCACAATGGGGCGGCGACTTGTCAGAGTTAAACTTTGACGATATCACTTACTATGTAAAACCTTCTGAACAAGCAGAACGTTCATGGGACGAAGTACCTGAAGAAATCAAACGTACTTTCGACCGTTTAGGTATTCCTGAGGCAGAGCAAAAATATCTTGCTGGGGTTTCTGCACAATATGAATCAGAAGTTGTTTACCAAAACATGGAAGCTGAATTAGAAGAGAAAGGTGTTGTCTTCAAAGACACTGACTCTGCATTACGTGAAAACGAAGAATTATTCAAAGAATACTTCGCTTCAGTAGTTCCAGCTGCAGATAACAAATTCGCAGCATTGAACTCAGCAGTATGGTCAGGTGGTTCATTCATTTATATTCCTAAGAATATTAAATTAGATACACCACTACAAGCATACTTCCGTATTAACTCAGAAAACATGGGTCAATTCGAACGTACTTTAATCATCGCTGATGAAGGTGCTTCAGTGCACTACGTTGAAGGTTGTACAGCACCTGTGTACACTACAAACTCACTACACTCAGCTGTAGTTGAAATCATTGTACACAAAGATGCACACGTTCGTTATACTACAATTCAAAACTGGGCTAACAACGTTTATAACTTAGTTACAAAACGTACTTTAGTTCATGAGAATGGTAACATGGAATGGGTTGACGGTAACTTAGGTTCTAAGTTGACTATGAAATACCCTAACTGTGTATTAGCTGGTGAAGGTGCGAAAGGAAGTACACTTTCAATCGCATTAGCTGGTAAAGGACAAGTTCAAGATGCGGGTGCGAAAATGATTCACTTAGCACCAAACACATCTTCAACTATCGTCTCAAAATCTATCTCAAAAGATGGCGGTAAAGTTGTTTACCGTGGTATCGTTAAATTTGGACGTAAAGCTAAACGTGCACGTTCAAACATCGAATGCGATACGTTAATCTTAGATAACAAATCAACTTCAGATACGATTCCTTATAATGAAATTATGAACGATGACATTTCATTAGAACACGAAGCGAAAGTATCTAAAGTATCAGAAGAGCAACTCTTCTACTTGATGAGCCGTGGTATTTCAGAAGAAGAAGCAACTGAAATGATCGTAATGGGCTTCATCGAACCATTCACAAAAGAACTACCAATGGAATATGCCGTTGAAATGAACCGTCTAATCAAATTCGAAATGGAAGGTTCTATCGGTTAATCCAATAGTGTTCATTGAATATAAGTATTAAAATACGCAGCATGCATACTTAATCGTATGTGTGCTGCTTTTTAATGTCTGAAGTTAAGTGAAAAGATAAGTGTAATGAAACAATATAGAGATTTACCGAGATTTAAAGAGAATTATGTCAGGCATGTCAAACAAGTTCAGGGTTAATACGATTTTTGGTAATTTATTAAGCAAATTAGGACATGTTAAAGTCTACTCATACAATTTATATTGAAATTTAACGTGACGTAAAATTCTGAAATGTGGTATAAGTAAGTGATAAAATAAAGAAAATGTTTAGAGGGGAAACCTATGAAGAATAATCCAACTTTGTTAAAGATTCTAGCAGCAGTATTTATATTGTTAACAATTATCAGCCCGTTATTTGCGATTGGAAGTATAATTTGTAGTGTGAAAATCAAAAAATATAATGATATCGTTGGAGATCGTTTTCTCACGATTTCTATAATTTGTGCAGTAATATTTATGGCGTTTCATTTTATCTACTATCTCACTTACTTATTTTAAAAGTATATTTTAAAAGCCAGAAAGTAAACAGTTACACTGTATCTTACTTTCTGGCTTTATTTTAGTTCATAAAAGTAAATGATTAAATGATAAAAAGTCGTTAGTTGTATCTTTTAGAGACAAATTCTGTATCGATGTCTTATTGTTGAATAAGTTATTTATACAAATGATTGACTGAGTAAAACTTTGAAGTGATTCATTTAAATTCTGTATAACACATTCAATATAGATTTCTTCAGTGCTTTCATCTATATTTACATTAAATGTTTGAATGTATTTGTATAGTAATTTAAGTGTTGGTTTCTGCTCAAACAACTCAGGTTTTTGAGATTTTAAATTAAATAGTGTATAGCCATCGTCACAAAGTGTGATAGTCTGCTTATCATCGCTAAAGATAGCATAAAGAATGATGTAATCCATCGTGCAATCTTTATAAGGAATTTCTACGCGTAGTGTATGTGAATTTATTTTCTTGAAATCTACTTGGTTAGATATCTAACGTTAAAGTGCAGTATTACTCCTAGAGGGATTGTTTTATTAAAAGTATTTTTTAAAGGTACTACAATTCATCTGAAAATTCGGTACAATGGTAATTAATCATTGTACTTCGTGAAAAGCGTGGAACTTGTTCGGTTTACATAAATAGAGAGATGGGAAATTAATAAGAAATATACGCTTTTTGACAGAGTCAATAAGAGTTTTAAGGGAGCGTCGGCCATCATGATTATAGCTATCATTATTTTAATTTTTGTTTCTTTCTTCTTTTCTGGCAGTGAAACGGCATTAACTGCTGCGAATAAAGTGAAATTACAGACTGAAAGCAGGAAAGGAGATCCAAAGGCAAAAAGGTTATTGGCACTTTTAAATAAACCTAGAGATTTTATCACAACGATTTTAATCGCAAATAACAGTGCGAATATCGTGTTGCCTACGCTAGTTACTATTCTTGCTGTACAACATGGTTGGAACGTGGGGATTGCATCTTTAGTGATTACAGTTGTGGTAATTATTGTTTCAGAAGTGATACCAAAATCTATTGCAGCAACTTATCCTGATGCGATTTCTAAATTAGTCTATCCGGTAATTCATTTATTTGTGGTAATCTTAACGCCGATTACTAAAATTTTAAATGGTTTAACTGGTTTGATTAACCGAATGCTTGCGAATGATAAATTCCAAAGCCAAACCATGTCTAAAGAAGAAGTGCGTACAATGGTAACCATTGCAGGGGCACAAGGGGCATTTAATGAGAATGAACGAGATCGTCTTCAAAGTGTTTTAACTTTCCAACAATTGCGTGTTAAAGATGTAGATACAACACCACGTGTCAATGTGACTGCATTCTCAAAAGACACACCATATGACGAAGTGTATGAAATTATTATGTCACACCCATATACACGTTATCCGGTCTACGATGAAGACATTGATAATATTGTGGGAGTCTTTCATTCAAAATACTTATTAATATGGAGTCGTCACTATGATAAAACATTAGAAGATTATATTTCTAAACCACTTTTTGTGAATGAGCACAATAAAGCTGAGTGGGTCATGCGTAAAATGATTGCGACACGTAAACACATCGCCATTGTATTAGATGAATATGGCGGTACGGATGCGATTATTACGATGGAAGACTTAATTGAGCAATTGCTTGGTTTAGATATTGAAGATGAAATGGATCAACATGAACAAAATAAAGTCGATGAACGTTTGAAAAAAAGACAAAAGCCAAAAGCGAATCAATCATCTTTATAGGGAGTGTTCACATATGTGGTCAGATACAAAAATCACTGCACAACTTGGAATCAAGTATCCAATTATTCAAGCCGGAATGGCAGGCAATACAACACCTGAATTAGTCGCTAGTGTGAGTAATAGCGGAGGCTTAGGAACGATAGGCGCAGGGTATTTCAGTTCAGAAATACTTGCGGAGGAAATAGATAAAGTTAAATTATTAACCACTCAACCTTTTGCGGTTAATTTATTTGTGCCGAGTAAAAAACATATCAAGCGTGCGCAAGTTGATTTAATGAATGCATGGTTAAATCCTTATCGTCGTGCATTGGATTTAGAACAACCCGTAGTGAATTTATCTGAAACACAACAACTTGAACAACAAATTGATATCTTGATTGAAAAACGTGTACCCATTGTTAGTTTTACATTCGGTATTCCAGATGTCCATTTAATTCGTAAAATGCATGAACATCATATGATAGTGATGGGTACCGCGACTTCTGTTGAAGAAGCAATTGTGAATGAAGAAGCGGGTATTGATATTATTGTGACACAAGGTAGTGAGGCAGGCGGACATCGTGGATCATTTTTAAAACAAGAAGATGGAGAATATCCAATGATTGGCAGTATTTCACTTGTGCCGCAAGTAGCTGATGCAGTGTCTATACCTGTAGTCGCAGCAGGCGGTATTATGGACGGCAGGGGTGTACTTGCTAGTCTGATTTTAGGTGCGTCAGGTGTACAGATGGGAACAGCATTCTTAACATCACAAGAAAGCGGTGCAGATATTGCGTATAAGCAAGCAATTTTAAATAGCACAGAAACATCAACCGTATTAACAAATGCTTTCAGTGGCAAAATGGCACGAGGTATCCGTAATGATTTTGTAGATTACCTGTCTACATTTCGTGGAGAAGTGCCAGAATATCCAATTCAAAACCAATTGACTTCAGCAATCCGTAAAGCATCGACTGCCAATCATGATCATTCATTAATGTCATTATGGAGTGGTCAGACACCAAGACTTGCGACAAGCCGTAAAGCGAATGAAGTCGTTGAATCTATAGTGCAGCAAATTGAAGATATGCGTTTTCAATCATAGAGATGAAGAGGAATAAGTACTGCGTTGTTCATTGCGCAGTACTTATTTTTACTTCAATTCTAAGATGAAGTGAACAGGTTCTAAACATAAAATATGATAGAATGAGATTGGTGATTATGTATGATAGATATTGGACTGACAGGGTGGGGAGATCACGATTCTCTTTATACTGATCTAAGTCGTAAAACAGACAAATTAAAGACTTATGCGAGTCATTTTCCAGTGGTAGAATTAGATGCGTCGTATTATGCGATTCAACCCGAACGCAATATTAGAAAGTGGATAAAAGAAACACCCGATCGTTTTAAGTTTGTGGTGAAAATTCATCAAGCATTGACTTTGCATGCGGATTTTAAAGACTTTGCTGAGACACGAAATGAACTCTTTGAAGAGTTCAAGTTAATGATTCAACCATTAATTGAAGCGGATAAACTTGCGATGGTACTTGTTCAGTTTCCGCCATGGTTTGACTGCAAGACTCAAAATATTAATTACATACGTTATGTACGTGAACATTTAAAACATGTGCCGGTTTGTATAGAATTCAGAAATCAAACTTGGTTTGAAGGGGAGATGAAAGAACATACTTTAACCTTTTTAACAGAACAAGGCTTGATTCATGCGATTGTCGATGAACCGCAAGTCGGGGAAGGTTCAGCACCTTTCGTCAACCGCATTACAACGGATACAGCCTTTGTACGTTATCATGGACGTAACCGTCATGGTTGGACTAAGCAAGATATGACAGACGAAGCGTGGCGAGATGTCCGCTATTTATATGACTATACAACAGAAGAGTTAGAAGAACTTGCACAACATGTGCGTATTGTTCAACAAAAAGCTAAAAAGATTTATGTAGTTTTCAATAACAACTCAGGCGGTCACGCAGCAAACAATGCGAAAGAATTTCAACGAATTCTTGGTATTGACTACGAAGGCTTAGCACCGCAGCAGCTTAAATTATTTTAGGAAGTGATGATATGGTGAGTATTCTCTTACTCATTTTAATAGGAGCCTTATCAGCGATTTTAGGCTCGCTTGTCGGAATTGGAGGCGGATTAATTATAGTTCCGACATTAGTCTATTTAGGTGTGGAACATGATTTACTCCATGGGATTACGCCTCAAATAGCGATTGGAACTTCCTCAATTATTTTAATTGTGACAGGTTTAGTGTCTACATTAGGGTATTTAAAATCTAAGCAAGTAGATACAAAAAATGGTTATATATTCTTATTCGGATTATTACCAGGCTCCTTATTCGGTTCATTTATCAGTCGTTATTTAACGTTAGATTCATTTAATTTGTACTTCGGTATGTTTTTGATTCTGGTTTCGATTTTATTATTAGTACGTAATTCAATTAAGCCGATCAAACTCTTTGAAAAGAAAAAGTATGAAAAAACATATGTAGATAAAGATGGGACGATTTATCATTATCACGTGCCGCCTGTATTTGCATTCGTGGTAACATTTTTCATTGGAATTACAACAGGACTCTTCGGTATCGGTGGAGGCGCTTTGATGACACCGTTAATGTTGATAGTGTTCAGATTCCCACCGCACGTTGCGGTAGGTACAAGTATGATGATGATTTTCTTCTCTAGTGTGATGAGTTCTATCGGACATACTTTCCAAGGTCACGTTGCTTGGCATTATGCGCTTGTTTTAGTTATTTCAAGTTATGTCGGAGCTAAAATCGGTGTTAGAATCAACCAATCTATCAAATCTAATACAGTGGTTGCTTTACTGAGAACGGTGATGCTGTTATTAGGGGTTTATCTTATTATTAAATCATTGCTTTAAAGGAGGCGTCGAGTTTGAAATTAACGATTTATCATACGAATGATATTCACAGCCATCTGCATGCTTACGAACGTATTGCTGCGTATATGGCAGAGCATAGACCATTACTAGACCATCCTTCACTTTATATAGATATCGGCGACCATGTTGATTTATCAGCACCTGTAACAGAAGCAACACATGGCCTTAAAAATATAGAATTATTAAATGACGCACATTGTGATATTGCGACAATCGGTAATAATGAAGGGATGACCATTTCACATGAAGATTTAAACGCATTATATGAAGATGCTGATTTTGCGGTTACTTGCAGTAATGTGTTTGATGAAGATGGCCATTTGCCACACCATATTACATCGAGTTATATTAAAGAAATTGAAGGTGTACGTATCTTATTTGTTGCCGCAACTGCACCTTTCACACCGTTCTATCGTGCTTTAGATTGGGTTGTTACTGATCCGATGGCTGCGATAAAAGATGAGGTAGAGAAACAAGCAGGTAATTATGATGTATTGATGATCATGAGTCATTGCGGTATCTTCTTCGACCGTAAATTATGTGAAGAGATTCCTGAAATTGATGTTATTTTTGGTAGTCATACCCATCATTATTTTGAAGAAGGCGAAATGAAAAATGGTGTTTTAATGGCAGCAGCAGGAAAATACGGTCATTTCTTAGGTGAAGTTAATTTAACGATTGAAAATAAGAAAGTCGTACATAAAACAGCAATCCTGCATCCTGAAGACACCTTGCCAGAAGTTGAAACGAACTTTAAAGAAGAAGGTAGAGCATTGATGAGTACGCCTTTAGTTGATCATCCTGTAAACTTAAAAAGAAAAACAGATATGATTACCAAAACAGCGTATTTACTTGCAGAAAGTGTATGTGAGTTCACACATGCAGATTGTGCAATTATTAACGCTGGGTTAGTAGTCAAAGGCATCGAAGGGCCGAACGTCACTGAATATGATGTGCATCAAATGTTGCCGCATCCGATTAATTTAGTACGTATCAAAATTACAGGCCGTGATTTAAAACAAGTTATCTTAACAGCTGAAGAACAAGCGTATATGCACGAACATGCGCAAGGTTTAGGATTTAGAGGCGATATTTTCGGCGGTTATATTTTATATCAAATGGGTTATATTGAATCAGAATCTCGTTTCTTTGTTCAAGGAGAAGAGATTGTTGATGATTACATCTATACATTAGGAACTGTTGATATGTATACGTTTGGACGTTATTTCCCTCTATTTAAAAACTTGCCGACAGAATATTTGATGCCAGAATTTTTAAGAGATATTTTCAAACAGAAATTATTAGAATTATGAATTATGACTTATAGCGTTTTCATTTTGTTATAAATTCGTTATAATAAGATGAAGATGAGTACACAGGAGGGTATGTGTTGTAATGGCTACAAAAAATAATGAGATTTTACGTAAACCGGACTGGTTGAAGATAAAGCTGAACACGAACGAGAACTATACTGGTCTTAAGAAGATGATGCGTGAGAAGAATTTAAACACTGTTTGCGAAGAAGCAAAGTGTCCGAATATACATGAGTGTTGGGGTGAGCGTCGAACAGCTACATTTATGATTTTAGGTGCAGTATGTACACGTGCTTGCCGCTTCTGTGCAGTTAAAACTGGCTTACCTAACGAATTAGACTTAGACGAGCCGGAACGTGTAGCAGAGTCAGTAGAAATTATGAACTTAAAACACGTGGTAATCACAGCAGTTGCGCGTGATGATTTACGTGATGCAGGTTCAAACGTTTATGCTGAAACAGTAAGAAAAGTAAGAGAACGTAATCCATATACGACAATTGAAATTTTACCATCAGATATGGGTGGCGACTATGATGCGCTTGAAACATTAATGGCATCTAAACCAGATATTTTAAACCACAATATCGAAACAGTACGTCGTTTAACTCCGAGAGTTCGTGCGCGTGCAACATATGACCGTACTTTAGAATTCTTAAGACGTTCTAAAGAATTACAACCAGATATTCCAACGAAATCAAGTATCATGGTTGGGTTAGGCGAAACAATTGAAGAACTTCACGAAACAATGGATGATTTACGTGCAGCAGATGTAGATATTTTAACAATTGGACAATACTTACAACCTTCACGTAAACATTTGAAAGTTGAAAAATACTATTCACCATTAGAATTCGGTAAATTACGAAAAGTAGCAATGGAAAAAGGATTCAAACATTGCCAAGCTGGACCATTAGTACGTAGTTCTTACCACGCAGATGAGCAAGTTAACGAAGCTGCGAAAGAAAAACAACGTATTGGTGAAGAAAAATTAAACGAATCAACTGAAGCATAATTGATAAGTATAGATTTGAATGGGGAAGAAGCGGGCTGAATCAGTCCGCTTCTTTCGTCATTCAACTACTGTTATAATGTATAATATAAGTAAATCTTCAAGATTGAAGTCAATAACACACGAGACATTGAAACAAGCAAAAATGCTCAAGAATAGAATTGATAGGTGACATACATGATAAAAGTAGGAGATAAATACTTCGAAATGATCGAACAATATCGTGATTGTTTCGATGAAGAACAATTTGCGAACCGTTATTCAGAAATACTAGATAAATATGATTTTGTAGTCGGTGACTTCGGCTATGAACAATTAAGACTCAAAGGTTTTTACAAAGACTCTAATAAAAAAGTAGAAATCAGTAAACGCTTTGCGACGATTCAAGATTACTTACTAGAATACTGCAACTTCGGTTGTGCTTATTTTATTTTACGTCGCATTCCTGAACGTGAACTGAAAAAACTGCGTGCACAAGAAGAAATAGAAGTCGATGCATCAGATAAATTACATGATGTTAAAATTGCGCCAAGTTTACCTTCTGATCAAAAACAAAAGGACAGCTGATCGATAGCTGTCCTTTTGTTATATCAATTTTAAAGTTGTTATTAGTGTTTAATATTAGTACTCTCCACTATCAAATGTGCCACTAGGGATGACATCTTTTAAATATGCTGTCAGTTCTTCTCCCTCTGCTTCACTGACACCTAATGTATAAGCAATATAACCATCTTCTGCTAAGTCGTCTGGTCCAATAATTCCAAATTTGTTTGTCTGCATGTTAAGTACAAGTACTTTTCCGTAATGACGATTGGTTTGGAACATCATTAAATCATAACGACTTTCTTCTCCGACCATTCCAACATATTGTACATCAGCTTCTTCGTTATCATCGTATAAAAACATCTCTATCATGATTTCATTGACTCCTTTGTACATTCTCTTTTCTCAAGTATAAACAGAAATGATTTGTACTGCAAAGATGTGATATGATTGAGGGGATGAGGAGTTGAATAACATGTATTTTGTTGATAAAGATAAATTGACGTATAAGCTGAATTACTTACAAAAGTTAACAGAAGATTATTCAGAAAATAAAGAGAACCATTATGCATTTGAAAGAATTGCACAAATGCTGATTGAGTCTTCCGTAGATATTGGAAATATGGTCATTGATGGTTTTGTTTTAAGAGATCCAGGTAATTATAAAGATGTCATTGACATTTTAGAATTAGAAGGTGTGATTTCTAAAGAAACACAACAAGGTATCAATCAAACCGTAGATGTACGTAAACGATTTGTACATCAATATGATCAATTAGATACAAAAGATTTAATCCCTTTATTTGATGCTTCACTTAAAGACTATGAACGTTTTATTGATGAAGTCATCAATTTCTTAAACAATGAAAATGTACCCGTTACAGCATTTGGAAAAGGAGACCAGAAATAAATGAAACAATACAAAGGTTATCTGATTGACTTAGATGGCACAATGTATAAAGGCGCTGATGAAATTGACGGCGCTAAGCAATTCATTGATTATTTAAACCAACACGACATTCCACATTTGTATGTGACAAACAATTCTACTAAAGTGCCAGAAGATGTTGTGAAGAAATTAGCTGGATTCGGCATTGAAGCGAAACCAGAAGAAGTAGTTACATCTGCTTTAGCAACAGCACATTATATTAAACAAGAAAATGCGCAAGCTTCCATTTATGTCATCGGTGAAGGCGGACTTCGTCAAGCATTATTAAATCAAGGTTTAACATTGATTGATGACACACATGTGGATTATGTCGTAGTCGGTTTAGATACTAAAGTCGATTATGATAAATTCTCACAAGGTACACTCGGTGTGCGTAATGGTGCGAAGTTTATTTCGACAAACCAAGATATATCTATTCCGAATGAACGTGGTTTCTTACCAGGTAATGGCGCAATCACAAGTGTGATTACAACATCTACTAAAGTACAACCGACGTTTATCGGTAAACCACAGCCGATTATTATGGATATGGCAATGGATGTTATTAATTTGCCGAAAGAAGAAGTCGCAATGGTCGGCGATTTATATGAAACTGACATTATGTCAGGTATCAACGCAGGTATTGATACGATTCATGTACAAACAGGTGTAACAAGTAAGGAAGAATTAGCAGAAAAAGATCAACAACCAACTTACACATTCAAAGATTTGAATGAGGTAATCAAAGACTTAGAAGGGTAGGTGTTACGATGACCAAAGTGTTAGTGACACGTAAAGTACCAGATAAATTTATTCAACAATTAGAAGAATTTGCGGATGTGAAAATGTGGGATGAAGAATTCGTTCCGATGCCGCGCGAAAAATTCTTAGAAGAAATCAAAGATGCAGAAGCAGCATTTATCACGCTAAGTGAAAGAATTGATGAAGAAACATTAGAAGCGGCACCTAATTTAAAAATCGTTGCGAACATGGCTGTTGGCTATGACAACATCAATATTGCTTTAGCAGAAGAACATGGTGTAACCGTAACGAACACACCAGGTGTCTTAACTGAAACAACAGCAGAGCTCGGCTTCACATTAATGCTTGCGACAGCACGCAGAATCGTAGAAGCAGCAAAGTATATTAAAGATGATGAATGGAAAAGCTGGGGACCTTACTTGCTTGCAGGTAAAGATGTCCATGGTTCCAATGTAGGTATCTTCGGTATGGGTGATATCGGTAAAGCCTTTGCACGTCGCTTAAAAGGTTTTGAAGCGAACGTGATGTATCATAACCGCAGTCGTCACCGTAGAGCTGAAAAAGAATTAGGTGTACTCTATGTCTCATTTGATGAACTGTTAGAAAACAGTGATTTTGTCGTATGTACAGCACCTTTAACAGAGGAAACAAAAGATAAATTTAATGCGGCAGCCTTTAAGAAAATGCGTAATGATGCAATATTTATCAATATCGGCCGTGGTGCAACGGTTGTTGAAGATGACTTGCTGCAAGCATTAAAAGAGGGTGAAATCGGCGGTGCAGGTTTAGATGTATTCAGAGAAGAACCAATCCGTGCAGATCATCCGTTATTACAATTACCAAACGTTACTGCTTTACCGCACATTGGTAGTGCGTCAGTTGTAACGCGTGATAGAATGATTCAACTTTCTATTAATAATGTGAAATCAGTACTGCAAGGCCAACCGGCTATTACACCAGTTACTGATAAATAATAAACAGAAAAAGAATGCAGTGTACATACGAACAGTGTGTATCACTGCATTTTTCTTATTTTACATTTTAATTTTGTGATAGGGCTGAGGGCGGATGTGACAAGCAAATAAAAAGCATTACAATTCTGTTAGGGTGGAAAGGATTGTATTTCCAACCGAAGAGAAGTAAACTGTAAATGCTAAAATATTAGTGCATTTAATAGATATAAAACCGGCTGATAGCGCATTGGTACAGAACACCAAACTTGGTCTGTATTAATTATGAACAAATGAAAAAGATTGTATGGTTTTTCCAATATACAATTGAAAATACATGAGAAAAAGATTATAATGAATTATAATTTTGTTGAATTGGAGAAGACATTCAGCAGGAAGCATAGAGTCGCAAAAAAGAGAAAAAGATGACCGAGATAGAGGGGTGTAAGATGAAATCCAAAGAACAAAATACTACTTCAGAAACATTTAACAAATTAAAACCATATTTATTGACTGCTCTTTATTTAGCGATATTTATTACATTGTATTTGATATATGGCTCAGGAGACACACACAATAACTTTATATACAATGAATTCTAATTAAAGGAGTATAGTTATGACAGATATTATTAGTGTATTACGACATTTCGCAGATAAACAACCGGATACAGTGGCGGTAAGACACATCGATGATACTTTAACGTATCAACAATTAGATGAGAAATCTGACCAATTGGCTTCTCTTATCGAAGAGAGTCAAAAACCAGTTGTGTTATATGGCCATATGTCACCTTATATGATCGTAGGGATGATGGCTGGTATTAAAGCAGGATGCGGTTATGTACCGATTGATACTTCAGTACCTGAAGATCGTACGGCAATGATTATTGAAAAAACACAACCTGAATTTATTTTTGATGTATCAGAACAAGCATTAACTTTTGAACATGGCAAAGTCTTAACTATCGAAGCTTTAGAAACAGCTTCAAATGCTTCATTTGAACCACGTATGCAAGCTGAAGATGTGGTCTATACAATCTTCACTTCAGGTTCAACAGGCGAACCTAAAGGTGTTCAAATTGAATATGCAAGCTTAACTGAATTTGCGACATGGATGAAAGATTTGAATCAATTCGGTGAAAATCTGGAATGGTTGAACCAAGCACCATTTTCATTCGACTTATCAGTGATGGCAATTTATCCATGTTTAGTTACTGGTGGTACATTGAATTTAGTAGATAAAGACATGATTAAAAAGCCTAAATTGCTGAATGATATGTTACAAGCGACTCCAATCAATGTTTGGGTTTCAACACCTTCATTTATTGAAATGTGCTTATTATTGCCAACATTAGATGAAAAACAATATCCAAGCTTGAAAGAGTTCTTCTTCTGTGGAGAAATTCTGCCGCATCGTACTGCACAAGCGTTGCTTACACGCTTCCCATCTGCAGTAGTCTATAATACGTATGGTCCGACAGAAGCTACTGTAGCGGTTACTAGTGTACAGATTACACAAGAAATTTTGGAACGTTTCAATCCGCTTCCAGTCGGCCAAGCACGCCCTGGCACAACACTTTCAACAACAGAGGAAGGTGAATTGCTGATTGCAGGCAACAGTGTCAGTGCAGGTTATTTAAAAAACGAAGAAAAATCTAAAGAAGTCTTCAGTAACGTCGATGGCGTACGTGTCTATCGTTCAGGAGACAAAGCAAAATTTGAAGATGATCAATGGTTCATCCAAGGACGTATTGATTTCCAAATCAAAATGAATGGTTATCGTATGGAACTTGAAGAAATCGAAGCATTGTTGAGACAGTCAGATTTAGTGAGAGAAGCGGTAGTCGTACCGATTTATAAAAACGGCAAAGTCGTTCAATTAATCGGCGCAGTCGTACCGACACAAACAGTGGAAGACAATGCGCAGTATTCGCATGATCTTAAACAACAATTGAAATCCAGCTTACCCGAATACATGATTCCAAGAAAATTTGTATGGATGGATCAATTACCATTAACAAATAACGGTAAATTAGACCGTAAACAAATCGCTGAGGAATTGAATTCATGATTCCTTATGGTACGTTTAGTTTCTTCCTGATTGCATTTATTATTCTTATACCTGTTATTATCTTAGGTTTCTTAGGTAAGCGAAGCTATATTTATAATGGTATCAGTACAGCAATCATGGTTGTGATTATCTTTTCTTCCGATAAGTTGAACTTGTTCGGGCAGAAATATTTAAGTATCCAACTGATTAGCTTTATAATATATGTGGTTTGGCAAGCACTTTTAATTATGTGGTATTACCATTCGCGACCTAAGAAGAATACTTTCTTAAAATTCTTTATCGTGATGGCATTATCAATTTTGCCGTTAGCCATTGTTAAAGTATTGACAAGTACATGGCTCGGTGGTCAGCAAATTCAATTCCACGAACACAAATTAATCCAATTTGTCGGCTTTTTAGGTATTTCTTATGTTACCTTTAAAAGTGTACAGTTGATTATGGAAATTCGTGACGGTTCTATTAAAGAAATCAAGTGGGGGAAAGTTTTCCAATTCATTTCATTCTTCCCGACGATTTCATCTGGACCGATTGACCGCTATAAACGATTTGTAAAAGATGATAAAAAAGTACCGACTAAAGATGAATACCGTGGTTTAATCTTAAAAGCAGTGCATATGATTATGCTAGGGTTCTTATATAAATATATTATCGCGTATTTTGTGAATCAATACGGTGTGATGCCGTTGCAATTGCACTTACATGGTTTCACAAACTATTGGTTATATATGTATGCCTACAGCATGTATTTATTCTTTGATTTCGCAGGTTACAGTTTGTTCGCGATTGCGTTTAGTTACATTTACGGTATCAAAACACCGCCGAACTTTAACCAGCCGTTTAAAGCGAAGAATATTAAAGACTTCTGGAACAGATGGCATATGACGTTATCATTCTGGTTCCGTGATTGTATTTATATGAGATCGCTCTTCTACATGTCTAAAAAGAAATTATTAAAGAGTCAATTCGCAATGTCGAATGTCGCGTTCTTTATCAACTTCTTTATCATGGGTATCTGGCATGGCATCGAAATTTATTACATTGTTTATGGTTTATACCATGCGGCAGGCTTTATTGGTTATGGTTATTATGAACGTTGGCGTAAGACACATCCGCCTCGCTTTAATAACAAGTTCACAACAGCACTCAGTGTTATTATCACATTCCACTTTGTCACTTTCGGATTCTTAATCTTTTCAGGTAAATTGATTTAATAAAGGAGATTTAATAATATTATGGAATTTAGAGAACAAGTTTTAGACTTATTAGCAGAAGTAGCAGAGAACGATATCGTTAAAGAAAATCCAGATGTTGAAATTTTTGAAGAAGGTATTATCGATTCATTCCAAACAGTAGGCTTACTATTAGAAATTCAAAATAAATTAGGTATCGAAGTTTCAATTATGGACTTTGATCGTGATGAGTGGGCGACTCCTAATAAAATTGTTGAAGCTTTAGAAGAACTTAAATGAGTTCAAAAATAAAGCCATTTTTGCCGATATTAATCAGCGGTGCCATTTTTATTATCTTTGTATTGCTGCCAGCGAGCTGGTTTACTGGACTCGTTAATCAAAAAACACTTGCTGAAAATCGTGTGTCATTGACTGACCAAGTATTAAAAGGAACTTTAATACAGCAGCGTTTATTTAAACACAACGATGAATTTTACCCGATTTATGGTTCAAGTGAATTAGAGAAAGATGATCCATTCAACCCGGCGATTGCATTAAATTCACATAATGCATCACGTAAACCTTTCTTAATCGGTACCGGTGGGAATACAGATTTAGTCAATGGTATTGAACTTGCATCAAATTATGATGAATTAAAAGGAAAGAAAATTGCTTTCATTATTTCACCGCAATGGTTCACAAATCATGGTTTGACGAATCAAAACTTTGATGCACGTGTTTCCCAAAACCAAATCAATCAATTGTTCCACCAAAAAAATATGAGTGATGAACTGAAACAACGCTATGCGAAACGATTGCTGCAATTCAAACACGTCCACAATAAAGACTTTTTAAAAGCAACAGTAAAGCATAATGGCAAAACGGATGGCAATTATATTTCTAATTTTAAAGAGAATCAATTAGTTAAAATTGAAGCAATCAAAAGTTTAGCTAATTTTAAAGACGTTCCTTTAGAACATGTAAAACCTGTAACAAGTGAAAAAGCATCATGGTCAGAAATGAGAGATGTTGCGACACAATATGGCGAAGCGCATTCGAAATCGAATGAATACCATATCCGAGATAAGTATTGGAAATTAATTCAAGCGAATAAACGTCGTGTTAAACGTGACTATGAATTCAATATCAACTCACCAGAGTTTAATGACTTGAAATTACTTGTAGATACAATGAGAGAAGCAGGGGCAGATGTTGAATATATCAGTATTCCCGCAAATGGAAAGTGGTATGATCACATCGGTGTTGATTTAGAGAAACGTAAACCTGTTTATGAAAAAATCAACCGTGTCGTTACTGAAAACGGTGGCCAAATTTATGACCTGACAGATAAGGACTATGAACCTTATGTCATCACAGATGCAGTCCACATCGGCTGGAAAGGCTGGGTCTACATCGACGAGCGTATCGCACAACACATGAAGGAAAAATAATGAATCAAAACGCAAATGGTATGTGAATATCATTTGCGTTTTTTAGTTTGTTAAAAATGTTGAAATTGATTGTTAAATGTGAAAAATATTGGAAAATGAGTTGACCTTCACGTTACGTCAACCCTTAATGTAAGTATCAGGAGGTGAAAAACATGCAGTATACAGTAAGTGAGCTGTCTGAATTAACAGGACTAAGCAAACGGACGTTACGGTATTATGACGATATTGGTTTGTTTAAAGCACGTAGAATAAAAGAGAATGACTACCGTGTGTATCAATCAGAGGATTTAGATACATTGTCTATAATCATGTTGCTACGTCGATTAGACTTTCCGTTATCGAAGATTCAACAAGTATTAGCACAAAATACAAATACACAACAGCTTTTAGCAGAACAAAAGAGACAGTTATTGGAGAAACAACAGGAAATTCAATCTTTAATTCAGTGGATTAATAAAATAGAACAGGAGGAAGTTATGATGCCAGATAAAGAAAAGTTTGAAGTGTTTAAACAAAAGGAAATAACCGACAATCGTGAACAATATGGTGAAGAAGTGATCGAACGTTATGGTGAGGAAGCGTTAGATAAGGCAGAACATCACTTGAGTCATCTTTCAGAATTAGAATATGAACAAGCACAACAGCAAGAACAAATTATCAAAGAAAAACTAAATCAATTATTAGAACATAATCAAATTGATGTACAAGGTTCAGATGCTGAAGCGGTATTTAACGCGCATCGTCAATGGTTGAAATTGATGAGTGGTCAATATAGTGAAGGTTATCATCAAGCTATGGCTGAGCTTTATATAACAGATGATAGATTCAAAAAATATTATGATGATTTAGTAGGTAAACAAGACGCAGCAGAATGCCTAAGTCAGATTATTAAAGCTTATACAGAATAAAAAAGAAGCACAGCTGTTAAAACAGACTGTGCCTATCTCGTCATGCGATTTATTTAAGTTGATTAGAAGACTTGTTCTACTTCAACTACACCAGGTACTTCTTCAAGCAATGCGCGCTCGATACCTGCTTTTAATGTGATTGTAGAACTTGGGCATGTATTGCATGCACCGTGTAATTGTAATTTAACAATACCGTCTTCCACATCGATTAATGTACAATCTCCGCCATCTCTTAATAAGAATGGACGTAAACGCTCGATTACTACTGCGACTTGATCAAACATTGTTGTATTTTCAGTTGGCATGGATATATCTCCTTCCAAGTATATAATTTCATATTTTGCTTGTTTATTTATTATAATAGACTTAGAGAAAAAAATCTATGGAGGGGAACCAAATGACTAAAGTTAGCGTAGTAGTTTATGGGGCAGATGTAGTATGCGCAAGTTGTGTGAATGCGCCAACATCTCAAGACACGTATGATTGGCTGAAAGCCTTGTTAGAACGTAAATATCCTGATATCAACTTTGAATACACATATATTGATTTTGAAAAAGATACTGAAAATTTAACTGATCACGATCAACAATTTATCGAACAAATTGAAAATGATGAATTATTTTATCCATTAGTTACAATGAACGATATGTATGTGGCAGACGGCTATGTACAACTTAAACCAATTACAAGATTCATTGATGAACATTTTGTAGCACAATAGAATCAACAGCTAAAACAAAAGAGGGCTTGTTTTAGTTTGAAAACGCTCAAGTACATGTATTTCAGTACTTGAGCGTTTGTTTATAATCATCTTTTTATTAACCGTTATGATATTTATACAACCATAAGACACCTGATTTCAAAATAGAGGCGATGCGTCCTGTGAGTGGACGGTCCATCACATAAGCGAAACCTTGTTTGTCTCCAAGTGACCCTAGGAAGCCTTGTACTTTAAGTTCAGGCATTTTATCAGGTAATGCTTCACCTTGCCATTGTTTCTTCAACACATCAGCAATTTGGTCTCCTTGAACCTCAGCAAGTTGTGCACTTGGTGCATGCGGTAAGTTTGCGCAATCACCAACGACATAGACATTGCGATAAGTCGGTACTTGGTGATATTGGTTAATAATCACTGCACCGTTTTTATTTACATCTACAGGTAAATTTCGCACCACTGAAACAGGTTGAATCCCTGCAGTCCATACGACTAAATCTACTTCTTCAGGTTCATCATGATTATAAATCAGACCTGGTTCTACTTTATTGATATTTGAATTTGGTACGACTGTCACGTTATGCTTACGGAACCACTTTTCAATAAAGCGGCTTAATTTTTCTGGGAAACGTGCTAAAATACGTTCTCCGCGATCGTAAAGTTTGATGTCTAAATCTGAACGGCTTTCACGCAACTCACTTGCAAGCTCAATACCGCTAAGTCCAGCACCCACAATTGCGACTTTTGCCCCCGCTTGCAATTCGTTAATCGTGTGGTAAGTTTTACGAGATTTAGATAGTGTTTGAATACTGTAAGTGAATTCATCAGCACCTGGTACATTATGATACTTATCCTCGCACCCAAGTCCGATAATAAGTTCATCATAATCTACTTTGGTATCACCGACAGAAACAATTTGGTCATCTAAATCAATAGCTGAGATTTCCCCGTAAACAACATTAAGTTTCTCAGATTCCGGAAACTGTAATCGTACATCTTTATCTGATTTGGTCCCCGCTGCCAGAGCATAATATTCTGGTTTCAAACCGTGATAAGGCATACGATCAATCAAAGTGATAGTGTAGTCCTTTGGTAATGCATCTGGTAAAATATGCGATAAAACACGCATGTTACCATAACCGCCACCTAACATTACTAAATTCTTCATTCCGATAACCCCTCTTATCAAGATTTATATAACGCTGCATCACTGCTTGATGACTGAAAGCTATGTTGAATTGTAACCAACGTCATTTTAGAAGCTTTCTCTAAAAATACGCTTTCATTTATTATAATCTTTTTTCACATTTCAGACAAACAATGTTCTAAAAGGAAAAAATCTGTTCAAACCCAAGAGAAAGTCAGTGAAATATGTTATAATTGTATGACTCAAAAATATGAAGAGGTGCATTATGAATCCAATTGTAGAATTTTGCATTTCAAACATGGCAAAAGGCGGAGACTATGTATACAATCAGTTGGACCAAGACCCAGGTGTAGATGTCTTAGAATATGGTTGTCTGCAAAACTGTGGTGTATGTTCGAGTGGCTTGTATGCATTAGTGAATGGTGATATTGTTGAAGGAGATTCACCAGACGATTTATTGCAAAATATTTATAAGCATATAGAGGAAACTTGGATTTTCTAAGTTTTATTCAATAGAAAGACGTGTTACAAGGAGGAATATAATATGTCTACAGTGATTTTGACAGAAGCTGCAGCTTATGAAGTCAAAAGTATGTTAGAAAGCAACGATATGCCAGATGGATACTTGAAAATTAAAGTGAACGGCGGCGGTTGCACAGGTTTAACTTACGGCATGTCAGCAGAACAAGAACCAGGGGAGAACGATGAAGTTATCGAATTCTACGGTCTTAAAGTATTAGTCGACAAATATGATAAACCAGTACTTGAAGGTACAACAATTGATTTTAAACAATCATTAATGGGCGGCGGATTCCAAATTGATAATCCAAATGCGATTGCATCATGCGGTTGCGGCAGCTCATTTAGAACAGCGAAAGTAGCTGGACAACCTGAAGATTGTTAATCAATTTTCATTTATACAATTCAGAGTTGGGGATATTCCTCAACTCTTTTTTAGTTGGAAAATGTTTTTACTTTAAAATTCCAACTAACTATGACCATAATAAAGGTACTTGAGAATCAGTAAATTCTGAAATTATCAGTTGTTTTCTTAGTATTACCTTGAAAAAGTGTTTGGTTAATTATAGAATTAAGAGGAATGGCATTTGTCTTTATTTTGACATTTTTTCAATCAAATGGGGTATATATTAAGATAGCGTATACTAACAAAAATTTTAAGAAAGCATAGGTGAATAAAATGGCTGAAACAAAAAAAGTTATTGTTTTAGGGGCAGGTTATGCAGGTTTGCAAACTGTAACAAAATTACAAAAGATTTTACCAGCTGGCGAAGCTGACATCACTTTAATCAATAGAGATGATTATCACTATGAATCAGTACTTTTACATGAAGCATCAGCAGGTACTGTAAACTATGAAGATATTATCTTCCCAATCGAAAGTGTAATCAAGCAAGATAAAGTGAAATTCCTTAAAGCAGAAGTAACAAAAATCGATCCACAAGCTAAAGTAGTAGAAACAAACAATGGTCGTTTCAACTATGACATCTTAGTGGTTGGTTTAGGATTCATCAGTGAAACATTCGGTATCAAAGGTATGTTAGAACATGCTTACCAAATCGAAAACATCCACACTGCACGTGAATTATCTCGTCACATCGAAGATAAATTTGCGAACTATGCATCTTCAAAAGAAAAAGATCCTAAAGATCTTGCATTCTTAGTAGGTGGTGCAGGCTTCACTGGTATCGAATTCTTAGGTGAATTAACTGAACGCGTTGATGAATTATCAAACAAATACGGTGTAGACCGTGACAAAGTTAAAATCACTTGTGTTGAAGCAGCACCTAAAATGCTTCCAATGTTCGACGACGAATTAGTTAACCACGCTGTTAACTACTTAGAAGAACGCGGCGTTGAATTCAAAATCGGTACACCGATTGTTGGCGCAAACGAAAAAGGTTTCGTAGTTAAAGTCGGCGACAAAGAAGAACAATTAGAAGCGAACACTTCAGTATGGGCTGCTGGTGTACGCGGAAGCAAATTAATGGAAGAATCATTCGATGGCGTTAAACGTGGTCGTTTAGTTGTAAACCAAGACTTAACTGCACCAGGTTATAGCGAAACATTCGTAATCGGTGACGTATCAGCTTACATTCCTGAAGGTGAAGAACGTCCATTACCAACAACTGCACAAATCGCAATGCAACAAGGTGAAAACGTTGCTCAAAACATCAAAAATATCTTACATGGTCAACCTAAAGAGCCATTCAACTACGTAAACCGTGGTACAGTATGCTCATTAGGCGCTAATGACGGTATTGGTGTTGTTTACGGTAAAAATATCGTAGGTAAAAAAGCAGCATTCATGAAAAAAGTTATCGATACTCGTTCAATCTTCAAACTTGGCGGTATCGGCTTAGCATTCAAAAAAGGTAAATTCTAATATTAACCTAATATGATAATACGGCTATATGCATAAAAGCCGGCTAATATAGACTTTAAGAGGTTGGCAAAACTGTTGATAAACAGCTTTTACCAACCTCTTTTGTATCTTATGGAGGAGACATTATGCCAATACAAATAACATTTGACGAACAAAATGAATTAATCAGCAACACGTTAGTACTCGGCTTGCCAGATCACTTGAATCAATTAGGAACAGTCACAGTTCAAGGTCATGATTTATCGGATGCTTTAGATACATATAAGCACCATCATATGATTCATAGTGAAGTGGGTAAAGTCAGTTCGACGTTCTTTGAAACAGGAGACATTAAAGTTCGTTTGATTACGGTAGGACTTGGCAATTTGAAGCAGTTAGATCGTATTCAAACAATGAAAGTATACGGAAACTTACTGCAGTATTTAAAAGCAGAACATGTAACAGAAGCGGATGTATTATTCTCAACATTCGCATCAAAAGCGATTTCTAAAAATGAAATGGCTGAATTATTCGGCCTACAAGGTAAAAAAGCATTATATGTTTTTGATAATTATAAATCAGATAAGAAAGTACCGTATCACTTAAATCTAAAATTACATCAAGCAGAACCAGACGAAATTACTGCCATTAAAGATGGTGAAGTAGTTGGAGAAGGCATTAAAATTGCGAGAGATTTAAGTAATATTCCGCCTAACATTTTAACTCCTGCTTATTTTGCAGAACTTATTTCAGGTCATTTCGCAGAAACGGCAGTAGAAGTTGATGTGAAAGACGCAGAAACGTTACAAGCGGAAGGGTTCGGTTTAATCCATGCTGTCGGTAAAGGTTCCGCAAATGGTCCTAGATTAATCACAATGACTTATCAAGGTGCAGATGACCCTGACGCAGCACCAATCGTATTGGTCGGTAAAGGTATCACTTATGATTCAGGCGGGTACTCTATTAAATCTAAACCTGGTATGCAAGAGATGAAATTTGATATGTGTGGCGCGGCAAATGTAGTAGGGATGATTGAAGCGGCACATCGATTAGCTTTACCTGTGAATATCGTAGGTATTATTGCATCTGCTGAAAATATGATTAATGAAGCGGCTATGAAACCAGATGATGTCTTTACAGCTATGAGCGGAGAAACTGTAGAGGTATTAAATACTGATGCTGAAGGGCGTCTCGTATTAGGCGATGCTGTTTTCCAAGCAGTACAACATGAACCTAAAGTCATATTAGACTTTGCGACACTTACTGGAGCTGCTATTGCGGCACTCGGCTTTGATAAAGCAGCTGTCTTTAAAAATAATAACAACGCACCGTTAGATGCTATTACAGCACTGACACAACGTAATGGGGAATGGACTTATGAATTGCCTGTTACGGCTACTGAGCGCAGTTTAATCAAACGCAGTGAAGTCGCTGATTTAGTCAATCATACAAATGGCATGGGCAAAGCGCTCTTTGCGGCAGCATTTATTATGCACTTCAGTGCTGGTACACCGCACTTGCATTTTGACATTGCAGGTCCAGCAACGACATCTAAATCAGACTACAATGGTCCTAAAGGGCCAACGGGTTATTTAATCCATAGTATAGTAGATTGGTTAAGACAATCTTAAAATTTAAACTACCATAAAATGCCTGTCTCAATTTTGATTGAGATGGGTATTTTATATTGTGTTAGAAATACATAATGTTGTATTGACATCTCTAAAGTGGACTGTTATTATACTAACATAACACTTTAGTTCGATAATGTAGTAAAGGGGTAACGCAAAATGGTTAACGCAGTAGTAGTCGCAGTTTTATTAATGATTGTTTTATGTTTATTCAGACTGAACGTTGTTTTAAGTCTGTTCGTCAGCGGATTAGTTGGCGGTCTAGTCGCAGGGATGTCAGTAGAAAAAGTCATCCATGTCTTTACGGATAACATCGTAGATGGGGCAGAAGTAGCCTTAAGCTATGCTTTATTAGGAGGCTTCGCGGCATTAATTTCTTATAGTGGCATTACAGATTACTTAGTAGGTAAAATCATCAACTTAATCAAAGCAGAGAATACGAAAGTTTCTCGCTCTACGATTAAAGTTATTTTAATTGTTGCTTTATTATTATTAAGTATGAGTAGTCAGAACTTGATTCCTGTACATATTGCGTTCATCCCAATTGTAATTCCACCGTTATTAAGTTTATTTAATGAATTAAATATTGATAGACGTCAAATTGCCTTAGTTATCAGTTTCGGTTTGTGTTTTCCATATTTATTACTTCCTTATGGATTTGGTCAAATCTATCACCAAATTATTCAAACTGGATTTACCAAAGCACACCACCAAATTGAATTTGACATGATCTGGAAATCATTATTGATTCCATCATTAGGATATATCGTCGGTTTAGCTTTAGGTATGTTCTATTACAGAAAACCACGTGAATATAAAAAAGATAAAGCAATTGAAAATGCGCCTAAGGAATTAAAACCATATGTTTTAGGTGTAACAATTGTAGCGATTTTAGCAACATTCTTAGTTCAAACATTCACTGAGTCAATGATTTTCGGTGCGTTAGCCGGTGTGATGGTCTTGTTCCTTTCTCGTTCATTCAAATGGTTTGAATTGGACAAACAATTTACAGAAGGTATTAAAATCATGGCTTACATTGGTGTCGTTATTTTAACTGCGAATGGTTTCGCAGGGATTATGAATGCGACAGGCGATGTTAAAGGTTTAGTAGAAAGTATCGCCAACATGACTGGAGATAATAAATTAATCGCGATTATTTTAATGTATGTAATTGGTTTAATCGTCACATTAGGTATCGGTTCATCATTCGCGACGATTCCAATTATCGCAGCACTGTTTATTCCACTAGGTGAACAACTTGGTATGAGCACAATGGCATTAATCGCACTCATCGGTACAGCAGGTGCCTTAGGTGACTCAGGTTCACCAGCCAGTGATTCAACTTTAGGACCGACTGCAGGACTTGATGTAGATAACCAACACGATCACATTAGAGATACATGTATTCCGACTTTCGTATTCTATAACATACCGTTAATGGTCTTCGGTACGATTGCGGCTATGATATTATAGAAGTAATCTAGTCGATAGGAGAGAATGGGATGACGAATTTATTAGAAACATTAGAAATGGAAGTGCTTAAAGTCGAATCAGGTTACGTTAAAATGAAAATGCCTGTCAGTGATAAAGTAAAACAACCTTTCGGCTACCTTCATGGTGGCGCAACCATGGCACTCGGTGAAACAGCTTGTTCTATTGGTGCTGCACACATGGTAGATACGGATAAGGTCATTCCAGTAGGGCTTGAAATGAATACGAATCATATCCGTTCAGCTATAGACGGCTATGTATATGCGATTGCGGAATTGATTCATGGAGGTCGCTCGACACAAGTTTGGAATATCAACCTTGTAGATGATCAAGACAAATTAATTAGTGTCATGCGTGGAACGATGATGTTGAAACCACGTAAATAGATGACTATATTTAAGCAGTAAAGTTACTTTGAGAAGCGTAACTTTACTGCTTTTTTAGTGTGTAAGGAAATATAAAAACGCGATGCGTGATTATAAAGATAAATAGATAGAAAAAGGTTCCCTTTGGTCAAATGACGAGGGAACCTTTTCTTTATATTAAGAAACTTTCTCTTCTTGATTGATAAATGCTTTTGAAATACGGCTTGCAGCTTCTCTGCCTCCCGCAAAACTTCTCGCAAATGGACCTAATTCAATATCAGCGAGTGCGCCTGAAACAAATACACCTGGCAACCATTCTAAACTTTCATTTAAGACAGGATGTTTTGTTTCTGTTAAAGGTGCTTGTGTATTTTCCACAAAGCTTTGAATGACAGGCATTTGCATAATGTTATTTTTGAAGCCTGTCGCAAGCAGTATATGGTCATATTCATAACTTTCATTTTCAGTAATAATTCTATGATTTTTTACTGCTTGAATTTCATTCACATGGATTTGAAGTTGTCCATCTTGTACGTGTTTTTTTAGACGTAAATATAACTCTTTAGGCATAGAACCTTTATGACGTTCTTGCGCAATAATACTTAATCGTTCTTTAGATGAATCGATTTCACGATAGCGTGTCATGTTTTTAGGGCCTAACCAACCTGGATCTGCATCGAAGTCATAGACTTCAATGGGCTTATTCATCCATAAGTGAACCGTTTCAGCTTTTGATTCTTCAATCAATTTTAATGTTAAATGGGCTGCTGAAATACCGCTGCCTATGACATGTGAGGCATCTTGATAAGGAATTGTTTCATCATCAAAGATATGTTTCACATCAGGCTGATTGATATACATATCTGGAATATGCGGAATATTGTTACTGCCGATAGCGAGAAGGAGATAATCGCTTGTGACAGTGTCGTGTGCTTTCATATCGACTTGCCATTGACCATCAACACGGTCTATATTAACAGCCACATCTTTAATATGACGACTGTTTAAATCAAATTCATGCAGCATTTTATGCACATGGTCCATAAACATATCGCGTTGTGGACGTTGATATTTGCCATAAGTGGCACCTGTATATTGATTTGTTTTCGCAAAATGTTTCAAGTGGAAAGGGTCAGGATGAACATGGTGTACATGTGGTGAGCGTAAAAACGGCATACCGATACGGCAAGAGAAATCATCAAATTGTTCGCATAGTGAATTATGAGGATCTATAATTGTTAAGTCTTCAGCTGCTAAACCTGAAGCACGGAGTTTAATCGCAATAGTAACGGCGTGAATACCACCGCCGATAATTGTCCAAGACATAGCGTCACCTTCTTAAATCGTAATAGTTTCGATTTAATTAATATAGCACATTTCTTTTTGCATCACAAGCTGAAGTCAAAAGAAAAGACGCCGTAATATACTGTTGTCACAGTACTTTACGGCGTCTGAATCCATTAAGATTTGTCAGCTGCTTTTGGCTTATCTTTTTGTAATTCACTCATTTCGTCTAACTTAGTCGAACGTGAGTAAGGTGTTTTAATTTTATAAGATGCTTTGATAATTAAGTGACTGGATAAAGGTCCAGTAATCAAGATGAATAAAATCCCAATAATCAATTGTGGATTCACATAATGATCATGGCCAATAAAGAATAAGAAGACACCTAATAATAAACTCATTGAACCTAAGGTTGCTGCTTTACCAGCAGCATGTGCACGGCCATAAACATCTTTCAAACGTAAAAGACCAATGGCAGAAAGGGCACTGATAATCGCACCGACAATTACAAAGAATAATGACAAACTAATCATTATCGCGTCGATCATGTTCAATCACCTTACCTTCCTGCATGTATTTCGCGAAGACAGCTGTACCTAAGAATGCGATGATTCCAATTAACAGGATTGTTACAATCATGTATTTAGTATCTAGGAAGATACTGAACAGAGCAACAATCGCCATAAATTGAATACCGATCGCATCTAAAGCTACGACTCTGTCGGCAAGAGAAGGGCCGAGAATCACACGTACCAACATACCGAGTATCGAAAGTGCAACGACAATCAATGCGATTATAATAACGACATTATAGGCAAACATTATGCTTCTCCCACCTCTCTGACAGCTTTTTCTAAGGAAGATTTAATACCTTCAACTTCCTCTTCTTTCGTGCTGAAATCTAAACAATGAATATAGATTTTCTTGTTATCATCACTGACGCCAAGAACGATAGTCCCTGGTGTAAGGGTGATGAGTGTACTTAATACGACAACTTCCCATGGTTCTTTTAAATCTGTATCGTAGACAAAGAATGCAGGTTCGTTATCCATTTTCGGTTTAATGACAATGCGGATTACATCAATATTCGCTTTGATGAGTTCAACTAAGAAGATAATCATCAATTTGATTACGTAATAAAGTGTAACCACATAGAAACGTCCAGGTAGTAACTTACGCATTAAGAATACGAGTAATAAACCGAAGACGTATCCTAATACAAATTTATTAAGAGTGTAGCTGTCATTAACGAACAGCCAAAATATAGCAAGTAATAGATTCACGAGTACTTGAATTGCCATATTATTTCACCCCCAGTACGCTGTCGATATATGCTTTAGGATCATAGAATGTGACAGCTGCTTCTTTAACGAATGGATACAACCATTCCGCTGCGAAACTAAAGACCACACATAGCGCAACAGCTAGAATTGCGACACTTAATAGGCCGCGGTAGTGTAAATGCGGATTAAATGTATAACCTTTTGACTCTCCGAAGAATCCTCTGATAAAAATCTTCATCACAGAATATAAAATTAAGAGACTAGATAATAAGACGACAATACCGCTGATATAAAATCCTTGTTCAAATGCGGCACGAACGATATACATTTTACCGTAGAAACCGCTGAAAGGTGGAATACCTGCAAGGTTTAAACATGCGATAAAGAATGTCCATCCTAAAACAGGATAATGTTTTATCAATCCACCGAACTTTCTGATATCTGTGGTACCAGTGATTTTAAGCATGACACCGATTAAGAAGAATAATGCTGCTTTAATCAACATGTCATTGACTGTGTAATATAACGCGCCGATGATACCAGCTTCATTCATCATTGCTACACCAACTAGGATGATACCAACCGCAATCATGATGTTATATAAAATGATTTTCTTCGTATCATTAAAGCTGATTGCCCCGATAGAACCGAAGATAATCGTTAATAACGCTAAGATCAGTACTGTGTAGTGCGAGAATGTCAGTGTGTGTGCAAAGAATAAACTTAATGTTCTCGCAATCGCATAAACGCCGACTTTCGTAAGCAAGGCACCAAAGAATGCGATAATCGCAAACGGAGGTGCGTAGTAAGCCCCAGGTAACCATACATACATAGGGAAGGCACCGGCTTTTGTTGCGAATACAAAGAGGAACATCACGAATACAATGCTGACAAGTCCGCTTTGTGTATCAGATAAGTGTCCTAATTTCTGACTGATATCTGCCATGTTCAATGTTCCGACTACTGCGTACAAGATACCGACAGCCACTACGAAGAAGGCTGAAGATGCCACGTTCACAAGTAAGTATTTGATTGTTTCTTGTAATTGTATCTTCGTACCGCCAATAACGAGTAGGGAGTATGAAGAAATCAAGAATACTTCGAAGAATACGAACATGTTGAAGATATCACCTGTGATAAATGCACCGATAATACCTGTTTCCATGAACATGACTGCGAAATAGTAATAATATGTTTCACGGTGTAAACCGATTGATTGATATGAGAACAAAATAATCAATATAGTTACAATTAAACTAGTAATTACTAATGTTGCACTGAATAAATCAAGTACAAATACGATACTGTATGGTGCTTTCCAAGAACCTAATTCTAATTTCAAAGGTCCATGGTGCCATACGTTGATAAAGTTCCAAATGGCAAGACCTAATGCGATTAAAGATCCGCCTAAAGCGACATAACGTTTAATGAAAGGACGCTTGCCGATAAATACAAGAATCACTGCAGTAATCATAGGTGTAATCAACATCGCAGCGATTAAGTTATCTAGCATCATCATCTTCTGGCACTCCCTTCATTTGTTCTACGTTGTCAGTTCCAAGTTCCTTATAGCTTCTGAAAGCAAGTACTAAGAAGAACGCTGTAACCGCGAATGAAATAACAATCGCAGTTAAGATTAACGCTTGCGGGATAGGGTCGACATAACTTTTTGTTCCGTATTTAAAGATTGGAACAGAGCCTTCACCTAAGCCGCCCATTGTGATTAAAAACAAGTTTGCAGCATGTGTTTGAACTGCGGTACCAATAATGATTCGAATCAAGCTCTTAGACAAAATGAGATAGATACTGATTGATGTTAAGATACCGCAAACAATAATCATAATTATTTCCATTACTCATTCTCTCCAATCGCTAAAATAATTGTCATTACTGTACCGACAACGGCTAATAATACGCCTAGGTCAAAGAATAATGCTGTATGGATTTCCATAGGTTTTAAGAGTGGAAGCGGTACTTCGAATACTTTATGTGTAAAGAAGTTTTTGTGATAGAACCAGCTTGCAACAGGTGTCATAACACAAAATGTAAGACCAATCGCAATCAGCTTCTTAAAATCCCACGGGAAAATTTTACGCATTGTTTTCACATCGAAGGCCACCGCAACGAGTACTAATGAACTTGAAACAAGTAAACCTCCAATGAATCCGCCACCGGGTTGGTAATGTCCATTTAGAAATAGTGAAAAGGCGAACATGACAATTAAGAAGAAAATGACTACCGTTGAGTATTGAAAGATAATATCATTTTTCTGTTTGTTCATTTTCATCCACCCTTTCATAACCATTTTTATGTTTAGAACGTAATTTAATTAACGTGTAAACTGCTAGACCAGCGATACCTAATACAGATGATTCGAATAAAGTATCGGTACCACGGAAGTCAACAAGGATAACGTTAACCATGTTGTTACCATGTGCTAAACTATGGACATTTTCTTTGTAGTAAGCCGCAATAGAATCGAAATGTTTATTACCATATGCGATTAAACCAAGGATTGTTACTGCGATACCGACACCAGTCGCGATTACGGCGTTTGTTACTTTAAATGAAGTCGTTTCGTTATAACGGTTCAAGTTTGGTAAATGGTAGAAACATAATAAGAACAATGCGGTTGAAATTGTTTCAACTACGAATTGTGTTAATGCTAAGTCTGGTGCGTTAAAGAAGATATAGAATATCGCCATAGAATAACCCACAGCACTCAGCATGATAATACTGAACAGTCTTGAACATGCAAAGACTAACATAATTGCAGCTGCTAAAATCATCACAACAATGATAACTTCATATGAACGTACACGACTGACATGACTGAAATCAAATGCAAATGGCAATGCAAGTACAGTAACAGCAGTTAATACGATTAAACTGCCCATAATGACAACAAGTTTATTACGGATAAATCCGCTCATATAAGTATGTGTCACTAGTTTAGAGAATACCGGTAAGTTGTCTGCTGAACGATCATAGAAATGATTTAGTTCGAGACGCTCTGGGATATTCTCTAGAACTTTAACCCACTTATGATAAGTGAAGATTAATAGAATACCGATTGCGTAAATAACTAAAGTTGAGAAGAATGCAGGTGTGAATCCATGGAATAAATGGAATTCTGCATCTGGCAACTTCGCATTACGTATTGCTTGGCTTGCCGGATCAATAATCGGTTTTGCTAATAATGTTGGGAATAAACCGAATACCACTACTAATACTGCTAAGAAAGCAGGAGCAATCCACATTAACACTGATGGTTCGTGTGGTTTATGTGGTAAAGATTCAGGTTTGTATGAACCCCAGAAAATTTGACCGATAAATCTGACTGAATATACAAATGTAAAGATACTACCTAAAATCGCAACAATTGGAATCAAGACACCTAACGTGTTCAAGCTGAAAAGAGGTGCTTGTGTAACATTAATCATTGCTTCAAGGAAGCTCTCTTTTGATAAGAAACCGTTAAATGGCGGCACACCAGCCATACTTAACGCTGAAATGACTGTAATTGTAAATGAAATCGGCATAATTGTCATTAAACCACCGAGTTTACGTACGTCACGTGTTCCGGTTTCGTGATCGATAATACCTGCGACCATGAAGAGTGCACATTTGAATGTGGCATGGTTAATTAAATGAAAGACTGCTGCGATAAACGCGGCTGCATAAAATTGGCTTTGTGAACCTTGGAAGTGGAAGCTGACAGCTCCGATACCAAGCATTGACATGACCATACCGAGTTGTGAAACAGTTGAGAAAGCTAAGATACCTTTCAAATCTGACTGTTTTGTCGCATTTAAAGATGCCCAGAATAATGTGACTAATCCAATTGCAGTGACTGTCCAAATCCAACCTTGTGATAATGCAAAGATTGGTGTAAGTCGTGCAACTAAGTAAATGCCCGCTTTGACCATTGTTGCAGAGTGCAGATAAGCACTGACTGGCGTAGGTGCTTCCATTGCATCTGGTAACCAGATATAAAATGGAAATTGCGCTGATTTTGTCATTGCACCAAAGAGTATTAAAATCATAGCCAAGATAAAGAACGGGCTTGATTGAATCTCAGAGGCATGTGCAATAAGATGGCGAATACTTGTTGAATGTCCTGAAAGTGTCATTAAGATAAAGCCGCCGAGTAAAGATAAGCCGCCAAATACTGTAATTAATAATGACTTTTGAGCACCGTAGAGTGAAGCCTCTCTAGTGCGCCAAAATGAAATTAATAAGAAACTAGAAAATGATGTCATTTCCCAGAATAAATACAGCATAAAGACGTTATCTGATAACACGACGCCTAGCATTGCACCCATAAAGAGTAATAAATAACAATAGAAATTACCCAATTGTTCCTTTTTGCTTAAATAGCTAATTGAATAGAAGGTAACTAAAGCACCGATACCTGTAATCAATAAACTGAACAATAAGCTTAATCCATCAACATATAAATTGTAGTTCATACCAATTTGCGGCATCCATGGTAATTCCGCAAAACGTGTTTTACCTGACATCGTTGTCGAAATATAAGTTAAGAAATAAATAAATAAAACGACGGGGACAGGTAATGTGAACCATCCTATATGTATACGCTTAATGAAACGATAAACAATAGGGATAATGAGTGCAAAAATGAACGGCAACAATACCGCTGCATGTAACCAACTCATTATTTGTCCTCCTTTGAATATAAGATAACCTCATTATACATCAATGTGAAGTGTGTAAAAACCTTGTTTTCCGGTAACACGCTTACATTTCGGGGGTCTTTTAAATAAGAAGAAACCCATAATAAATTATTTAAAATTTTGTTTGTACTGAATGCCATAATCATTCTTTAGCGTATTTAAATTGTGTAAAGACATTTTCGCATGTTCAGTATTTTCTTGTTTTAATTGTTCTTCATAATTTGTAATCGCTTGTTGTAAAGAATCTACATAATCTAAAGGTTCAACATTGAATTCGCGTAATTTTGATTTAGGTGTGAATCTTTTTTCATAATGACTGAGTGCGCGACGTTCATGGAAGAAGACGCCCTCTGTTGCTGTTGGATCATGTAAATCACCTTGTTTAGGATGTTTGATGACTTGTTCAACTTGAACTAAGACTTCACCGTTGTCTTTCTCTTCTACAATTGAAACACCATAGCTTCCTGTTTTATGTGAAAAACGATATAACATTTTAATACTTCCTTTCTGTGGTATATGTTAATATTGAGATACATCAATCTTAACATGAATGGAGTATTAATTATGGCAAACTATCCTCAATTAAATAAAGAAATCCAAGATAATGAAATTAAAGTCGTAATGCACACAAATAAAGGTGACATGACTTTTAAACTATTTCCTGATTTAGCACCAAAAACTGTTGAAAACTTTGTGACACATGCTAAAAATGGTTATTATAACGGCATTACTTTCCACCGTGTTATCAACGATTTTATGGTACAAGGCGGCGACCCAACAGCAACTGGTATGGGCGGTGAAAGTATTTACGGTGGAGCGTTTGAAGATGAATTCTCTATGGAAGCATTCAATTTATATGGCGCATTATCAATGGCGAACGCTGGTCCTAACACAAACGGTTCACAATTCTTCATCGTACAAATGAAAGAAGTACCTGAAAACATGTTGAATCAATTAGCTGATGGCGGTTGGCCAAAACCAATCGTAGAAGCATACGGTGAAAAAGGCGGAACACCTTGGTTAGACCAAAAACACACAGTATTTGGTCAACTTGTTGAAGGTGAAAATACTTTAGAAGATATCGCAAATACTAAAGTAGGTCCTCAAGACAAACCAGTTCATGATGTAGTTATTGAATCAATTGATGTTGAAGAAAAATAAGTAGACAAGCATTTCAAATAGATGATGCAGCTCGATTTGTGGTGACGCAAATCGGGCTTATTTTAAGAAAAGATAAAGGAGGTTAATTCTCAGTGGAAAAGAACGAGGTCAATATTGCGTTATATCAACAACTCGCAGATTGGAATCCGATGAACTTTCAGGATCAAACGATGGGGGATGCTGAAGTGTATGAAATGATGGATGCAGTTCATCAAATTGACGATACACAGGCATTAGCACAAAAGTTCCAGGATATCTTTATGTATTCATTTGAAGAAAAACTTCCTATAGAAGAATGTCAGAAACAAGCTGAAGCGGCATTGTCATTAGAAGGTACATGCGGGTTATAAATAGACAGTAAGCTTAAACTAAAAAACATTATATTTATTAAAAATAAGCGAGATTATAGAGTGCTATAAGGTTTAACCCTTAAAGTATACTATAATCTCGCTTTGTTTTATTACGTTTATGTTACGTTTTTGTAAATTTTACATGTAGAAATTATGTTGATGCTTATAAACTATAATGTTGAAAGTCTTATTGTGCACATTAAAATATGCCGGTAATAGTAGATGCAACCGTAGTTTATATGTATTATGCACCATTATTTTTAAAATACATAACTGAATACTATAAAATACCATTAAAACTTCATGAAACCTATTTTATATACAATTGCGTCACTCTGTTTTATAATTATAAAGTAGTTCAAAATTTAATATATCGGAGGACATCAAATGAAGAAGTTGGATTTTTTGCCTAACTTAAGAAATCGCTATTCAATTAGAAGATTTACTGTAGGTACAGCATCTATTCTTATTGGATCACTTTTATTCTTAGGTCACAATGGCGAAGCCAAAGCAGCGGAGAGCACAAACGATAACACAGTTGTAGAGGCATCTAAAGATACAAGTACATCCCAACAAGAACCGGTAGAGAACACAGTGCCACAAGATAAAACAACAGACACTACTCAACAAGCTGGAAACACTCAAACTACATCAAATGTATTGGAGACAGTTAAGACAGACGCATTGTCTAAACTTTCTACATTTACACATTTAACTGAAGAAACAGTTAAACAATATACTGCTGAAGTCAAACAAGCTCAAACTGAAGCTGACGTTCAAGCAGTTGTTGACAAAGCACAAAAAGCAGAAGCTGAAGCAGTGAAACAAGCTGAAGCCGAACAAACGAAAACAGTTGATTCTACAAAAGAACAATCAGCAGCTACTACTGAAGTTCCTAAATCAACAACTGAGTCAGTTAAAGAAGAAACTAAAGCTGATACAACATCAGCAACAACTTCTGAAACAAACAATACTTCAGAAGCTAAAACAGTGACTTCAACAGACCAAGCAACACCAACAATAGAATCAACACCACTATCTACCGAACAAAAGGTAGATAAAGTGAAAACTGAACTTGCCTCAGATTATGACAGTTCAAAAGTAGATGCAGCATTAGCTGTTATCGATACTACAGATTTAACAGAGGACCAAATTAAAGCAGAAGTGTTAAAACTTTTACTTGAGCAAGGTTCAGCACAAAAAGACTTATACAGCCCACAAGCGACAAAATTAAGATCAGCAGTAGAAGAACCAACGACAGCAGTACGAACATTTTCAGTTGATACATCTTTAAAAAATGAAGTCGTTGTAACGCCTGAGAACTTTAATCAATACTTCTTTTTAGTGGATGACGCATACTATGATCCATCTTCAGGTACTGCAACACTTACGCAAAACTGGCCAAGTCAAAAAGGTTCAATCTCTCTAGATACAAAAATGAATGTTAATAAAGATTTCCATTTTTCTGGATGGATTAATCTTGGTGATAAATATGAAGGACATCCTAAAGTAGGTGCTCCAGGTGGTGATGGGATTGCCTTTATCTTCAACCCTGGTAACACCCATGAGTTAGGATTATACGGTTCAGCATTAGGTGTCGGCGGACTTAAATATGCTTTTGGTTTCAAATTAGATACTTATGTGAATACTCAGTATGATCCAAAAGGTAAAGCTAAACCTGACCCAGCGCAATTTAATAAAGTAGGTGCCTTTGGTGCGTTTGTATTTGCGGATTCAACAGGTGTTGTATCAACACAACCAGGTTTAACTGGATGGAAGGCCGCATTATTAGATGTTCAACCAGAAAACAACCAATTCCAACGATTTACTATTGACTATAGTGGTGATACGAAAGATATGACCATCACGTATGCAGGTCAAACTTGGAAACAAAATATGAACAATTACTTTAAATATACGCATAAAAATGAGTATGCATTATCTATTGCAGCTACAACAGGTGGGGCATATAACCTACAACAAGTAAAACTTGAAAAATTCACATATACTGCAGCTGCCTTATTAGAAGAAGATTTTGTAGATACAGATTTACAAGAATTAATCGATAGACCACTCCGTACATCAGGTGATGTTGATAAGATTATTACTGTACAAGACCACAATGCATATTTAGCAGAAAAAGGTTATAAGTTTGTAAGTGAAGATACATCATATGCGCCGACTTATGATGCAGCTAAAAAGACAATTAAATTAACTAATGCGAGTCAATTTCTTGTTTACTATGTTAAAGATATTGAAGCACCGAAAATTGGTGATATAGAAGCGCCAACAGTTGATGTTAATACAGCAATGACACCGTTAGTTTTAGATATTACTGATAATAGTAAGCATCTTAAAACGAAAACAGTGACAGGTTTACCTGCAGGTGTAACATTTGATGAAGCTACAAATACAATCTCTGGTACACCGACTGCAGTGGGTACGTCAACAATAACTGTAACTGCAACTGACCATGCTGGTTTAAGCACTACTAAAACATTTACGTATACAGTAGTAGATACAAAAGCGCCAGATGTTACTTTGGTTGTAGATCAAACAACTGAAGCATATACACCGATGACACCAATTACTGTAAATGCTGAAGATAACTCTAAAGTTGCACCGACATTAGCAGTAACAGGTTTACCAACTGGATTATCATTTGACCCAACAACAAAACAAATTACAGGTACACCGACAACTGTTGGTACATCTACAGTAACAGTTAGCGCAACTGATGGTTCAACAAATGTTGGTACTTCAACATTTAATATTGTAGTAACGCCTAATAAAGCGCTTGAAGCATTAAAAGCAGCAGTCGCAGATGCGAAAACTGTAAATAAAAATGACTACACACCAAATAGTGTTGCAGCATTAGATGCGAAGTTAACTGAGGCAGAAGCATTAATTGCTCATCCTGAAAATGGTTCAACAGATCAATTTAATGCGAAAACTCAAGAGGTTAAACAAGCAAAAGATCAATTAGTGCGTAAAGCAGATAAAACAGACTTAGAAAAAGCTATTGCAGAAGCAAGTAAATATACAAACTTAGATCCAACTAAACCAATGGATCAACAATTAATTACAGCTTTAGCTAATGCGAAAAATACAGATACAGATCAAAATGCGACTCAAAAAGCAGTAGACGACAGTAAAAATAGTTTAAATAACGCTATCCAAGAAAAATTAAGAGCGGATGCATATGAAAAACTACAACAAGCTGTGATGAGAGGTGTACAAGTCGCAAAAACAGATGGTTATACACCAAACAGCTTACAAGCCGTTAAAGATACGATTCAAAAAGTAAATCCATTAGTAACAGCGTCTATGTCTGATGATCCAACAGTACGTAAACAATATACTATTGAACAAATCGAACAAGCGACAAAAGACATCAATGATAGTATTTCTGGTTTAGTACGCCAAGCAGATAAAACAGAATTACAAAAAGCAATCGATAAAGCAGGTACTTTAGGTACATTAAATCCAGCAGATACTGAAGATAAAGCTGTTCAAGATAAATTAGCAGCAGCAAACACAGTTAAAGCAGATGGCAATGCCACAAAAGAACAAGTTGATCAAGCGACAGCTGATTTAAATAAAGCGATTGATCAAAAACTTTATCAAGATGCTTTAGATCGTTTGAATGCGGCAATTAAGGATGCGAAAGGTGTAAACCAAGCAGATTACACACCAGCTTCAGTGACACCATTTGATGCAGCAATTAAAGCAGGTGAAGCGAAAGCAGCAGATAAAACAGCTACACCTGAACAATTAGATGCAGCAGCAAAAGCAATCACTGATGCAAAAGCACAATTACAACATAATGCAGATAAATCAGCATTAGAAGCGGCAATTAATAAAGCCAAAGCATTAGGTGCGTTAAATGAAGCAGATGCTGAAGATAAAGCAGTCAAAGATGCCCTAACAGCAGGTGAAGGTGTTAAAGACAATGCGAACGCAACAACACAACAGGTAGCTGATGCGACAAAAGCTATTAATGATGCAATTGCAGCTAAAGAACATGCAGATGCATTAGATGCTTTAAAAGCAAAATTAGCTGAAGTCAAAGCGTTAGATAAAGCACCATTCACGCCTGATAGTGTGAATGCTTTAAATGCACAAGTGACAGCTGGAGATGCAGTAGTTGCAGCTGAAAAATCTAAAACAACAGAAGAAATCAAAGCAGCAACAAAAGCATTAACAGATGCACAAAAAGCACTTGTGAAACAAGCAGATAAAACAGAATTAGAAAAAGCTATTGCAAAAGCGGGTACTTTAGGTCAACTTAATGCAGCTGATACTGAAGACAAAGCAGTTCAAGATGCTTTAGCAAAAGCAAACCAAGTCAAAGCAGATGGTAATGCAACTCCACAACAAGTGGCAGAAGCAACAGATACTTTAAATAAAGCAATCGACAAAAAACTTTACCAAGATGCCTTGGATGAATTAAATGCAGCAATTAGAGATGCAGAAGCTGTTACAAAAGCTAATTACACACCTGAAACTGTGACACCATTTGAAAAAGCAGTTACAGATGGTAAAGCAAAAGCAGCAGATTCAAATGCAACACCAGAACAACTTAAAGCAGCGGCGCAAGCAATTAAAACTGCGAAAGATGCGTTAAAACAAAAAGCAAATAAAGCAGAGCTTGAAAAATCAATCGCAACGGCTGAAGCATTACAACCATTAAAAGCAGGAGATCCTGAAGATGACGCAGTTAAAGCAGCTTTAGACAAAGCAAAACAAGTTGATGCGAACCAAAACGCTGACCAAGCAGCTGTAGATGCAGCGAAAGTCGAATTAGACAATGCAATTAAAGCAAAACAAACACAAGATGCAGCAGATGCATTAAAACAAGCAGCACTTGATGAGTTAAAAGCAGAACTTGCAAAAGTCGCTAAAATTGATAAAAACAACTTTACACCTGATAGCGTTGCACCATTAACTGAAAAAGAAACAGCAGGCAATGCGATTGTTGCTAACCCTGAAAATAAAACAGTTGATGAAATTAAAACAGCAACACAAGCGTTGAAAGATGCTGAAAAAGGATTACAAGCTAAATCTGATAAAGCAGCATTACAAGCAGCAATTGATAAAGCAGAAGCATTAACAGGTTTAAATCCCGCAGATGCAGAAGATAAAGCAGTCCAAGATGCTTTAGCAGCAGCTAAAAAAGTGAATGATAATCCAAATGCGTCACAAGCTGAAGTTCAAGCAGCTACAAAAACATTAAATGATGCCATAGCAGCTAAGGAACATTCAGATGCATTAGATGCTTTAAAAGCAGAACTTGCAAAAGTGGCTGGTCTTAATAAAGATCAATACACACCAAACAGTGTAGCGCCTTTAAATACAAAAGAAGCAGATGGTAAAGCCATTGTTGCAGCACCAGAAGCTAAAACAACTGAAGAAATTAAAGCGGCAACGCAAGCGCTTAAAGAAGCAGAAGCCGGTTTAGTAGATAGAGCGGATAAAACTGCATTACAAACTGCGATTGAAAAAGCAGAAGCCTTACCAAACTTAGATGCAGCGGATAAAGAAGATAAAGCAGTTCAAGACGCCTTAGCAGCAGCTAAAACTGTTAAAGAAGATGCTAATGCTACACCTCAAGCGGTTCAAGCAGCTACAAAAGCATTAAACGATGCTGTAGCAGCGAAAGAACGTCAAGACGCATTAGATGAATTGAATAAAGCAATTAAAGCAGCAGAAGCTGTTAACAAAGATAGCTTTACTCCAGATTCAGTTGCACCATTCACAACAGCCTTAAATGATGGTAAAGCGAAAGCAGCAGATACAAATGCAACACCTGCAGAATTAAAAGCGGCAGCTAAAGCAATTACTGATGCACAAAATCAATTACAACCTGTAGCAGATAAAGCAGCATTACAAGCAGCCATTGCCAAAGCAGAAGCATTAAAAGATTTAAATCCAGCAGATAAAGAAGACAAAGCAGTTCAAGATGCTTTAGTAGCAGCTAAAACTGTAAATGATAATGCCAATGCAACACCTGATCAAGTCGCTCAAGCAACTAAAACATTAACTGATGCTTTAGCAGCAAAAGAACGTCAAGATGCATTAGATGAATTACAAAAAGCATTAGACGCAGCTAACGCAGTTAAGAAAGATGACTACAAACCAAGCACTGTAGCACCGTTCGAAGCAGCCGTTCAAGCTGGTGAAGCAGCCAAAGCTGATACTTCTAAAACTCCAGAACAGTTGAAAGAAGCAGCACAAGCAATCAAAGACGCGCAAAATGCATTACAAGCGAAAGCAAATAAAGCTGAACTTGAAAAATCAATCGCGACAGCTGAAGGTTTAGGTCAATTAAACACAAATGATCCGGAAGACAAAGCAGTTCAAGATGCATTAAATAAAGCTAAAGAAGTTCAAGCAGATCAAAATGCGGATCAAGCAGCAGTCGATGCAGCTAAAAAAGCGTTAGATGATGCAATTAATGCTAAAAAAGCTCAAGATGCGAAAGAAGCTAAAGAAGCAGCGGATGCAAAACAAGCAGCGCTTGATGAATTGAAAGAAGAGCTAGCGAAAGTTGCAAAACTTGATAAAGATAGTTTCACGCCAAATTCAGTTACGCCATTAAATGAAAAAGAAAATGATGGTAAAGCAATTGTGGCTAATCCAGACAACAAAACAACTGAAGATATTAAAGCAGCCACGCAAGCATTGAAAGATGCGCAAAATAACTTAGTTCAAAAAGCTGATAAAGCAGAATTACAAAAAGCAATCGATAAAGCAAAAACTTTAGGTCAACTTGATCCTGCAGATAAAGAAGATAAAGCACTTCAAGATGCAGTAACTGCTGGTGAAGCGGTTAAAGCTGATGGTAATGCAACACCACAACAAGTGGCAGAGGCAACAAAAGCAATTAACGATGCCATCGCAGCAAAAGAACGTCAAGATGCATTAGATGAATTACAAAAAGCATTAGATGCAGCTAACACAGTTAAGAAAGATGATTATAAACCAAGCACTGTAACACCTTTCGAAGCAGCAGTTCAAGCTGGTGAAGCAGCGAAAGCTGATACTTCTAAGACTCCACAAGAGTTGAAAGACGCAGCCAAAGCAATCAAAGACGCGCAAGACGCATTACAAGCTAAAGCAAATAAAGCTGAACTTGAAAAATCAATCGCGACAGCGGAAGGTTTAGGTCAATTGGATGCAAATGACCCAGAAGATAAAGCTGTTCAAGATGCTTTAACAGCAGCGAAAGCAGTTGAAGTAGATCAAAATGCTGATCAAGCAGCAGTCGATGCAGCTAAAAAAGCATTAGATGACGCAATTAATGCTAAAAAAGCACAAGATGCAAAAGAAGCTAAAGAAGCAGCGGATGCAAAACAAGCAGCTTTAGAAGCATTGAAAGCAGAGCTTGAAAAAGCGAAAGCTGTTCAAAAAGATAATTTCACACCAGACAGCGTAAAACCGTTAACTGATGCAGAAACTTCTGGACAGGCGATTGTCGATGCACCAGATGGCAAAACAACTAAAGAAATTGAAGCGGCTACTCAAGCATTAAAAGATGCTCAAAAAGATTTAGTTCAAAAAGCTGATAAAGCTGAGTTACAAAAAGCAATCGATAAAGCAACTGGTTTAGGACAACTTGACCCTGCAGATAAAGAAGACAAAGCAGTCCAAGATGCTTTAGCAACAGCTAATACAGTTAATGATAATCAAAATGCGACACCTCAAGAAGTTCAACAAGCAACAGAAGCATTAAACAATGCAATTGCGGCTAAAGAACGTCAAGATGCATTAGATGAGTTACAAAAAGCATTAGACGATGCAAAAGCTGTTAAAAAAGATGACTACAAACCAAATACTGTAACACCGTTCGAAGCAGCAGTTCAAGCTGGTGAAGCAGCGAAAGCTGATACTTCTAAGACTCCACAAGAGTTGAAAGAAGCAGCCAAAGCAATCAAAGATGCTCAAAAAGCTTTAGAAGCTAAAGCAAATAAAGCAGAACTTGAAAAATCAATCGCAACAGCTGAAGGTTTAGGTCAATTAGACCCTGCAGATAAAGAAGACAAAGCAGTCCAAGATGCTTTAAACAAAGCGAAAGAAGTTCAAGCTGATCCTAATGCTTCACAAGATGCTGTAGATGCAGCTCAAAAAGCATTAGATGACGCAATTAATGCTAAGAAAGCACAAGATGCGAAAGAAGCTAAAGCAGCAGCTGACGCAAAACAAGCAGCATTAGACGCATTGAAAGAAGAACTTGCTAAAGTTGCTAAAAATGATAAAGATAACTTTACGCCTCATACAGTTGCACCTTTAACTGAAAAAGAGGATGCAGGTAAAGCTATCGTTGCAGCACCTGAAAATAAAACAACTAAAGAAATTGAAGATGCTACACAAGCATTAAAAGATGCAGAAGCAGCGTTACAAGCTAAATCTGATAAAGCGGCATTACAAGCAGCCATCGATAAAGCAAATGCTTTAGGTCAACTTGATCCTACTGATAAAGAAGATAAAGCTCTTCAAGACGCAGTTACTGCAGGTGAAGCTGTCAAAGCGGACGGAAATGCAACACCACAACAAGTTCAAGAAGCAACAAAAGCAATCACTGATGCTATCGCAGCAAAAGAACGTCAAGATGCATTAGATGCATTACAAAAAGCATTAGACGATGCGAAAACTGTTAAGAAAGATGACTACAAACCAAATACTGTAGCTCCATTTGAAGCAGCTATTACTGCAGGCGAAGCAGCCAAAGCAGATGCGACTAAGACTCCTGAAGAGTTGAAAGCAGCAGCTAAAGCAATCACTGATGCTAAAAACAATCTTGAAGCGAAAGCTAACAAAGATGAATTGAACAAAGCAATTACTACTGCAGAAGGCTTAACTTTAGATCCAAACGATAAAGAAGATAAAGCGGTCCAAGATGCATTAGCAAAAGCTAAAGAAGTTCAAGCAGATCAAAATGCTACGCAAGCAGCAGTCGATGCAGCAAAAGCAGCATTAGAAGATGCAATTAACGCTAAAAAAGCACAAGATGCAAAAGAAGCTAAAGAAGCAGCTGACGCAAAACAAGCAGCGTTAGATGCATTGAAACAAGAGTTGGCTAAAGCAGCACAAGTTGATAAAAACAACTACACACCAGACAGTGTGAAACCATTGACTGATTCACAAACAGCAGGACAAGCGATTGTTGACGCACCTGAAAATAAAACAACTGAAGAAATTGAAAAAGCAACACAAGCATTGAAAGATGCACAAGCAGGTTTAGTTGCAAAAGCGGATAAAGCAGAACTTGATAAAGCAATCACTGCAGCAGAAGGCTTAACTTTAGATCCAAATGATAAAGAAGATAAAGCCGTTCAAGATGCATTAAATAAAGCAAAAGAAGTTCAAGCAAATCCTAACGCAACTCAAGAAGAAGTTAATGCAGCGAAAGATGCATTAAATAAAGCAATCGAAGCAAAAACTGCTCAAGATCAAGCAGATGCAGTCAAAGCAGCATTTGATGCATTAAAAGCAGAGCTTGAAAAAGCGAAAGCTGTTCAAACTGATAAATTCACTCCAGATAGTGTGAAACCATTAACTGATGCTGAAACAGCAGGACAAGCAATTGTTGATGCTCCAACAGGTAAAACTGTTGAAGAAATAAATAAAGCAACACAAGACTTGAAAGATGCACAAGCAGGTTTAGTCGCAAAAGCGGACAAAACTGAACTAGAAAAATCAATTGCAACTGCAGAAGGTTTAGGTCAATTAGATCCAACTGATAAAGAAGATAAAGCCGTTCAAGATGCCTTAGCAGCAGCTAAAGCAGTAGAACAAAATCCTAATGCGACACAAACTGAAGTTGATAATGCGAAAGCAGCGTTAGATGAAGCAATTAATGCTAAAAAAGCACAAGATGAGAAAGAAGCGAAAGCAGCAGCTGACGCAAAACAAGCAGCATTAGATGCGTTGAAAGCAGAGCTTGAAAAAGCGAAAGCAATCAACAAAGATGAGTACACACCAGACAGTGTGAAACCATTAACTGATGCACAAACAGCAGGACAAGCGATTGTTGATGCACCGGATAATAAAACAACAGCAGAAATTGAAGCAGCAACCCAAGCATTGAAAGATGCTCAAAAAGACTTAGTTCAAAAAGCTGATAAAGCTGAGTTACAAAAAGCAATCGATAAAGCTAATACTTTAGGTAACCTTGACGCGAATGATCCAGAAGACAAAGCGGTTCAAGATAAATTAGCAGATGCTGAAAGAGTTAAAGCTGATGATAATGCAACGCCACAACAAGTAGCAGAAGCAACAAAAGCATTAAACGATGCTATCGCAGCGAAAGAACATCAAGATGCTTTAGATGAATTAAATAAAGCAATCGACGCAGCAAACGCAGTCAATAAAGATGACTACAAACCAAATACAGTTAAACCTTTAGAAGATGCAGTTAAAGCGGGCGAAGCTGCAAAAGCGGATGCGACTAAGACTCCACAAGAGTTGAAAGACGCAGCCAAAGCAATCACTGATGCTCAAAAAGCTTTAGAAGCAAAAGCTAATAAAGATGAGTTAAACAAAGCTATTACAAATGCTGACGGTCTAACTTTAGATCCAACAGACGCAGAAGATAAAGCAGTCCAAGATGCTTTAAATAAAGCGAAAGAAGTTCAAGCAGATCCTAATGCTTCTCAAGCAGATGTTGATGCGGCAAAAGAAGCTTTAGAAAATGCAGTGAACGCTAAGAATGCACAAGATGCAAAAGAAGCTCAAGCAGCAGCGAAAGCTAAACAAGACGCTTTAGATGCATTAAAAGCAGAGTTAGAAAAAGTCGCTAAAATTAACAAAGACAACTTCACTCCAAACACAGTTGCACCATTAACTGAAAAAGAGGAAGCTGGTAAAGCGATTGTTGCAAATCCAGATGCGAAAACAACTGAAGAAATCAAAGAAGCAACTCAAGCATTAATTGATGCAGAAAATGCATTACAAGCTAAGTCAGACAAAGCCGCTTTACAAGCAGCGATTGATAAAGCGAACACTTTAGGTGAATTGAATCCTGCTGATGCTGAAGATAAAGCCGTTCAAGATGCTGTAGCGGCGGGTGAAAAAGTTAAAGCTGACGGCAACGCAACACCACAAGAAGTGGCAGATGCTACAAAAGCTATTAACGATGCCATCGCAGCGAAAGAACGTCAAGATGCTTTAGATGAATTAAATAAAGCAATTGAAGATGCAAAAGCTGTTAATAAAGATGACTTCAAACCAAATACAGTGAAACCTTTTGAGGATGCGGTTAAAGCAGGTGAAACTGCAAAAGCAGATGCGACTAAGACTCCACAAGAGTTGAAAGACGCAGCAAAAGCAATTACTGATGCGCAAAAAGCTTTAGAAGCAAAAGCTAATAAAGATGAATTGAACAAAGTAATCACTACTGCAGAAGGTTTAACTTTAGACCCAACTGACAAAGAAGATAAAGCTGTTCAAGACGCATTAGCTAAAGCAAAAGAAGTTCAAGCAGATCCTAACGCTTCACAAGCAGATGTAGATGCAGCGAAAGCAGCTTTAGAAGATGCAATTAATGCTAAAAATGCTCAAGATGCAAAAGAAGCGAAAGCAGCAGCAGATGCCAAACAAGCAGCATTAGATGCGTTGAAAGCAGAGCTTGAAAAAGCAAAAGCAATCAACAAAGATGAGTACACGCCTAATAGTGTGAAACCATTAACTGATGCAGAAACAACAGGACAAGCAATTGTTGATGCACCTGACAATAAAACAACAGCAGAAATTGAAGCTGCTACACAAGCATTAAAAGATGCTCAAGCAGGTTTAGTTGCAAAAGCAGATAAAACAGAACTTGATAAAGCTATCACAACTGCTGATGGATTGACTTTAGATCCAGCTGATAAAGAAGATAAAGCTGTACAAGATGCTTTAGAAAAAGCAAAAGAAGTTCAAGCAAATCCAAATGCGACTCAAGATGAAGTTAATGCGGCGAAAGATGCATTAAACAAAGCAATTGAAGATAAAACTGCTCAAGATAAAGCAGACGCAAAACAAGCAGCGCTTGATGAGTTGAAAGCAGAACTTGCGAAAGTCGCAAAAATCGACCTTAATCAATACACACCTGATAGTGTGAAACCTTTAACAGATAAAGAAATCGAAGGTAATGCAATTGTAGCTATTCCAGATGCAAAAACTACAGAAGAAATCAAAGCTGTAACACAGGCGTTGAAAGATGCTCAAGCTGGTCTAGTTCAAAAAGCTGATAAAGCTGAATTACAAAAAGCAATCGATGCGGCAAATGCTTTAGGTAACCTTGATGCTGCTGATAAAGAAGATAAAGCACTTCAAGATGCAGTAGCAGTTGGTGAAAAAGTGAAAGCTGACGGCAACGCAACACCACAACAAGTGGCAGATGCTACAAAAGCAATTAATGATGCGATTGCAGCAAAAGAACATCAAGATGCTTTAGATGAATTACAAAAAGCAATCGATGCAGCAAAAGCAATCAATAAAGATGACTTCAAACCAAATACAGTGAAACCATTAGAAGATGCAGTTGCAGCGGGTGAAGCAGCGAAAGCAGACGCGACTAAGACTCCAGAAGAGTTGAAAGAAGCGGCTAAAGCTATCACTGATGCGCAAAAAGCTTTAGAAGCAAAAGCTAATAAAGATGAGTTGAATAAAGTAATCAATAATGCAGAAGGTTTAACATTAGATCCGACTGACAAAGAAGATAAAGCAGTTCAAGACGCGTTAGCTAAAGCACAAGAAGTTCAAGCAGACCCTAATGCTTCTCAAGACGCAGTAGATGCAGCAAAAGCAGCTTTAGAAGATGCAATTAATGCTAAAAATGCCCAGGATGCAAAAGAAGCTAAAGAGGCAGCAGATGCTAAACAAGCAGCATTAGACGCATTAAAAGCAGAACTTGAAAAAGCGAAAGCAATCAATAAAGACGATTACACACCAAACAGTGTAAAACCGTTAACTGATGCAGAAACAACAGGCCAAGCAATTGTTGATGCTCCAGATGGTAAAACAACTGAAGAAATAGAAGCAGCTACACAAGCATTGAAAGATGCCCAAGCTGGATTAGTAGCGAAAGCAGATAAAGCGGAACTTGATAAAGCAATCAATAATGCGGAAGGTTTAACATTAGATCCGACTGACAAAGAAGATAAAGCCGTACAAGATGCATTAGACAAAGCAAAAGCTGTTCAAGCAAATCCAAATGCAACTCAAGATGAAGTTAATGCAGCGAAAGATGCGTTGAACAAAGCAATTGAAGCGAAAACTGTTCAAGACAAAGCAGACAAAGTTAATGCAGCACTTGACGCATTGAAAGCAGAGCTTGAAAAAGCGAAAGCAATCAATAAAGACGATTACACACCAAACAGTGTAAAACCGTTAACTGATGCAGAAGCAGCGGGTCAAGCAATTGTCGATGCACCAACTGGCAAAACAGTAGAAGAAATAGAAGCAGCAACACAAGCATTAAAAGATGCGCAAGCTGGTTTAGTTCAAAAAGCAGATAAATCAGAGTTACAAAATGCTATCGATAAAGCTAACGCAATTGATAATCTTGAAGCGAATGATAAAGAAGATAAAGCAATCTTAGATGCAGTTGCAGCAGGTGAAAAAGTAAAAGCTGACGGCAACGCAACACCGCAAGAAGTGGCAGATGCTACGAAAGCAATTAATGATGCAATTGCGGCTAAAGAACATCAAGATGCTTTAGATGAATTGAATAAAGCAATCGAAGATGCAAAAGCTGTTAATAAAGATGACTTCAAACCTAACACAGTGAAACCTTTAGAAGATGCAATTAAAGCGGGTGAAACTGCAAAAGCAGATGTGACTAAAACTCCAGAAGAGTTAAAAGAAGCGGCTAAAGCAATTAACGATGCTAAAAATAATCTTGAAGCGAAAGCGAATAAAGATGAATTGAACAAAGCTATTACTGAAGCTGAAGGTTTAACATTAGATCCAAAAGATAAAGAAGACAAAGCAGTTCAAGACGCATTGGATAAAGCAAAAGCTGTTTTAGAAGATCCAAATGCGACACAAGAAGCAGTGGATGCAGCGAAAGATGCGTTGAATAAAGTGGTTGAAGCTAAGAAAGCTCAAGATGCAAAAGAAGCAGCTGAAAAACAAGCAGCACTTGATGCATTAAAAGCAGAGCTGGAAAAAGCGAAATCAGTAGATAAAGATGCATACACACCAAATAGTGTGAAACCATTAACTGATGCTGTAACAGTGGGTCAAGCAATTGTTGATGCTCCGAAAGATAAGACTGTTGAAGAAATCAAAAAAGCTACACAAGCATTGAAAGATGCCCAAGCAGGCTTAGTTGCGAAAGCAGATAAAGCGGAACTTGAAAAAGCAATCAATAATGCGGAAGGTTTAACATTAGACCCAACAGATAAAGAAGATAAAGCGGTCCAAGATGCGTTAGACAAAGCAATTGCCGTTCAAGAAAATCCTAATGCGACACAAGCAGAAGTAGACGCAGCGAAAGATGCGTTGAACAAAGCGGTTGAAGCTAAGAAAGCTCAAGATAAAGCAGACGCAGTCAATGCAGCACTTGAAGCGTTGAAAGCAGAGCTTGAAAAAGCCAAAGCAATTAATAAAGACGATTACACACCTAACAGTGTTGAACCATTAGTAGATGCAATGGCTGTGGCACAAGGTATTGTGAATAATCCGGAATCTGTAAATGTTGATCAAATCAAAGAAGCAACACAAACATTGAAAGATGCCCAAGCAGGCTTAGTTGCGAAAGCATATAAAACAGAACTTGAAAAAGCAATCAATAACGCAGAAGGTTTAACGTTAGATCCAAAAGATAAAGAAGATAAAGCCGTTCAAGAAGCATTAGACAAAGCAAAAGCAGTACAAGCAGATGCTAATGCGACACAAACAGAAGTAGACGCAGCTAAAGATGCGTTGAACAAAGCAATCGAAGCGAAAACTGCTCAAGACAAAGCAGACGCAGTCAATGCGGCACTTGAAGCGTTGAAAGCAGAACTTGAAAAAGCGAAAGCTATCAACCAAGCGGACTTTACTCCTAACAGCGTTGAACCATTAGTAGATGCAATGGCTGTGGCACAAGGTATTGTGAATAATCCGGAATCTGTAACTGTTGATCAAATCAAAGCAGCTACACAAGCGTTGAAAGATGCACAAGTTGGATTGGTTGCAAAAGCAGATAAAACAGAACTTGAAAAAGCAATCAATAATGCGGAAGGTTTAACATTAGACCCAACAGATAAAGAAGATAAAGCGGTCCAAGATGCGTTAGCCAAAGCAATTGCCGTTCAAGAAGATCCAAATGCGACACAAGCAGAAGTAGACGCAGCGAAATCAGCTTTAGAAGATGCAATTAACGCTAAAACTGCTCAAGACAAAGCAGACGCAGTCAATGCAGCTCTTGAAGCGTTGAAAGCAGAACTTGAAAAAGCCAAAGCAATCAATCAAAATGAGTTTACTCCTAATAGTGTTGAACCATTAGTAGACGCAATGTCAGTCGCACAAGGTATTGTGAACAATCCGGAATCTGTAACTGTTGATCAAATCAAAGCAGCAACACAAGCATTAAAAGATGCACAAGCAGGTTTAGTTGCGAAAGCAGATAAAACAGAACTTGAAAAAGCAATCAATAATGCAGAAGGTTTAACATTAGATCCAAAAGATAAAGAAGATAAAGCAGTACAAGATGCATTAGAAAATGCAAAATCTGTTCAAGCAGATGCTAATGCGACACAAACAGAAGTTGACGCTGCTAAAGATGCATTGAACAAAGCAGTTGAAGCTAAAGCAACTCAAGATAAAGCTGATGCATTAGCTGAATTACAAAAAGCTTTAGATAAAGCACAATCAACAGATAAAACTAAATACACACCTGAATCAGTAGAAAAATTAGATGCATCAGTAAATACTGGTAAAGCGGTTGTTGAAAATTCTAAAGAAGTATCAATCAAAGATATTAAAGAAACAACAAAAGCTATCGAAGATGCATTAAAAGCTTTAGAAGTAATTAAATCTCCTAAAACTGAAAAAGAAACTGACGAAGTTAAATCAACAACAGGTAAATCAGTTGTAAGAACATCTGATAAAGCAGTTAAGAAATCAGAAGGTTCAAAAGCACAAACTAAAGCAAATAAAGCCAAAGTATTACCAAACACAGGTCAAGAAACTCCAGCAGATCCTAAATATGCTACATTAATGTTAGCAATTGGTGGTTTAATGGCATTGTTCGGCAGACGTAAAAAAGAAGATAAAGATAATACAGAAAAATAATCGAATCAACTTTTGAGCACTAAACAGTAAAAGATTTAAGATAGTATTCACCCCTAGTTGGAATAATCTCCAGCTAGGGGTGTTTGCTTTTTATTAAGTTTTGAAGAATGCATCAATATGAATTATTTATATGACAAGGATACATTGATTTTATGTACTTTTAACAGATTTATGTTTCTGTCTATTAAGTTCTCATTACATAATTGTAAAAATGAAATTAAAAAACTGAGTTAAAATATATGGTTTAGAACCTTAAATGTGAGAAGAATGGTCGGTTTTGATAACGGAGGTATGTATTCACGCCTGTGTTTTCAACAATCTATATGAATTTTGCATTGTTTTCCCAAATAAAAAAGAATGAATTTAACGATATTTTACTACTAAAACATAAAATTTATATCATATACAATTGGGCAATACAATATTATAATAAAGATGTAGTAGAAATATACTAGTATCGGAGGACATCATATGAAAAAATTGGACTTTTTGCCTAACTTAAGAAATAGATACTCTATTAGAAGATTTACTGTAGGCACAGCATCTATTCTAATCGGATCTCTATTATTCTTAGGTCATAGCGGCGAAGCCAAAGCAGCAGAGAATATAAACGATAACAATACAGTTGTAGAGGCTTCTAATGATAGTAGTACGACACAACAAGCACCTGAGGAAAATAACAAAACGTCACTTGAAAAAACAGTTGATGCTACACAACAGCAAACTGATAATAAAGCACAAACGCAAAATGCATTAGAAGAAGTAAAAAAACAAGCTACTACAGAGATTACTTCACTTAAAAATTTAAACAAAGAAGAAGTTGACAGTTATACTCTAGAAGTACAACAAGCAGATTCAGAATCAACTGTCCACGCTATAGTTGAAAAAGCTAAAGCAGCAGCACAAGCAGTTGCACAAAAAGAAGAGTCAATTCAAACACAAAAAACTGAAAATTCAAAAGAATCAACAGAAGCAACTGTTGAAAAAACAAAAGAAACACCTACTACTGAAGCTGAACCAGTGAAAGCAGAAGCAACTGTTGAGAAAGCATCAGAACCTGTTGCTGAAAACAAGGAAGAAGCTCCTGAATCAGTAGTCACTCCTGCAACTGAGCCAGCAGTCGAAAAAGCGGTTGAAACAGTAACTGAAACACCTGTATTGTCTCCAGAACAAAAAGTAGAAAAAGTAAAAGCAGACTTGAGTAATGACTATGACAGTGCCAAAGTGGATGCAGTTCTAGCAGTTATTGATACTACTGACTTAACACCAGAACAATTAAAATCAGAAGTATTAAGACTCTTACTTGAAGAAGCATCAGCTCAAAAAGACTTATTTAGCCCTCAAGCAACTTTACCAAGAACAGGTGAAGAAGCTTCAGGTTATTCAACAAGAGCATTTGATCTTGAAGAAGCTGCAAGCCAAGAAATTGTTGTAACTAAAGAAAATTTTGGTGAATATTTTAAAACATTAAATGATGCAACTTATGATTCTCAAAGCGGTGTTGTAACATTAACGACTAATGAAGCGAACAAAAGTGGAGCTATGTCTTTAGATTTTAAACTAAATTTAACTAAAGATTTCAGTTTTTCTGGAGCGGTTAATCTTGGTGATAAATATGAAGCTCATCCAAAAGATGGAGTAACTGGTGGAGAAGGTCTAGCAATTACATTCAACCCAGGTAAGACCTATACCCTTGGGTTAACAGGGCAAGGGTTTGGTATTGGTGGCGAATCATCTAGTTTTGGTTTTAAATTAGATACATTTGTTAACAAGGCTAATGATGATAAAAGCAAAGCATTTTCGGATACTATTCAATTTGAGAATAAAGGTGCTTTTGGCGCATTTATTTACACTACAGACACAGGTCTAGTTAATACTGTAATAATAAATCCAAATGCTTCAGGAAATGCGGCTTTATTAAAAGAACAACCAAACAATCAATTAGTACCTTTTAAATTTAATTATAATGGTACAACTAAAGTGATGACAATTACGTATGGTACGCAAACATGGACTCAAAACATTCAAGACTATATTAACTATTCACGTAAAGATTCATTTGCTTTTTCAATTGTAGCTTCAACTACAGATCATTATAATTTACAACAAATCAAATTAGATGAGTTCAGATTTACAGCTTCAGCTGTATTAGATGAATACTTTATTGATGACGATACAGAAGAAGCAATTGATAAACCTCTTCGTACTGCGGGCGATGTTAACGAAAAAATCACATTAAAAGATCACGCTGAATATTTAGCTGAGAAAGGTTATGAATTTGGGCCCGAAAAAGTCAGAGATGAAGCTCATGCAAATGGTTACGATGGAATTGCTGAAACTGTCATTTTAGAAAATGATGCACAACAACTTGTTTATACAGTCGTTGATATTCAAAATCCTACAATCGCAGAGGTTACAGATGTTACTACAAATGTTTCAGAAGCTATTACACCAATCACTTTGGATATTACGGATAATAGTGGACACTTTGACACAATAGCAGTTACAGGTTTACCAACTGGTTTATCATTTAATGAAACAACAAAACAAATTACAGGTACTCCAACAACACCTGGAGATGCAACTGTTGAAGTAACAGCAACAGATATGGCTGGGAATACAACTACTAAAACATTTAAAATTTCTGTAGCAGGAGCTCAAGCACCTACAATCACACCAATCAATGCACAAACAGGCGAAGCTTATACACCAATTACTCCAATCGCTGTAAATGTTGAAGGGGATTTAAATCCAGCTCCAACTGTAGCAGTAACGGGTCTACCAGCAGGTTTATCGTTTGATGCGGCTACAAAACAAATTACAGGTACGCCAACAGCTGAAGGAACATTTAATGTTACAGTTACAGCAACACAAGAAGCGAGTGAACCAGCTACTTCAACATTTAATATTACTGTTCAGCCTAATGCTGCACTTAAAGATTTGAAAGCAGCAGTAGCAGATGCAGCCACTGTAAATAAAGATAGCTATACACCAAAAAGTGTTGAAGCATATGAAGCAAAAGTAACAGCGGGTGGCACATTAGCTGGTCAACCTGAAAATGGTTCGAATGCACAATTTACTGATGCATCAAAAGCTATTAAAGATGCTAAAAATGCATTAGTTCCAAGAGCAGATAAAGCAGCATTGAATCAATCTATTACAACAGCAGAAGCTCTTCAACCATTAGAAGCTGGAGATCCTGAAGATGATGCGCTTAAAACAGCAATAGAAACTGCTAAAACTGTTCAAGGTGATTTAAATATCGATCAACCTGCAGTTAATAAAGCGAAAACTGATTTAGATAATGCGATAGCAGCTAAAAATTTACAAGATGAATTGGATAAAGAAAATGCTTTAGATGAATTAAAACAAACATTAGAGTATGCTGAAGCTATTGACCCAGCTATATTTACAACAAGTAGTAAGAAAGCGTTTACTGAAGCTTTGACAAATGCTAAAACTATTTTAGGTTCACCAGGTTCTAAAACAATTGCTGAGATTAAAGCAGCTACAAATGCATTAGAGGATGCACAAAATGTATTAGTTCCTCAAGCAGATAAAACAGCACTTAAAACAGCAATTAACACAGCTAATGGTTATAACAATCTAAATCCAAATAATCCTGTAGATAAAGCATTACAAGATAAATTAGCAGCAGCAAATGCGGTTAATACAAATGGTGATGCAACAGCTGATCAAGTTAAAACAGCTACAGATGATTTGAATACTGCGATTACAGCTAAAAAAGCTCAAGATGATCAAATCGCTAAAGATGCAGCTGCAAAAAAAGCAGCTCTTGATGCATTAAATGATGAATTGAATAAAGTTAAAGCTTTAGACAAAGCAACATATACACCAAATACAGTGACACCATTAACTGAAAAACAAACAGCAGCCCAAGCCATTGCTGATGCACCGGATACTAAAACAACTGAAGAAATCAATGCCGCAACAAAAGCATTGAAAGACGCTCAAAATGCTTTAGTTCCAAAAGCTAATAAAGACGATTTAAATAATTCAGTTAAAACAGCTGAAGCATTACCATTAAATCCAGCTGATACTGAAGATAAAGCAGTTCAAGATGCTATTGATGCTGCACAAACAGTCAACAAAGATGACAATGCAACACCACAACAAGTGGCAGATGCAACAAAAGCCATCAATGATGCTGTTGCTACAAAAGCGCATCAAGATGCTTTGGATCAATTGAATAAAGCATTAGAAGATGCTGCCAAAATAGATAAAACAGATTATACTGCTGATTCTGTTAAACCATTTGATACAGCGGTAGAAGCGGGTAAAACAGCAGCTGGCGATAACACATCAACAGTTGAAGCATTGAATAATGCGACTAAAGCTGTGAAAGATGCTACTGCACAACTTGTACCAGATAAATCAAAATTAGATACAGCAATTACTGAAGCGAAAGCTTTAGAACCTTTAACTGATTCTAATACAGATCAATTATTGAAAAATGTTTTAAATGCAGCTGAAACTGTTAAAAATAATCCAAATGCGACACCTGAAGAAATCAAAACAGCAACTTGGAATCTTGAAGATGAAATCAATAACAAAAAAGCAGCAGACGCGATTGAAGCTTTAAAATCAGCTGTAAATAAAGCTGAGCAACTTAATGAAGCGAAATATACACCAAATACGTATGAACTGTTAAAAACTGCAATGACTGAAGGACAAAAAATCATCAACAACCCTCCATCTGCTGATACACCAGCAACACTTGCGAAAGCAAAACAAATTGAAGAATTAGTGAATGCTTTGAAAGAAAGAGCAGATAAAACTGAACTTGGCAATGCTTTAGATAAAGCAATTGCATATGGTGATTTAAATCCTAATGATGCAGAAGACAAAGCATTACAAGATGCAGTTACTGCAGGTCAAAAAGTAAATGGTGACGGTAATGCGACTACTGAAGAAGTTGCTAACGCAGTTAAAACAATCAATGATGCGATTGCCACAAAAGAACGTCAAGATGCTGTAGACGAATTAACTAAAGCTATCAATGACGCAAAAGCAGTCAATAAAGATGACTACAAACCAAATACAGTAACACCATTCGAAACAGCAGTCACAGCTGGTGAAACTGCAAAAGATGACGCAACTAAAACAGTTGAAGAAATCAAAGCAGCTACAAAGGCCATTACTGATGCTAAAAATGCACTAGATAAAAAAGCGGATAAAACAGAATTGAACACATCTGTTACAACAGCTGAAAACTTAGGTGCACTTGATACTAAAGATGCTGAAGATAAAGCAGTCCAAGACGCTTTAGATAAAGCAAAAACAGTTCAAGCTGATCAAAATGCAACACAAGAAGCAGTGAATACAGCTAAAACTGAATTGGATAATGCAGTCAATGCTAAGAAAGATCAAGACGCGAAAGATGCACAAGCTAAACAAGAAGCTTTAGATGCATTAAAAGCAGAACTTGATAAAGTGAAAGCAGTAGATAAAACTGTATATACTCCAAACACAGTCACAACATTAACTGAAAAAGAGACTGCTGGTAATGATATTGTTGCAGCACCTGAAGCTAAAACAACTGAAGAAATTAATCAAGCAACTCAAGCATTGAAAGATGCCCAAAATGCTCTTGTGAAAAAAGCAGATAAAACAGAATTACAAAAAGCACTTGATAAAGCGAATACTTTCACTGATTTAGCAGCAACAGATAAAGAAGATAAAGCGGTTCAAGATGCTGTAGAAGCAGGTAATACTGTTAAAGCTGATGACAATGCAACAGTTGAACAAGTTGAAAAAGCTACAAAAGCAATCAACGATGCAGTTGCCGCAAAAGAACGTCAAGATGCTTTAGATGAATTGAATAAAGCCATCACAGACGCAAAAACAGTCAACAAAGATGACTATAAACCAAATACAGTAACACCATTTGAAACAGCAGTCACAGCTGGTGAAACTGCGAAAGATGACGCAACTAAAACAGTTGAAGAATTAAAAGCAGCTACAAAAGCTATCACTGATGCTAAAAATGCATTAGATAAAAAAGCAGACAAAACAGAGTTGAACACATCTGTTACAACAGCTGAAAATTTAGGTGCGCTTGATACAAATGATAAAGAAGATAAAGCTGTTCAAGACGCTTTAGACAAAGCTAAAACAGTACAAGCTGATCAAAATGCAACGCAAGAAGCAGTGAATACAGCTAAAACTGAATTAGATAATGCGTTAAATGCTAAAAAAGCACAAGATACTAAAGAAGCTGTTGAAAAACAAAATGCTTTAGATGCATTGAAAGCAGAGCTTGAAAAAGCAAAAACAGTTAATAAAGAACTTTACACTACAAACAGCGTAAAAGTTTTAACTGACTCTGAAACTGCAGGACAAAATGTAGTTGATAATGCAGCTAATAAAACAACTCAAGAAATTGAGGAAGCAACAAAAGCATTGAAAGATGCTCAAGCAAACTTAGTTTCAAAAGCAGATAAAACAGAACTTGTGAAAGCTCTTGAAAAAGCAAAAACTTTAGGTGACTTAGTCGCAACTGACAAAGAAGACAAAGTCGTTCAAGATGCAGTAACAGCAGGTGAAGCTGTTAACGAAGATCACAATGTAACACAAGAACAAGTTGCTAACGCAACAAAAGAAATTAACGATGCGATTGCTGCAAAAGAACGTCAAGATGCTTTAGATGTTTTAACAAAAGCTATTAAAGAAGCAAATTCAGTAGTTAAAGATGAATACAAACCAAATACAGTCACTCCATTAGAAGAAGCTGTTAAAGCTGGTGAAACAGCTCGTGCTGATGCTACTAAGACTGTTGAAGAGTTGAAACAAGCAGCACAAACAATTACTGATGCTCAAAATAAACTTGAACTTAAAGCAAATAAAGAAGAATTGAATAAAGTTGTTAAAACTACAGAAACTTTAGAGCTTAATCCAGCTGATAAAGAAGATAAAGCGGTTCAAGATGCATTAAATACTGCTAAAGAAGTTCAAGCAGATCAAAACGCATCACAAGAAACAGTTGATAAAGCTAAAACTGATCTTGAAAATGCAGTAAAAGCTAAAACAACTCAAGATAAAGTAGACGCATTCAACAAAGCGCTTGATGCATTGAAAGCAGAACTTGAAAAAGTAAAAACTATCGACAAAGACTTCTACACTCCTAATAGTGTTAAACCAGTTACAGATGCTGAAACAACAGGTCAAGCTATCGCGAAAAATTCTGCTGGTAAAACAGTTGAAGAAATCAATAAAGCAACACAAGACTTGAAAGAAGCGCAAAAACATTTAGTAGAAAAAGCTGACAAAGTTGAACTTGATAAAGTGATCGACACAGCAGAAAATACTGAATTGAACGTTAATGACAAAGAAGACAAAGCGGTTCAAGATGCTTTAGATAAAGCAATCAAAGTACAAGAAGACTTCAACGCAACACAAGAAGAAGTCGACAAAGCTCAAGCTGATTTAGCAAAAGCGCTTGAAAATAAAGCAGCTCAAGACAAAGTTGATCAAGAAAAAGTACAAGCGTTCAACAAAGCACTTGAAGCGTTGAAAGCACAACTTGCAAGCTCAAGAACAGTGGTTAAAGATAACTTCACACCAAACAGCGTTGCACCATTCGAAGATGCACAAGCGGTGGCACAAGGTATCGTAAATAATCCAGAATCTGTAACAGTGGAACAAGTTGTCAAAGCAACAGAAGTCTTGAAATCAACACAATCAAGCTTAGTAACCAAAGCAGATAAATCAGAACTTGAAAAAGTGATTAAAACTGCTGAAGGATTAGACTTGAATGTAACTGATAAAGAAGACAAAGCTGTAAAAGAAGCATTAGATACAGCAGTAACTGTTGAAGCAGATCAAAACGCAACGCAAGAGTCTGTGAACAAAGCAACTTCTGAGTTAGAAAAAGCAATCGAAAATAAAGTGACTCAAGATAAAGTCGATGCCTTCAACAAAGCACTTGAAGCGTTGAAAGCACAACTTGCAAGCTCAAGAACAGTGGTTAAAGATAACTTCACACCAAACAGTGTTGCTCCATTCGAAGAAGCACAAGCAGTGGCACAAGGTATCGTAAACAATCCAGAATCTGTAACAGTAGAACAAGTTGTCAAAGCAACTGAAGTCTTGAAGTCAACACAATCAAGCTTAGTAACCAAAGCAGATAAATCGGAACTTGAAAAAGTGATTAAAACTGCTGAAGGATTAGACTTGAATGTAACTGATAAAGAAGACAAAGCTGTAAAAGATGCATTAGATACAGCAGTAACTGTTGAAGCAGATCAAAATGCAACGCAAGAGTCTGTGAACAAAGCAACTTCTGAGTTAGAAAAAGCAATCGAAAATAAAGTGACTCAAGATAAAGTAGATGCCTTCAACAAAGCACTTGAAGCATTGAAAGTACAACTTGCAAGCTCAAGAACAGTGGTTAAAGATAACTTCACACCAAACAGTGTTGCTCCATTCGAAGATGCACAAGCGGTGGCACAAGGTATCGTAAACAATCCAGAATCTGTAACAGTGGAACAAGTTGTCAAAGCAACAGAAGTCTTGAAATCAACACAATCAAGCTTAGTAACTAAAGCAGATAAATCAGAACTTGAAAAAGTGATTAAAACTGCTGAAGGTTTAGATTTGAATGTAACTGATAAAGAAGACAAAGCTGTAAAAGATGCATTAGATACAGCAGTGACTGTTGAAGCAGATCAAAATGCGACTCAAGAATCTGTGGACAAAGCACAATCTGATTTAGAAAAAGCACTTGAAACTAAAGCGGCTCAAGATAAAGCAGATGCAGTTGCGAAAGCCAAAGCAGACGCTTTAGCTGAACTTGAAAAAGCATTAGATAAAACTGAAACAATTGATAAATCTAAATACACTCCAGAATCTGTTGAAAAATTAGATCAAGCAGTTGTAGATGGAAAAGTCATTGTTGAAAAAGCAGATAATGTTTCTGTTCAAGATATTAAAGAAGCAACTAAAGCTGTTGAAACTGCATTGAATGGTCTAGAAAAAGTTAAAGCTCCTGCGAAAGAAACAGGAAAAACAACTGAATCTACACCAGGTACAGCTAAATCTGATACAAAATCTGATGTGAAAGCACAAGATAAACAAACATCTAAAGCTACAAAAGATACAAAAGGTACAAAAGCTGAAAAAGCTGGAGAAACTAAAGCTAAAGCTGAAAATGCAGGCAAAAATAAAGCAAAAGCATTACCAGAAACAGGTCAAGATGTTTCATCTATCGACCCACAATATGCTTCATTAATGTTTGCGATTGGTGGTTTAATGATGTTCTTCAGAAAACGTAAAAATGAAGACAAAGATAACACTGAAAAATAATCCGTTCTTTCAAAAGAATGATTAAGTAAGTGTGCACCTCTGCGATCGATTTGATATCGAAAGCAGGGGTGCTTTTGTGTTTTTATTGGAATTTTAAGGTAGAGATTTATCTTATTTATTTCAGTGAAATTTGCGCTATAAATCAAAAAATTCGAAAATATCATACCGTTACGGTTAGTGAGCCTCTTTAATTTATGCTATGATGTTATTGTTAGAAATAATACGAAATTAAGGGGTTATTAAGTTGAATAATCACTATAAATCAGGACAACACGTAAAAGTTAAAGTGACTGGTATTCAACCTTATGGCGCATTTGTAGAAACCCCTGACAACACGGAAGGACTCATTCATATATCAGAAATCATGAATGATTATGTCCATAATTTAAATCGGTTCTTATCTGAAGGACAAATTGTCAAAGCCAAGATATTGTCTATAGATGAAGAAGGTAAACTCAATTTGTCATTAAAAGATAATGACTACTTTAAAAATTATGAACGTAAGAAAGAGAAAAAATCTGTTTTGGATGAGATCAAAGAAAACGAAAAATACGGGTTTCAAACATTAGAAGAACGTTTACCGGTTTGGATTGCGCAGTCTAAGAGAATGATTAGAGAAAATAAACTCTAATCTCATATGAAGGTCAATATACGACATGATAAGCATGTGGTATATTGGTCTTTTATTTATTTTGTCTTCAAAATGATTTGAGCGATTCTTTTTTAATTTATTTATCGGTGCTTTAAAATGAATGCACAAAGATAAATTAGGAGGCACGTATAAATGGATAAGAAATATGAACCATTGTTTGAATCATATACTCTGCCAAATGGAGTAGAGATTAGAAATCGTTTTGTGCTTGCACCATTGACACATGTATCATCCAATGAAGATGGTACCATCTCAGAAGATGAGCTGAAACATATGGAGTTACGTTCTAAAGATGTAGGAATCAGTGTCAGTGCTGCGAGTAATGTGACAGACATTGGTAAAGGTTTCCCAGGTCAGCCTTCAGTGGCGCATGACTCAGATATTGAAGGATTAAAACAATTAGCTGAAGTCATGAAGAAAAATGGCGCAAAAGCACTTGTACAAATTCATCATGCTGGTGCGCAATCTCTACCTAACTTAACACCAGAAGGAGATGTCGTAGCGCCAAGTCCGATTTCATTGAAGAGTTTCGGCCAACAAGAAGAACATCATGCGCGTGAAATCACACCTGAAGAAATAGAAGAAACAATCAAAGCTTTCGGTGAAGCGACACGCCGTGTTATTGAAGCAGGCTTTGATGGTGTAGAAATTCATGGTGCGAACCATTATTTAATTCACCAATTCGTTTCACAACACTACAATCGTCGTCAAGATGAGTGGAGCAAGCTTTATAAATATCCGCTTGCTGTGGTAGATGAAGTGCTGAACACAGTTCGTAAATTCGCAGATAAAGACTTTATTGTCGGCTACCGCTTCTCACCAGAAGATCCAGAAGAAGACGGCATTAAAATGGAACAAACTAAAGAATTATTAGGTTACTTATCTAGCAAACCACTAGATTATCTTCATGCTTCACTGATGGACATCCACTCTAAAACTAGAGAGGGCACATATGAAGGTAAAACGCGTATTGAGCTCATTCGTGAGTGGATTGACGATAAAATCCCATTAGTAGGTATCGGTTCAATCTTCAACGCTGATGAGGCCCTAGACGCTTTAAATACAGGTGTACAATTCATTGCGCTAGGTCGAGAAATCTTGTTAGATGCTGAATTCATTGAGAAGATTAAAGAAGGACGTACAGAAGATATTATTTCTTACTTTGATCCGACTCGTGAAGATAATCATAATTTACCACCAAACTTATGGAAACAATTTGATAATGGTTTCTATCCATTACCAGAAAAAGGTGAACATTAATTTATTGGTAAGTGAAATGAAATCATATTATATGGAAGTTTAAGATTTATATATAAGACTGCACGTATTAATCGTGTGGTCTTTTTTAATTTTTGTGTAGAATCTTCTTTTTCCTGTCGTGACAGTCTTGCGCAATCACACTATTTTAAATTTTCGTAATTTTAAGCATTTTTCCTTTTACATCATAGGAGTTTTATGTAATTATTAGAAATGTAAGGGCTTTCTTATACCATTTTTAATATTAAACAAAGGGGGATTAAAAATGATTCCGTACAAACATGAACCATTTACAGATTTCCAAAAAGCAGAGAACAGAGAGGCTTATGAAAAAGCGCTCAAAAAAGTCGAAGAAGACTTAGGTAAAGAGTATCCGCTCATTATTAATGGTGAACGTATCTATACAGACGATAAAGTAAGATCATTTAACCCGTCGAATAGAGAAGAGACAATCGGTTATGTCTCTAAGGCGAATAAAGAATTAGCGGAAAAAGCATTAGAAGCGGCGAAAGAAGCGTTTAAAACATGGCGTACTGTAGCTCCTGAAGTTAGGGCAGATATTTTATTCAGAGCTGCTGCGATTACACGTCGTCGTAAACACGAATTTTCAGCATTGCTTACAAAAGAAGGCGGTAAGCCATGGAAAGAAGCAGATGCTGATACTGCAGAAGCGATTGACTTCATGGAATACTATGGACGTCAAATGTTAGAACTGAAAGACGGTAAACCTGTCAACTCTCGTCCAGGAGAATACAACCAATTTGATTATTTACCAATCGGGGTTTCTGTCGTTATCTCTCCTTGGAACTTTGCGTATGCGATTATGGCAGGTACAACAGTAGCACCTGTAGTAACAGGTAATACGGTATTATTAAAACCATCATCAAACACACCGGTTATTTCATACAAATTTATGGAAGTATTAGAAGAAGCAGGACTTCCAAAAGGGGTAGTAAACTGGATTCCTGGCGATTCTAGTGATATCGGTGACTTCTTAGTAGAAAATAAAGATGTCGGTTTAATTTCATTCACAGGTTCTAAAAATGTCGGTACAAGCATTATGCAGAAAGCATCTAAAATCCAAGAAGGTCAAAACCACTTGAAACGTGTCATTGCAGAAATGGGCGGTAAAGACACAATTGTGGTTGATAGTGAAGCGGATTTAGATGTTGCGACTGATGCGATTGTTTACTCAGCATTCGGTTTCTCTGGACAAAAATGTTCAGCTTGTTCACGTGTTATCGCAGTCGAAGATATTTACGATGACTTATTAGAACGTGTTCAAAAAGCAACTGAAGCTTTAACAGTCGGTGATGCTTCAGACTACAATAACTTTATGGGCCCTGTTATTGATGAGAAAGCATTGAAGAAAATTAAAAGTTACTTGAAAGTCGGCGAAGATGAAGGTCGTTTAGTAACTGGCGGTAAAGTAGACGATGAAGTCGGAAACTTTGTATATCCGACAGTATTTGCGGACTTAGCTTATGACAGCCGTGTGATGCAAGAAGAAATCTTCGGACCTGTTGTTGGTTTCAGTAAAGCGAAAGACTTCGATCAAGCGATTGAATATGCGAACGCTACTGAATACGGTTTAACAGGTGCAGTTATTTCTAATAACCGCTTCAAACTCGAACAAGCACGTCGCGACTTCATGGTCGGCAACCTTTACTTCAACCGTGGTTGTACAGGTGCAGTTGTCGGTTACCAACCATTCGGCGGCTTCAAAATGTCAGGTACAGACTCTAAAGCAGGTGGCCCAGACTATCTAGTGCTTCACCTACAAGGTCGTACAGTATCTGAACACCTATAAAATATAACAATATAAACAACTTGAAAGAAGATTGAAGTAAGCAACACAAATCACATTATAGCTCTAGTCGCATTATGCGGTATCTATAATGTGATTTTTTTCAAAAATATTTTAAAGTGTGGAAACTATACAATGGAGTGACATTCTATAAGAAAATAAAAACAAAGGGATATAGAGGAGGAATCATTTATGACAAGAACAGAAGATATTATCAAAAAAACAGAACACTATGGGGCGCGCAACTATACGCCACTTCCAATTGTCATTTCTGAGGCAGACGGTATTTGGGTAACAGATCCTGAAGGCAATAAATACATGGACATGTTAGCGGCTTATTCAGCAGTTAACCAAGGCCACCGTCATCCTAAAATTATTCAAGCACTAAAAGATCAAGCGGATAAAGTGACACTCGTTTCTCGTGCGTTCAACAGTGATAATTTAGGGGACTGGTACGAGAAAGTCAGTGAATTAACAGGCAAAGAAAAAATCTTACCAATGAATACAGGTGCAGAAGCAGTTGAAACAGCGGTTAAAGCTGCACGTCGTTGGTCTTATGAAGTTAAAGGTATTGATCCAGATAAAGCTGAGATTATCGCGTTTAACGGCAACTTCCATGGACGTACGATGGCGCCGGTATCATTGTCTTCTGAAGCGGAATATCAACGCGGTTATGGTCCTTTACTAGAGGGATTCAAAAAAGTAGATTTCGGAGATGTCGATGCATTAAAAGCAGCTATTAACGAAAATACAGCTGCGATTTTAGTAGAGCCGATTCAGGGTGAAGCGGGTATTAATGTACCACCTGAAGGTTATATGAAAGCGATTCGTGAACTTGCGGATGAGCACAATGTCTTATTTATCGCAGATGAAATCCAATCTGGCTTAGGTCGTTCAGGTAAAATGTTTGCGACAGACTGGGACGATGTAAAACCAGATGTGTACATTTTAGGTAAAGCACTTGGCGGTGGGGTATTGCCAATTTCAGCTGTAGCAGCTGATCATGAAGTGTTAGATGTCTTCACACCAGGTTCACATGGTTCTACATTCGGTGGTAATCCATTAGCTGCAGCAGTTTCTATTGCGGCATTAGATGTGTTAGTAGATGAAAAGCTCGCAGAACGTTCAAGAGAACTCGGTGATTACTTCCAAGAAGAATTAAGAAAGATTGATCACCCAGCTATTAAAGAGGTACGTGGTCGTGGTTTATTCATCGGTTTAGAACTAAAAGAGAATGCGAGACCATATGCTGAAGCATTAAAAGAACAAGGATTATTGTGCAAAGAAACACACGAAACGGTGATTCGATTTGCGCCGCCATTGATTATTTCTAAGGAAGAAATTGATGACGCATTAGAGAGAATTAAGAAGGTTTTCAGCTGAGTTCAAAAAGTTGTAACAAAAGGAATGAAAACCCTTTAAAAAGGTAGCGCTTATGTTACAATACAAATGAAAGCGAAATCATTGTTAGGAAAAAGAGGCGAGAAGGATTATGACTGAGAACAATAATTTAGTGGCATCGACACAACAAATTATCAAAGAAGCTTTGCATAAATTAGGTTTTGATGACGGTATGTATGATTTAGTGAAAGAACCTTTAAGATTTTTAGAAGTTCGTATTCCAGTAAGAATGGATGACGGTACTGTTAAAACTTTCACTGGCTATCGTGCACAACATAATGATGCAGTCGGACCTACTAAAGGTGGCGTTCGTTTCCATCCGAACGTTAACGTAGATGAAGTAAAAGCATTATCAATGTGGATGACAATGAAGTGCGGTATTGTCGACTTACCATACGGCGGCGGTAAAGGCGGTATCATCTGTGACCCACGTGAAATGAGTATTCATGAAGTAGAACGATTATCTCGTGGTTATGTACGTGCAATTTCACAAATTGTTGGACCTTCTAAAGATATTCCAGCACCAGACGTAATGACAAACTCACAAATCATGGCTTGGATGATGGATGAGTATAGTGCATTAGATAAATTCAACTCACCTGGATTTATCACTGGTAAACCGATTGTGCTTGGCGGTTCTGAAGGACGCGACCGTTCAACAGCATTAGGGGTAGTTATTGCGATTGAACAAGCGGCTAAAATTAAAAACCTTGATTTAAATGGAGCAAGAATTGTAATTCAAGGTTTCGGTAACGCAGGCAGCTTCTTAGCGAAATTCTTATTTGATAAAGGCGCTAAGATTGTCGGTATCTCAGATGCATACGGTGCATTATCTGATCCAGAAGGTTTAGATATCGATTACCTATTAGACCGTAGAGACAGCTTTGGTACAGTAACAAACTTATTTGAAGAAACAATTTCTAACAAAGAACTCTTTGAATTAGATTGCGACATCTTAATTCCAGCTGCAATTGAAAACCAAATTACAAAAGATAACGCACCAAACATTAAAGCGGATATCTTAGTAGAAGCAGCAAACGGACCTACAACTTTAGAAGCAACACGTATCTTACACGAACGCGGTATCTTATTAGTACCAGACGTACTTGCGAGTGCCGGCGGTGTAACTGTGTCTTACTTCGAGTGGGTTCAAAACAACCAAGGTTACTACTGGACAGAAGATGAAGTAAACGAAAAAATGCGTGATAAATTAATCACAGCATTCAATGATATTTATGAATTAGCACAAAACCGTAAAATTGACATGCGTTTAGCAGCATACATTATCGGTATTAAACGTACTGCAGAAGCAGCACGCTATCGTGGTTGGGCTTAAATTTATAGCTCATAACGAAATTAAGACCTTATCAGTGAAAACTGGTAGGGTCTTTTTTTACTTTTAATTTTATAAATCATAACGAATGAAAAAACCATTACCTGATAACGCTCGGGTAATGGTTTTTCGTATTATAATAAAGCTTTTGCGACTTCAATTTGATGACGTACGGATTCTTGTCCTGTTGAACCGTAACTTTTTCTACGTTTCAAACAATTTTCAGGTTTTAAATAACTATAGATCGTTTCATCAATAGTAGGTGAGAATTCTTGATATTTTTCAAGTGGCACATCGAGTAAATAGCAATCGTGTTGAATACACCAATAAACAATTTGTCCTACAATCGCATGTGCTTCTCGGAATGGAATATCTTTTTCCACTAAATAATCTGCAAGTTCTGTTGCGTTTGAGAAGTCTTTGTGTACGGTTTCGTTTAAACGGTCTGTATTCACAGTCAATGTAGCGAGCATCCCTTCAAAGATACGTAATGAGCCTGTGACTGTATGCACCGCATCAAATAAACCTTCTTTATCTTCTTGCATATCTTTATTGTAAGCTAATGGTAAACCTTTTAATGTCATCAGCATGCTGACTAAATGGCCAGTAGTACGGCCAGTTTTACCACGAATCAATTCTGCCATATCTGGATTCTTTTTCTGCGGCATGATAGATGAACCTGTTGAAAATGCATCAGATAAAGTGATGAATTTTGCTTCATCTGTTGACCAGAAAATAATTTCTTCAGAGAAACGTGATAAATGAATCATGACAAGCGAAATCGCATTGATTGTTTCGACAATATAATCACGGTCACTTACAGCGTCTAAACTATTTTCATAAAGTGATGCGAAATCTAACAGTTCTTGTGTTTTCTGACGATCAATCGGATGCGTTGTACCGCTTAAAGCAGCAGCACCTAATGGATTGATATCGATACGTTTTAAAGCATCGTTAAAGCGGGCTTTATCACGTTCAAGCATCCAGAAATAAGTCATGACATGATGTGCAAAAGAAATTGGCTGTGCACGTTGTAAGTGCGTATAACCTGGCATAATCGTATCGACGTGTTTATCTGCAAGTGAAACAATCGTCTCTTGTAAAGAATGAATCAATTCAATGATTTCTTTGACTGCTTTCTTTGTATAGAGATGCATGTCTGTTGCGACTTGATCATTACGGCTGCGGCCAGTGTGCAACTTACCGCCGACAGGGCCGATACGTTCGATTAATTCATGTTCGATGTTTAAGTGAATATCTTCTAAAGCTTCTGTAAATTCAACTTTACCATCGTGGTAATCTTGTTGGATGTCCTGGAGTCCCTTAATAATGGTGTCGCTTTCTTCAGAAGTAAGGATGCCTTGTTGTGCAAGCATCGTCGCATGTGCAATACTTCCTTGAATATCTTCATCTATTAATAGGTGGTCAAAGTGAATAGAAGCATTAAAAGCATCTACCCATGCTTCAGGTTCTGCTTGGAAGCGACCGCCCCAGGCTTTTTTACTCATGTGAATAACCTCCATGCAACATAGAATTGACTTCAGTCGGCAAGCCGTAAATTTCAATGAATCCTACTGCTGCTTCTTGGTTGAAGGCATCTTCTTTTGTATATGTCGCAAGTTCTTTGTTGTATAGAGAATATGGAGATTTTCTGCCATTTACAACCGCATTACCTTTAAATAATTTCACACGTACTTCACCGCTGACATGTTCTTGAGTTGAATCAATAAATGCTTTTAATGAATCAGTTAAAGGTGAGAACCATAAACCATTGTAGGTTTGTTCTGCGAATTGTTTTTCAATCACAGGTTTGAAGTGTGCCACATCTTTTGTCAATGTGATAGTTTCTAAAGCTTTATGTGCTTTCAGAATCACTTCAGCGCCTGGTGTTTCGTAGACTTCACGTGATTTAATACCGACTAATCTGTTTTCAACATGGTCAATACGGCCGATACCATGTTTGCCTGCTAAGTCGTTTAAATAAAGAATTAAATCATCTAATGGATATGCTTTTCCATCGACTTCTACTGGAATTCCTTTTTCAAACTTCAAAACGATTTCATCAGGTGTATCTGGTGTATCTTCGATTTCTCGAGTTAAATCAAATGCATCTGCAGGCGGTGCTGCGTAAGGATCTTCTAAAATACCACATTCGTTGGCACGGCCCCATAAGTTTTGGTCGATAGAGTAAGGAGAGTCATGGTTGATTGGCACTGGAATGTTATTTTTGATTGCGTAATCAATTTCTTCCTCACGACTCCAACCCCATGAACGTACCGGTGCAAATACTTTCAATTTAGGGTTCAACGCTTTGATGGCTACTTCAAAACGTACTTGGTCGTTACCTTTACCAGTACAGCCATGTGCAATACCTACTGCATCTGTTTTTTCAGCAATTTCAACTAATTTTTTAGAGATTAATGGGCGAGATAATGCTGAAACAACTGGGTATGTGTTTTCATACATTAAATTACCTTTAATTGCATAAGCAACATAGTCATCGCTGAATTCTTTAGTCGCATCAATGATATAGCATTCTACTGCGCCCATATCTAATGCTTTTTGATAAACTTGATCTAAATCTTTTCCTTCGCCGACGTCTAAACAACAAGCAACTACATCGTAACCTTTATCGATCAGCCACTTTACTGCCACACTAGTATCTAATCCGCCTGAATAGGCTAATACGATTTTATCCTTCATAATCTTTACACCTCGTTAGAATAGTTTGAATTTTTTAACATGTTATTATCATAGCAGATTGAAGATGAGAAATAAACCATTATTTTACATAAATATACAAAAAGATGAAATCTCACTCATTTATACCCTATGACAGCAAGGCTTGTTCTAAATGTATGCAAAATTCATAAAAACTATAGAATGTACAACACTTTATTTCCTAGAAAAATAGTAAAAAATGACGATTTTTTCACAATTAAGACGAGTCCTTCAATTTCATAGACAGTTTTATTGATTGTATTATCAGAAATTTAGTAAAATATGAGTGAAATCAAAAAGCAGGAGGCAGTTCAAATGACACATATTGAGCTAGACTATAGTAAAGCTTTAAAATTCGTTGACGAACACGAATTAACACAACAACAAGAAATCGTAAAAACAATTCATCGTGTTATTCACGAAGGTACAGGCGCAGGCAACGACTTTTTAGGCTGGTTAGATTTACCAGTAGATTATGACAAAGAAGAATTCTCTCGTATCTTAGAAGCAGCTAAACGCATCAAAGAACATTCTGATGTATTAGTTGTGATCGGTATCGGTGGTTCTTATTTAGGTGCGCGTGCTGCGATTGAAATGTTAAGTTCAGCATTCAGAACAAGTGATGAATATCCTGAAATCGTATTTGCGGGTAACCACTTATCATCAACTTACTTACATGATTTAATTGAATACCTTGACGGTAAAGATTATTCAGTCAACGTTATTTCTAAATCAGGTACAACAACTGAACCGGCTGTTGCTTTCAGACTCTTTAAACAGTTATTAGAAGATAAATACGGTAAAGAAGAAGCAAAATCTCGTATCTTTGCGACTACAGATAAAGAAAAAGGTGCTTTAAAACAATTAGCAACAAACGAAGGTTACGAAACATTCGTAGTACCTGATGATGTAGGCGGCCGTTATTCAGTATTAACAGCAGTAGGTTTATTACCAATTGCAGCTGCAGGCATTGATATCCAAGCGATGATGGATGGTGCTGCTAAAGCGCGTGAAGAATTGAAATCAGATGACTTATCTGAAAACATCGCATATCAATATGCGACATTACGTAATATTTTATACGCTAAAGGTTATACAACTGAAATGTTGATCAACTATGAACCATCATTACAATACTTCAATGAATGGTGGAAACAATTATACGGCGAATCTGAAGGTAAAGACTTCAAAGGTATCTATCCTTCAAGTGCTAACTACACAACTGACTTGCATTCATTAGGACAATACGTACAAGAAGGCCGTCGTTTCTTATTCGAAACAGTGGTTAAAGTTGAAAATCCTAAATTCGATATTACAATCGAAGAAGATGCAGATGATTTAGATGGCTTGAACTACCTTGCTGGTAAAACAATTGATGAAGTAAACACAAAAGCGTTTGAAGGTACATTACTTGCGCACACAGACGGCGAAGTACCAAACTTAGTGGTTAAAGTGCCAAGCATTGATCCAGAAACATTCGGTTATTTAGTATACTTCTTCGAATTAGCTTGTGCGATGAGCGGTTACCAATTAGGTGTTAACCCATTCAACCAACCAGGTGTAGAAGCATATAAACAAAATATGTTCGCATTACTTGGTAAACCAGGTTACGAAGATAAAAAACAAGAATTAGAAGAACGTTTATAATTCTGAAATAAATATAAGACTCTCATATTGCTGACTAGTAATATGGGAGTTCTTTTTTTAGTTTCAAAATACACCTGTTCCCTATATAATAGTAGTAATCGAAGATGAATGAGAGACAGGTGGAGTTATGTCAGCACATCAAATTGAACAGTGGATGCGAGCAATGGGGGACTATGGGGATATACTAGGGTTTTTATTACCGTTTTTAGAATCATTTATTCCTATTTTACCAATGTTCGTATTTGTGTTTGTTAATGTAGATACATTCGGATTATTTTTAGGAATTATAATCTCATGGCTGGGCACATTTTTAGGGAGTTTCATTGTTTTTTTAATCATACGTTATTTTGCGAACACTAAATTCATGGATAAAGTCAAAGAACGAAAAGAAGTTCAAAAGTTTTTGGGGTTTGTGAATCATCAAGGTGTGGCACCTATTTTCATTTTATTGTGCTTTCCATTTACCCCAAGTTCTTTAATGAATGTGGTGGCTGGCTTGTCTCAAATGAAACGTCAGGCTTTCTTCATTATATTAGCTGTCTCAAACTTGATTGCGATGGCTTTAACAGGTATTTTAGGCAGAGAAATGCATAGCATTTTAGAAAGCCCGATTCGTGTCGTGTTAGTGATTGTGATTTTAGCTGGACTTTGGATAATCAGCAGAAAGTTGGAGCGTCGTTTCATAAAATAACGAAGGAGATAAATAGTGAGAAAAATTGTAAAATATTTGCTTTCCTTGATAATTGCGATTATTATTGTAATGTTGATTCAAGCTTTTATCTTAATCGGTGCAGTGGTACATTCTAATCAGATGTCACCTGCATTGCATCAGGATGATCGTATTTTGGTCAGTAAAGTACAAACCACTTTCAACCAAATACATAATAGTGATATCATCATGTATCGTCATCAAGGACGTATCTATTTTGGACGAGTCATTGGGACACCTGGTGAGTCTGTCGAAATAAAAGCGGGTCAATTGTATCGAGATGACCAACAAGTACATGAAAGTTATCAGGTACAACATCCTACTCAAACCCTAGCATTACGCAATATTAAACATTCAGAAGGAGATATCTTAGCACCTAAACACTATTTAATATTGAATGATGATCGCTCTGATTTAAACGATTCGAGAAAATTCGGAACGATACATCAACAAGATATTGTGGGGACTGTGTTTTTAAGATATTATCCATGGCGTGATTTTAAAATTTCATTTAATGAATAATTGAGGTGTTTTTACAGTGAAAAAAGAATTGAAAGAATGGATTATAGCCATAGCTATAGCATTGGTTTTAATCTTATTGATTTATAATTTTGTTGCTAAATCTTATACTGTACGCGGAGATTCTATGTTCCCGACGTTAAAAGACGGTGAAAAAGTTATCGTCAATGTGATTGGCTTTAAAATGGGCGGTCTTGATAAAGGTAACGTAATTGTCTTCCATGCAGATAAAAACAGCGACTATGTAAAACGTGTCATCGGAACACCTGGTGACAGTGTAGAATACAAACATGATGTATTGTATGTAAATGGTAAAAAAGTAAAAGAACCGTACTTAGATTATAATGAAAAACATAAAAGTTATGATGAAATCACAGGTACGCTTCAAGTTAAAAACTTGCCTAACTCAGATGGCACAAATAAAATTCCAAAAGGAAAATTATTAGTCCTTGGGGATAACCGTGAAGTGAGTAAAGATAGCCGTTCATTCGGTTTAATTAAAGAAGATCAAGTTGTCGGTAAAGTCAGCTTACGTTACTGGCCTTTAACGAAATTCAAAGTGAACTTCAATCCAGCAGAAAATTAAATGTTAAGATAGATTAGACGAAAAAGAGTTGATACTTTCATTCAAAAATAAGTATCAACTCTTTTTGGCTCTCTGTCAAATAGGACTGGTGAGCTAAAACACAGAGATTAAGCAGCATAAAGTTGCTTGATCTCTTTTTTTGGATTAGCTGCAAAAAGATTTGTACATAAAATGATACGACTGCGTAAATTACCAAAATTTCTATAACCAAAAGATATTCTCTGTATCAGCTTTATTTTAGTATTTATTCCCTCAAGTGGA